>NZ_AFWD01000036.1:0-49726 GCF_000222565.1 Vibrio sp. N418
GTCTGTACGGTGACGGTTTTTACTAAACGCTGTATAGTTAACCAATTGAAAATAAAGCCAGTTCATCAGAGCTGGTTTTTTTATGCACAAAACAAATCTACGGGGTGAATGTTATTTCTAAGAGGAATATCTTATGCACTTAACATAGAAAGACTTTATTTTAGTTAAAAAAATTGTTTTTCATTTTTTTAACAATTGGTGGTTGAATATTATTCTTATCTGCATAAAATTTAACCATGAGCTGCAGGCTCATACCCTCAAATTTATTGGATTATTACTTTGCTAGGAGGCGCACAATGAACCATTTCAATGTCATTCAAACCGTTTGTGCCTCTATTGATCCCATGTGTAAACCGAATGGTTTTTCGCCAATGGCAGCCATGTGCTGTGATCGAAAATCGAAACAAGCAAAACGATAATCCGTACACCAATATTAATTGGCTGCGGAAACAAGGCAGCTAATTAAATAGTCAAATATCCTATTTTAAATTTGTGGCCTTTTTCCCAGCAAAATACCCAACGGGAGAAAAACCATGAGTCATTCTATCTATCTAAAACTGGCCACTGTATTAGTCAAAGCGGACTTACGTCGTGAAGAGCGAGCTTGGAAGCGTAAAGTGCGTCGTAGTGCCTATGAAATTCCATGGCACAATGAGCATCTACTACGTGATATTGGTCTTGATCTAGACGGTCGTCCAATCGGCCGCAGTGAGGCGCCTAAGGTCAAAGCTGAACGCCGAATCCGTCATCTTCGTCGTATTTTAACGGCTCGAATAACGACGTAAGCAAAGGGGTGAGCCTTTGATTTGGTTCACCCCGATATAGTTAAGGGCAAGGGTTGGAGTAAGTGGTCCCAATTGCTTGAATATCCGCGAGTATCGCATCACTTAGTTTGATAGAAACACTATCAATATTCATTTTCAGTTGTTCCATTGTTGTCGCGCCGATGATGTTAGCGGCAACAAATGGACGCTGATTAACAAACGCTAATGCCATTTGTGCGGGATCTAGGCCGTGATCTCGGGCAAGTTCAACGTACGCTTGAGTTGCGGCAATGCCTTGCGGCGTAAAGTAACGAACAAAGCGTTCAAACACAGAACAACGTGCACCTTCAGGTCGTTGGCCATTGAGATATTTTCCACTTAAACAACCAAATGCCAAAGGTGAATAAGCCAGCAGTTCGACGCCTTCAAAGTGGCTTATCTCAGCTAAGCCGACTTCAAAGCTACGATTTAGCAGGTTGTAGGGATTTTGGATTGAGACAATACGGGGCAGATTATGCTTCTCGGCTAACTTGAGTAAGCTCATCACTCCCCATGGCGTTTCATTAGAAACACCGATATAACGTACTTTGCCATCGCGGATCAGTTCCGCCAAGGCTTCTAAGGTTTCGATTAACGTGACTTCTTGCTGTTCATCTGGGTAAGGGTAATTGAGTTGACCAAAAGTATTGGTTTGTCGCTGTGGCCAATGCAGTTGGTATAAATCGACATAATCGGTTTTTAATCGCGTCAAACTATCATCAATAGCTTGATGGATATGACGACGGTCTAACTTCATATCATCACGAATGTAAGGCACATTGCGTGGCCCTGCGACTTTGGTGGCTAACACCACTTTTTCACGTTTGCCTGATTTTTCTAACCAATTGCCAATGTATTGTTCGGTCGCACCTTGAGTATTTTGTTTGGGTGGCACCGGATACATTTCCGCAGTATCAATAAAATTCACCCCACGCTCTAGCGCGTAATCTAGCTGATTAAAGGCATCTGCTTGGCTGTTTTGTTCTCCAAAAGTCATGCTCCCTAAGCAAATCTTGCTGATCTCTAAATTTGAATGCGGCAGTTTGTGATAGATCATAAGCTTTCCTTGTCTTGTATAACGCTCATGGGCGTGTGTTGAGTTTTGTGCATTTCACGCTTTAGCTCAATATAAGTCAGCTTATAAGTTGAGCCAAATGGCTAAAGCACAAAATGACAATTCTGTTCCTATACTTATCTAGGGAGTCTCTGTTTCACGGATGAACATCAATTTGAATCAGTGAGCTCACTGCCGTGAAAAATACAGTAGGGGGAATTATGCATCGTAAGCAACTAGATAAGTGGATTCATGGATTTCATCAATCGAGTTATCAGCCACCGAAGGTGTTTGTTATCAGTTGTTCTGACCTATCGTGCTATTTACTCGCGGTGGAGTACAAACATAAGGTTGAGCCTGTGCTGGTGGATAACGAACCGATTCATTTTGAGTCGCTTGATCAGGTGAAAGATGAGTTGCTGCGTTTAGGTGTCGAACGTGCTTTTTTGCGCTTGCACAATACTTATGACGAATTTGGCGACAGTGATGGCCCCTTATATCACGATATTGCAATGTCATTAACGACGCATTAAGCGCTAAACATTTATGTCGGCTTATGCGTAGTAATTACTGAGGATCTTGGCGGTAAATTGAGTGCGTAAATAAAAGCCACGTGGCAACGTTTTGATGACTTTACCACTTGCGCCATAAGCATCCGTTAGTGCTCTGCTGTTGGCCGCTTTGGGACGGAGTTGCAATACTTCACCATGTTTGGCGGTAATTTTTTCAACTTGGCCGAGGACAATCAACTCCATCAACTCCTCCCAGTCAGTTTGTAGTTGCTGCTCTTCTTGTTGGTTTGGAGACCAAATTAACGGAGAGCCTACTCGACGTTCGGCTAGAGGGATTTCGCGCTCGCCTTCAACAGGCACCCACAGTACCCGTGATAACTTGTTGCGAACATGGCTTTGCTGCCACGTTAAACCATGCACGCCTGTTAGTGGTGCGACACAAACAAAGGTCGTTTCTAGTGGCTTTCCGTGATAACCAATCGGAATGGTTTTTAGCTCAATACCGAGTTGCTCAAAATCTTGTTGAGGCTTACTTCCTGCGGTTGCGCCTAAATGCCATTCTAATAGTTGGCCAACCCAGCCTTTATCTCGTCGAAGATCGGCCGGTATTTTGATTTTTGCTTCATTGGCAAGTTCAGCAAAAGTGATCCCGGCAATATCGCGAGCGCGTGCGAGCAGTTCTTGTTCGGATTGAGGTTCTGGCTTCATCATGTCATATCGTGATTGAGTTACCGATATTGTAGCGAGATCTAAAAAAATAGCGACTTGCCATCAATCTCATCGAGTTGCCGAAAAGATCATCATTTAGTGTTTATCCACAAGCAAATGGTAAAAATTATTAATCTTGGTGACATATGTATGAATTCACAGGTTTTTATGATCATATAACGCTTGATTTTCTGTGGTAATCCTAATTCGTTTTGCTCTGTGTGTGGATAAACATGCAGTTGGTTGATCTTTGACCGTTCTATTGCTTGATATTAATAATCACCGATTTTTGAATAACGACTTATGAATTGTTGTGTTTAAGTTTTTGTTTTTAATTGGTTTTGTTTGTAATTTCTGATGTGGATGTTGTTGCGCAAACAAGGTGTTATTTCAACGGAAATGTTTGTTGATCGCTTTTTCACATAGTTATACACAGAAAAGGTGAATAAATGTGGTCTATGTCTCATTAGTGTGTGAATAACCGCAGAACTGACGAATAGTTATCCAGTTTGGTGATATTCGGCGATAATTTCTGTGTTAGTCACACTAGTAAGTTTGCTCCGTTTGGGGATATGTGGAAAAATCGCGGTAATTAAAGATTTTATTAGAGGTTGGCCAGTGATAGATGGCGATGGTTACCGCTTAAATGTGGGAATTGTAATCTGTAACAACCATGGTCAGGTCTTCTGGGCTAAACGATACGGACAACATTCATGGCAGTTTCCTCAAGGGGGGATTGATGATGGGGAAAACCCCGAACAGGCCATGTATCGTGAATTGTATGAAGAGGTCGGTCTCACTAAGCAGGACGTCAAAATCGTTGCAACCAGTCGTCATTGGTTAAGATATAAGTTACCAAAGCGATTGGTTAGGTGGGATTCAAAGCCTGTTTGTATCGGCCAAAAACAGAAATGGTTTTTGCTGCGTTTGGATTGTGAAGAGTCCAAAATTAATATGCAACGTGGCAATTCCCCTGAGTTTGATGGTTGGCGTTGGGTGAGTTACTGGTACCCAGTGCGTCAAGTCGTCTCTTTCAAGCGCGATGTGTATCGTCGAGCGATGAAAGAGTTTGCTTCCATGGCTATGCCGTTTAAAGAACGTCGAGCAAAAGGTAAGCGTAAACCGCGAAGAGGTTAGCGATGCTTTCTCAACTAAGGGACATAGTTGAACAAGTTTCCAAAGTGGAAAACGTGCATAGCGCGTTAGAGCTATTGGTTCAACAAACGTGTCTTGCGATGAATACGGAGTGTTGCACCATCTACCTCGCCAATGAAGAGATGCAGCGCCTTGAGTTGATGGCAACTCAAGGCTTGCGCTTCAAAGGCAAAAAAATCCACATTCATTTCAAAGAAGGTTTGGTTGGGCTGGTGAAACGCAGTGCCGAGCCACTTAACCTTGCTGAAGCATCAAAACACCCTAACTACAAATACTTCTCTCAGCTAGGTGAAAAGGTTTATCAGAGCTTTCTCGGTACGCCAATCATTTATCGAAAACAAGTGCTGGGCGTGCTGGTTGTGCAGCAGAAGGCACCCCGTCAGTTCGATGAAATGGAAGAGTCTTTCCTTGTCACGTTGGCGGCGCAGTTGGCGGTCATCATCGCGCATGCGCAAACCCAAGGTCAGTGGCGTTTAGAGAAGAAACAGCAAGCCATTCGTGGTATACCAGCTTCTTCTGGTGTCGCTATCGGCACATTTTGGTGGGATGACTCACAGCCGCAACTCGCTGATGTTCGTCCGGCTTCTACGCTTGATATTGAGCGTGAACAAGAGTGGTTAATGCTCGCGATTGAAGAGGCATTGAGTGATTTCCGCAGAATGCGCAAAAAGCTTGATAACGAAATCAATAAAGAGACCTTAGCCATTTTTGATCTGTTTACTCACTTGCTTAATGATCCCATGCTACGCAAAGATCTTAAGGCACAGATCCAAGAAGGTGATCGCGCTGACTGGGCGGTACGCCAAGTGGTTGAAACGTATTCCAACCGTTTTGCTCGTATGACCGATGGCTATTTAAAAGAGCGTGCCCAAGATGTGCGTGAACTTGGCCAGCGGTTGCTGTTTTTCCTTCACAATGCCGAGCAAGAGCAGCATCAATTTGAGCAACCGGTTATTTTTGTCGTCCGTGAACTGACCGCGTCGCTGATTGCTTCTATTCCCAAAGACAAGTTACTGGCGGTGATTTCACTCGAAGGCGCTGCTAATTCTCACGCCGCCATTTTATCGCGCGCATTAGGCATTCCTGCCGTGATGGGCGTTAACCTTAACCTCGATAGCATTAATGGTAAAAAAGGCATTGTCGATGGTTATAGTGGCAAGATTTTAGTCTCGCCAAGTCGCCAATTATTAAAAGAATACCGCGCTTTAGCCAACGAAGAGCGTGAATTGGCCAACATGGTCAATCAACGTATTGAAGAGTCGGCCTTTACCGCTGATGGCGAACGAATCGAAATATTACTCAACGCAGGTTTGAGTGCCGATGCCAATATTGCGGTTAACCAAGGCGTTGATGGCGTAGGTTTATATCGCACCGAAATTAGTTTCTTGCTGCAGCATCGGTTTCCTTCAGAAGAAGAGCAAACACAGCAATATCATTCAGTATTAAGTACTTACCCTGACAAACGTGTAGTGATGCGGACTTTGGACATCGGCGGTGATAAGGCATTACCTTATTTGCCGATTGAAGAGGACAATCCCTTTTTAGGCTGGCGTGGTATCCGTTTTACGCTCGATCATCCCGATATCTTTTTAATGCAAATTCGCGCCATGATGAAGGCGAGTGCAGAGACGCAGAACCTGAGCATTCTGCTGCCAATGATCTCTGGGGCGCAAGAGCTGGATGATGCGATTGTTTTTATTGAACAAGCCTATCAAGAGCTGTCATTGCTTGATCCCCGAATCGTTAGACCACACATCGGTATTATGATTGAAGTGCCATCGATGCTTTACTTATTGCCATTGATTGCGGATAAAGTCGATTTTGTCTCCGTCGGAACTAACGATTTAACCCAATACCTGTTGGCCGTCGATCGCAATAACTCACGGGTTTCGGATGTGTATGAGTCGATGCATCCTGCGGTGATTATGGCGTTGAATCATATCCATCAAAGCTGTGCACAGTTGCGGCTACCAGTTTGTATTTGTGGTGAGTTGGCGGGTGACCCGATTGGCGCATTATTGATGGTTGGCCTTGGCTATCGCAGCTTGAGTATGAACACTTCTAATGTGGCCAAGGTAAAATACTTACTGCGCAATACACAAGTAGATGAATTAAAACAGTTAGCTGACAAAGCACTGATGCAGCCATACGGCAAAGATATTTATACTATGATGCAAGATTTTTTCGAGCAGAAAGGCTTCTCTGGCTTTATTCGAGCTGGTAACAAATAAGGGTATAGCGTGACGATAGAATTGTTGATCCTAATGTTAATCTTGGGATCTTTTGTTGGCGTTATGGCCGGACTACTTGGAATTGGTGGCGGGCTTATCGTCGTACCTGCCTTATTGATTCTGTTACCACAAGCAGGCATTGATGCTGCACTTTCAATGAATATTGCGCTTGCAACCTCCCTCGCGACCATCATTGTGACTTCCGGCTCATCTGCACTCAATCATTTAAAACTGGGCAATGTCGATATGTTCGTCATTAAGTGGTTGATGCCCGGTGTCGTCATTGGTGGCTTCATTGGAGCCAATATCGCTGAATGGATTCCTACCGATTATCTACCGAAAGTATTTGGCGTTATAGTGCTTTGCTTAGCGCTACAGATGTTATTGTCAATGAAGAGCATCACACAAAGAAGCATGCCAGCAAGCGGTTTAACGGCGTTTTATGGCTCGCTGATTGGAGTGGTTTCGAGCCTAGCGGGCATTGGCGGTGGTTCTCTTACCGTGCCATTTCTTAATCGTCATGGTGTTGAAATGCGCAAGGCCGTCGGGTCGTCATCGGTGTGCGGTTGTGTTCTTGCTATCTCAGGCATGATAGGCTTCATCCTCAATGGCTACAGTGCGGATAATTTGCCAGCTTTTAGCCTAGGCTATGTTTACTTGCCAGCATTGGCTGCGATTGCTTCAACGTCGATGTTGACCACACGTGTTGGTGCTAAGTTAGCCACTTCACTGCCAACAACAGTACTGAAAAAAATATTTGCACTATTTTTGATGTTCGTAGCAGGAACTATGCTGCTATAACGTAATCTCATCTAAATCAATCATTACAAGAGTTATCTGTTTATGTCTCAGGGATACTTTGAATTTCCTAATATCGATCCTGTTTTAGTTTCCATCGGCCCACTGTCTATTCGCTGGTATGGCTTGATGTATTTGATCGGTTTTGCTTTTGCTCTGTGGCTGGCGAATCGCCGTGCAGATAAGCCGGGGAGTGGCTGGAATCGCGAGCAGGTTTCTGATCTCCTGTTTGCTGGTTTTTTAGGGGTTGTGATTGGTGGCCGTATTGGCTACGTGCTGTTTTATAATTTTGATTTATTTCTGCAAGACCCACTTTATCTATTCAAAGTGTGGACCGGTGGTATGTCATTCCACGGTGGCTTGTTAGGTGTCATCACTGCCATGTTCTGGTATGCACGTAAAAACGGTCGCACTTTCTTTGGTGTTGCTGATTTTATCGCGCCATTAGTACCGTTTGGTTTAGGTATGGGACGCATGGGGAACTTCATGAACAGTGAGCTTTGGGGCCGCGTGACTGATGTGCCTTGGGCGATCGTTTTCCCCAATGGCGGACCGCTTCCTCGTCACCCATCTCAGCTATATGAAATGGCGCTTGAAGGCATCGTGTTGTTCTTTATTTTGAACTGGTTTATCAAAAAGCCACGCCCACTTGGATCTGTGTCAGGACTCTTCCTTGCGGGTTATGGTACATTCCGCTTCTTAGTCGAGTATGTACGTGAGCCCGACGCACAGCTAGGCTTGTTTGGTGGATTTATCTCTATGGGACAAATTCTATCGACGCCGATGATTGTGATTGGTGTATCCCTGATGGTTTGGGCATACAAACGTGGTCACTACAAAGATGAACTCCCTCAACAGAACGCGAAGTAAGGAATTGGTGTGAAACAGTATTTAGATCTCTGTCAGCGAATCGTTGACCATGGTGAGTGGGTAGCAAATGAACGTACGGGCAAGCGTTGCCTTACGGTGATTAATGCCGATTTGACTTACGATGTGGCTAACAACCAATTCCCGTTAGTGACGACGCGTAAGAGCTTTTGGAAATCAGCGGTTGCTGAGCTGCTTGGCTACATTCGTGGTTACGACAATGCTGAAGATTTTCGTCAGCTAGGCACCAAAACATGGGATGCCAACGCAAACTTGAACGACGCTTGGCTTAATAACCCATACCGTAAAGGTGAAGATGATATGGGCCGCGTCTACGGTGTACAAGGCCGTGCGTGGGCGAAACCAGATGGTGGTCATATCGATCAATTGCGTAAGATTGTTGATGATCTAACACGTGGCGTGGATGACCGTGGTGAAATTTTGAATTTCTATAACCCAGGTGAGTTCCATATGGGCTGTCTGCGTCCGTGTATGTACAGCCACCATTTTTCACTGCTCGGTGATACTCTGTATCTCAACAGCACGCAGCGTTCATGTGATGTACCTCTTGGCTTGAACTTCAATATGGTTCAGGTTTATGTCTTTCTCGCGATTATGGCGCAAATCACCGGCAAAAAGGCGGGTGTGGCTTACCATAAGATTGTGAATGCCCATATTTACGAAGACCAGTTAGAGCTGATGCGTGATGTGCAGTTAAAGCGTGAACCGCTTGCACCAGCGACTTTCCATATCAACCCAGAAATTAAGTCATTGGAAGATTTAGAAACGTGGGTAACCTTGGATGACTTTTGGGTCGAAGGCTACGAGTCACACGAAGCAATTAAATTCCCGTTCTCGGTTTAACTCCCAAGAGCGTTATGAGAGAAGGCTGACCGAGTGTCAGCCTTTTTTTTGCCTTGCAGAAGGTGGGGGGGAGCAGAATCGAGAGTTGAGAAGTGGAGAGTCGAGAAGTAGAGAGTTGGGAATCGAGAGGTTGCAAATCGAGAGGTTGCAAATCGAGATGGGGACTCGACTTCATCTCTTGAGATTATAGGTAGCCGATTTTTACCACGATGAAGCGTGCTGATGTCATTCCTGACAGTACGCCAGCACAGGATAGGGAATCCAGCCTTTGGTTTGTTGGATGCGATAAAACCATCAATTACCGATCCAGTTGCCTTTCCCGATTCTGCTCTCTAGACTCTCGGCGCTCCTTTCAGTTTCTCGCTTCTCGCAGCAGAGCACTTCTGCTTTTGTCTCGATTCTGCTCTCTAGATTCTCGGCGCTCCTTTCAGTTTCTCGCTTCTCGCAGCAAAGCGTTCCTGCTCTTTTCTCGATTCTGCTCTCTAGACTCTCGGCACTCTTTTCAGTTTCTCGCTTCTCGTAGCAAAGCGTTTCTGCTCTTTTCTCGGTTCTCATCTCTAGATTCTCGGCGCTCTTTTCAGTCTCTCGCTTCTCGCAGCAGAGCGCTCCTGCTCTTTTCTCGATTCTGCTCTCTAGATTCTCGGCGCTCTTTTCAGTTTCTCGCTTCTCGCAGCAGAGCGCTCCTGCTCTTTTCTCGATTCTCATCTCTAGATTCTCGATTCCTTTTCACTCTTAAGACGAAAAAAAGCCCCCGACTTTCGACGGGGGCTTAGCAAGCAAAGGTGTGGAACGTTTTATTATACAGTCAGCGCTAGGATTGAACCTGGTAGCACGATGAATACGAATAGTAAGTATGCGGCTACAACTGCTTTGTTTTTGATTGCCATATCAGCAAGCCATTCAGCACATTTCACCGGAATCTCACGTAGGAACGGGATACCAAAGATGAATACTGTTGCTAGTAGGTTGAATACTAAGTGTACCAGAGCAATCTGTAGTGCGAATACTGCAAACTCACCTGAAACTGCTGTTGCTGCCAGTAGAGCGGTAATACACGTACCGATGTTCGCACCTAGAGTGAATGGGTAAACATCACGTACTTTCAACACACCAGTACCTACTAGTGGAACCATTAGGCTTGTTGTTGTAGAAGATGACTGAACCAACACTGTTACGATTGAACCTGAAACGATACCGTGGATAGGGCCACGACCAATCGCGTTCTTCAAAATGTCACGAGCACGACCAACCATTAGGCCTTTCATTAGCTTACCCATTACGGTGATAGCTAGGAAGATAGTCGCGATACCTAGTACGATTAGCATTACGCCGCCAACCGTGTTACCAAATGAACCTAGAGGACCTTGGATAGCGGTGATCACTGGCTTAGTGATTGGCTTGATAAAGTCAAAACCGCCCATGCTCATATCACCAGTTGCTAGCAGTGGCGATACTAACCAATGAGAAATCTTGTCCAGAATACCGAACATCATCTCAAGTGGTAGGAAAATAGATACTGCCAATAGGTTGAAGAAGTCGTGAATGGTTGCACTAGCAAACGCACGGCGGAACTCTTCTTTACAACGCATATGACCAAGAGACACAAGAGTATTTGTTACAGTTGTACCGATATTGGCACCCATAACCATAGGGATTGCTGTCTCTACAGGTAAACCACCAGCTACAAGGCCGACGATAATAGAAGTAACGGTACTTGATGATTGAATCAGTGCCGTAGCAACAAGACCAATCATTAAGCCAGCGACTGGGTGCGAAGCAAATTCAAATAGAACCTTCGCTTGATCACCGACTGACCATTTAAAACCTGTACCTACCATAGAAACTGCAAGCAGTAGTAAGTACAACATGAATGCCAAGTTAGCCCAGCGTAACCAGCGAGTAGTGCTCGAAATTGGTGCTGCTGTAGAAGTAGCTTGGTTCATCATAATTTTCTCCATTGACCGTTAGAATCTTCGTTTTGGTCTGTATGTTTAATCTGAGGGCGATACTAGAGTGGAAATATTTCAGTAATATTACAGTTCGATGTAACAAATCGAATTTTATGATGTATAGGTGGTGTTCTATGTTTTTAAGGAAATAAGTTCTTATTAAGTTGTTGTTTGTATTGTCTTTTAATTGGCTCGTCTAAATGTTGTGCAAGTCGCAAAAATTATCAAAAAAAGCGTTTAAAGCCATTTTTATCAGCTGTTTTATGACAGTGCGCTGTCATAAATGCTTTTTTGGATTCGGAAAAACTTTCAAAATGTCTGAGATTGTTCGTATATAGCGAGTTATTGTTGTCATTTTTTACAGCTGCGATAATCTAAAGCAGAGATATCATTACCGAATTGAGTGCGAAAGAAGTCTTATGTCCCATTTAAACTATAACCATGTGTACTATTTTTGGATGGTCTGCAAGCAAGGCTCAGTGACGAAAGCGGCGGAGGCTCTTTTCCTTACCCCGCAGACAGTCACTGGGCAAATCAAAGCGCTCGAAGAACGCTTGGATGGAAAGTTAACTAAGCGCAATGGCCGCAGTGTTGAACCAACAGAGTTGGGGCAATTGGTTTTTAAGTATGCCGATCGTATGTTCGGGCTTAGTTATGAAATGCTGGATATTGTCAATTACAGCCAGCACTCAAACATTTTATTTGATGTCGGTGTCGCAGATGCATTGTCAAAACGGCTCGTCAGTAAAATTTTAATGACGACAGTGCCAAGCGATAACAGCATCCATTTACGCTGTTTTGAATCGACTCACGAAATGCTATTGGAACAACTCGCGCAGCATAAGTTGGATATGATTTTATCGGATTGCCCGGTGGATTCTGGCCAGAGCCCCGGTTTGTTTAGTAAAAAACTTGGTGAAAGCCGCATGAGCTTTTTCTGCTCCGGCAATGTTGATGACTTGTCGTTTCCTGCCATCTTAGAACAGCGTAAGCTTTTGATCCCCGGTAGTCGCACCGCGATGGGGCGTAAAGTCATAGAGTGGTTTGATAGGCAAGGTATTCAGCCTAATGTGTTAGGTGAGTTTGATGATGTTGCCTTAATGAAGGCTTTTGCTCGTTACCACAAAGATGTGATTTTTTTAGCGCCATCTTTATATATGACAGAAGTGGGCGATGACATTCCATTACAGTTAATTGGCCACATCGATGAGCTCAAAGAAGAGTACTACGTCATATTTGCAGAGAGAATGATTCAACACCCTGCGGTAAAAAACGTATGTGATGCGGATTTTAGCACTCTATTTAATTGATCGCTTTTACTCAGCAAACGAGATCGATTAACATCATTGAGACATCTAATTGATAATTTAGTCTAATTTACCCAAAACCTCTTGTGAGAAGTTTTGCTGTTCCAAGGAGTAGTACCTGATGAATGTGCAAGAGATGGAAAAAAACTCTACCCAAGCGGTGGTGTTATTAAAAGCCATGGCGAATGAACGGCGTTTACAGATCCTCTGCATGTTGCATAATCAGGAAATGTCGGTGGGTGAGCTGTGTAATAAATTGGCATTGAGCCAATCAGCGTTATCTCAGCATTTGGCGTGGTTACGTCGTGATGGGTTAGTCAATACACGTAAAGAAGCGCAGACCGTCTATTACACGTTAAGCAGCAAAGAAGTGAAGGCGATGATCGAACTATTGCACAATATTTATTGTCGCGATTAAGTGGATAGTCACGGAAACGGTCATAACAACCAAATTTTAGATATAAAAAAACCGGCGAGAGCCGGTTTTTCTTCACTGGGAATCAGAGTTCTAATTAAAGAGCTTTGATCGCAGCAACAAAACGAGACTTGTGACGAGCAGCTTTATTCTTATGAATAAGGCCTTTAGTCGCCATACGGTCTAGGATTGGTGTAACTGATGCAAATGCAGCAGTTGCAGCTTCTTTGTCGCCTGCTTCGATAGCAGCAACAGTTTTCTTCATGTAAGTGCGCATCATAGAACGACGGCTAGCGTTGTGCTGGCGACGTTTCTCAGCTTGGATAGCGCGCTTCTTAGCAGATTTACTATTTGCCAAGGGTCTAACTCCCAAAAACTTAGTTCGGTGACAATTTAAGGGCAGGGAATATCCCTTATTTGCGCCGAAATGTCAATTGATTTGTGCAAAAACCAGTCTCAGCCAAAACAAATTTTGGATTCAACGAGTCATCACGGTTAAGATGGCGGGGATTCTATCAGTATTTTTTTTTCAATGCTAATACTTATCTGCCTTGAATCCGACTTTCCTTCATCTATTAGGTCAGATTAACCAAGTATTGCATATTTTTGAGGTGTTTGTGAGTAAACGTCTACTCAAGTCTGGCATGATCGTCAGCGCGATGACTTTAATTTCTCGTGTGCTTGGTTTAGTCCGCGATGTGGTCGT
The DNA here is from genome assembly GCF_000222565.1 of Vibrio sp. N418. Classification (NCBI taxonomy): domain Bacteria; kingdom Pseudomonadati; phylum Pseudomonadota; class Gammaproteobacteria; order Vibrionales; family Vibrionaceae; genus Vibrio; species Vibrio sp. N418. The sequence continues at coordinate 13,370 of NZ_AFWD01000036.1, forward strand.
TGCCAATTTAATGGGCGCAGGGGCGAGTGCCGATGTGTTTTTCTTTGCCAATAAAATCCCGAACTTCCTGCGTCGTTTGTTTGCGGAAGGGGCTTTTTCACAGGCCTTTGTACCGGTATTAACTGAAAACTACGCCCAAGGCGATATGGATAAAACCCGTCAACTCATTGCTCGGGCGGCGGGGACACTTGGTGTAATTGTCTCTATTGTGACGTTGCTGGGGGTTTTAGGTTCTGGCGTTGTCACTGCTTTATTTGGCTTTGGCTGGTTTTTAGATTGGCTTAACGGTGGTCCTTCTGCTGAAAAGTTTGAGTTGGCGAGCTTCATGCTCAAAATTACCTTTCCTTATTTATGGTTCATCACTTTTGTCGCACTCTCTGGAGCGATACTCAACACCTTAGGTAAATTTGCTGTCTCGTCATTTACGCCAGTTTTCCTAAACGTAATGATCATTTTTTCCGCTTGGTTTATCGCTCCGCAGTTGTCGCAGCCTGAGATTGGTTTGGCGATTGGGGTCTTTCTGGGCGGTTTAGTACAGTTCCTGTTTCAAATTCCGTTTCTAATTAAAGCGGGTGTGATGGTGAAACCTCAATGGGGGTGGCGCGACCCGGGTGTAGTGAAAATACGTACTCTGATGATTCCAGCGTTATTTGGCGTTTCGGTTAGCCAAATTAACTTACTGCTTGATACGTTTATTGCCAGCTTCTTACAAACCGGTTCAATCAGTTGGCTGTACTATTCTGATCGCTTACTGGAGTTTCCATTAGGCCTATTTGGTATCGCGATTGCGACGGTAATCTTACCTGCTTTATCCCGTAAACACGTTGATGCGCACAGCGAAGGCTTTGCTAGCACCATGGATTGGGGGGTGCGCATGGTTATCTTACTGGGTTTACCCGCTATGCTAGGTTTAATGGTGCTGGCAAAACCGATGCTGATGGTGCTATTCATGCGAGGCGAATTTTCTCCCCATGATGTTCAGCAAGCATCACTCTCATTGTTTGCCTATGCCTCGGGGCTTTTAAACTTTATGTTGATTAAGGTGTTAGCGCCTGGCTATTACTCGCGACAAGATACCAAGACGCCAGTGAAATACGGCATTATCGCAATGAGCACCAATATGGTGTTTAACGCGATTTTTGCTTATTTCTATGGTTACGTAGGACTTGCGATGGCAACGGCTCTGTCAGCCTTGGTCAACATGGCGTTGCTATATAGAGGACTACATCTGCAAGGTGTTTATCAGATCAGCAAGAAAACCTTATTTTTCATCGCTCGTTTGGTGATTGCTGGTGGTGCAATGGTGGCGGCGATTGTGTGGCAACTAGAAGAAATCGATGTTTGGCTAGCATGGAGCTTTGTTGAACGAGTGATGGTGCTAACCATGTTGATCGGCCTAGGTGCGGTAGTTTATCTGGTTTGTCTACTGGTATTAGGCGTGCGCCTTAAAGATTTAAAAGCAGCGACAGAGTAGCTGCGCTTGGTATATAATCCGTCGGTTTCACGTCGTGCAAATTAAAAGGCAGTAAGCAACTCCCAATGGAATTGATTCGAGGCATTCACAACATTCAGCCACACCATCAAGGGTGTGTGCTTACCATAGGAAACTTTGATGGCGTCCATCTTGGTCATCAGGCAGTACTTGAACAAGTCTCCCTGCAAGCCAAGGCGTTAGATCTACCTTCAATGGTGATGACGTTTGAACCTCAGCCTTTGGAATTGTTTGCCAAAGACAAAGCGCCGGCGCGTTTAACTCGATTGAGAGACAAGTTTGTTCAACTGAATAAGTTGGATATCGACCGTTTGCTCTGCGTTAGTTTTAATACTTATTTTGCCAGCTTAACGGCAGATGAATTTATTACTGACTTGTTGGTCAAGCGATTGGGTGTTAAGTTTCTCGTCATTGGTGATGATTTTTGTTTCGGCCGTGGCCGCAAAGGTGACTTTGCGATGCTGCAACAAGCCGGAAAACGCTACGGCTTTGAAGTCGTCAGTACGCAGAGTTTTTGTTTGCAGCAACTGCGTGTCAGCAGTACTGCAATTCGCAATGCCCTCGCGCAAGATGATTTACCAGCCGCCGCACAAATGTTGGGGCGTGATTACAGTATTAGTGGCCGTGTTTCACATGGCCGCAAGCTGGGGAGAACGATCGGTTTTCCTACGGCAAATATCCCTCTAAAACGTTGTGTCTCACCTGTTTCAGGTGTGTATGTTGTACAGGCGTTAGGGCTTGGTGAACAAGCGATAGGAGGGGTGGCGAATATTGGCCAAAGACCAACAGTCAATGGCGTTCGTCAGCAACTGGAAGTACACTTATTTGACTTCCAGGCCAATTTATATGGCAAACAACTAGAAATAGTACTTTTGCAAAAGCTTCGTGATGAACATAAATTTGAGTCATTCGATGCTTTAAAACAGCAAATTGAATTGGATGCTGAGGCAGCAAGGGTGTGGCTGCGTCAGTTTAAGCGTTAATCGGTTTATTCCACCGTTAACCATAATGTCTAACTTTCGCCCAATACAACGGAATTAAGAATCGATGAGTGAGTATAAAGATACCCTGAACCTACCTGATACAGGGTTCCCAATGCGTGGTAATCTGGCCAATCGTGAGCCAGAAATGCTTGAGCGTTGGTATAAAGAAGATCTTTACGGTGAAATCCGTAAAGCGAAGAAAGGCAAAAAATCTTTCGTATTACACGATGGCCCTCCATACGCTAACGGTGATATTCACATTGGCCACGCGCTAAACAAGATTCTTAAAGACATTATTATTAAATCCAAAACGCTTTCGGGTTTTGATGCGCCGTACGTTCCAGGTTGGGACTGTCACGGTCTACCTATCGAATTGATGGTAGAAAAGAAAGTCGGCAAACCAGGCCAAAAAGTAACGGCAGCAGAATTCCGTGAAAAATGTCGCGAATATGCAGCCGGTCAAGTTGAAGGTCAAAAAGAGAGCTTCAAACGTCTTGGTATCATGGGCGAGTGGGACAAACCATACCGCACGATGGATTTTGCTACAGAAGCAAACATCATTCGCGCATTAGGTAAGATTGCTGATAAAGGCCATCTACTAAAAGGTTTCAAACCTGTTCACTGGTGTACAGACTGTGGTTCAGCATTGGCTGAAGCAGAAGTAGAGTACAAAGATAAAGTATCACCATCTATTGATGTGAAATTTGCAGCGACGGATGAAGCGGCTGTACTGGCTAAGTTTGCACTAGCGGATGGTCATGCTGGTGAAGGTGAGCTTTCAATCGTTATCTGGACAACCACGCCATGGACTCTGCCAGCAAACCGCGCAGTATGTCTACGTGACGATCTAGAGTACGCACTGATTCAAGTTGAAGCGAATGGCGAACAGCCAGCGCAACGTATCATCGTCGCTTCTGAGCTGGCGAAAGATGCAATGGATCGTGCTGGTATCGAGCATTTCCATAACCTTGGTTTTGCGAAAGGTGCTGATCTTGAGTTGCTACAATTCAACCACCCATTCTACGATTTTACCGTTCCAGCGATCCTTGGCGATCACGTAACGACTGAATCAGGTACGGGCGTGGTTCATACTGCACCTGGCCACGGCCAAGAAGACTTCGTGGTTGGTCAAAAGTACGGTCTAGAAGTGGCAAACCCAGTGGGTTCAAACGGCGTTTACCTACCAGATACTCCGCTATTTGCTGGTCAACACGTTTTCAAAGCAAACGATTCAGTGCTTGAAGTGCTTAAAGAAAAAGGCGCGCTACTGCATCACCACGCTTACGAGCACAGCTACCCACACTGCTGGCGCCATAAAACGCCAATCATCTTCCGTGCAACACCACAATGGTTCATTTCAATGGATCAAGCTGGCCTACGTGCAAAAGCACTAGAGTCAATCAAAGGTGTTCAGTGGATGCCTGAATGGGGCCAAAGCCGTATCGAAGGTATGATTGAAGGTCGTCCTGAGTGGTGTATCTCTCGTCAACGTACTTGGGGTGTGCCAATTGCTCTATTCGTTCATAAAGAGACCGCAGAGCTACACCCTAATTCACTAGAGCTAATTGAAAAAGTAGCACAGCTAGTGGAAGAAAAAGGCATTCAAGCTTGGTGGGATGTTGATGCTGCTGAACTGATGGGCGCTGATGACGCTGCAAACTACGAAAAAGTGCTTGATACACTAGACGTATGGTTTGACTCAGGTGTAACACACTATGCCGTTGTTGATGCTCGTGAAGAGTTCAATGGCCACAGTGCGGATCTTTACCTAGAAGGTTCTGACCAACACCGTGGTTGGTTCCAATCTTCTCTAATTTCATCTATCGCGATGAAAGACGTTGCACCGTACAAACAAGTACTAACGCACGGCTTCGTGGTTGATGGTCACGGCCGTAAGATGTCTAAATCTATCGGTAACGTTGTGGCACCAAAAGATGTGACCAACAAACTAGGCGCAGACATTCTACGTCTATGGGTTGCTTCAACTGACTACACTGGCGAAGTTGCGGTTTCTGATGAAATCCTAAAACGTTCTGCAGATGCGTACCGTCGTATCCGTAACACAGCACGTTTCTTCCTAGCAAACCTAAACGGTTTCAACCCAGAAACCGATCTAGTACCCGCTGAAGAAATGGTGGCATTGGATCGTTGGGCAGTAGGTCGTGCTCTAGCGGCTCAAGAAGAGATTGTGAAAGCATACGAAGAGTACAACACACATGGTGTAACTCAGCGTCTAATGCAATTCTGTTCAATCGAAATGGGTTCATTCTACCTAGACGTAATTAAAGACCGTCAGTACACAGCGAAACGTGGTGGTCACGCCCAACGTAGCTGTCAAACTGCGCTTTACTACATCGTAGAAGCACTTGTTCGTTGGATGGCACCAATCATGTCGTTCACCGCGGATGAAATCTGGAATGAAATGCCAGGTCAACGCGATAAGTTTGTCTTCACTGGCGAATGGTTCGATGGTCTATTCGGTCTCACTGAAAACGAAGAGCTGAACAACGAATTCTGGGCAGAAATCCAAGCGGTTCGTGGTAGCGTGAACAAGCTTCTAGAAGCTGCACGTAGCGAGAAAGTGATTGGTGGCGCACTACAAGCTGAGATCACTCTGTTTGCTGATGAAGCGCTAGCGGCGAAGATCAATAAGCTAGAAGATGAACTACGTTTTGTTCTACTAACGTCAAAAGCGGCTGTTAAACCTCTATCTGAGAAGACAGAAGCGGCGAAAGAAACGGACATCGAAGGCCTATTGGTTGAAGTTGCAGCTTCAGAAGGCGAGAAGTGTGACCGTTGTTGGCACCACACTGCTGACGTGGGCACTATCGCAGGACACGAGACCATTTGTGGTCGCTGTGTGACCAACGTTGATGGTGAAGGCGAAGTACGTAAGTTTGCGTAATCTCGCTTTAGCGATTGAACTTTATTAGAAATTTATAGCCCCAGTATTTGCTGGGGTTATTTTTAACTGTAGTGTCTCGTTCATGATTTTATAGGAACTTTAATGAGTAACATTCCACTAAAACAATCAGGCGTACGTTGGCTTTGGCTTGCTGTCGTAATCTTTGTGGCAGACATTGCTATCAAGTTGTTTGTTATGGATAACATGGGTTATGGCTGGGCAAATCGAGTTGAGGTGTTGCCTTTCTTTAATTTTCTCTATGTCCATAATTACGGTGCGGCTTTTAGTTTTCTAAGCGATCAAGCTGGATGGCAGCGCTGGTTCTTTACCGCGATCGCCTTTGTTGTGACCGCGATGCTGACGTACTGGATGAGCAAACTCCCCGCGAAAGAGAAATGGAACAATATTGCTTACGCGATGATCATTGGTGGCGCAGTCGGTAATGTGTTCGATCGTATCGTGCATGGTTTTGTGGTCGATTATCTTGATTTCTTCTGGGGTGATTATCATTGGCCCGCTTTTAATCTTGCTGATAGCACAATTTGTATTGGCGCGGCGATGATTATTCTTGATGGCTTTCGCAACAAAGATAAACAAACCGCTCAATAGAGCAAATATTGAATAACCCTAAGCGCTGTCTGTTGATTTGGACGGCGCTTTTTCATTTAATAGACGTCTCTATTTGTTTTGAAGTATTCCCCTTCGCAGCATAACAATGACAAGGAAGCAGTCTCGTGACGATAATCGCTCAACAATCGGCAGTAACATTGCACTTTACGATTAAAATGAAAGATGGCTCAGTAGCCGACAGCACTTACAATATGGGCAAGCCGGCTAAGTTAGTCATTGGTGATGGTAGCTTGAGTGAGAGTTTTGAGCAGTGTTTATTTGGCTTACAAACGGGCGATAAAAAAGCGATAGATTTACCCGCTGCTGATGCTTTTGGTATGCCAAATCCAGATAATATTCACTACATGGATCGCAGCAAATTTGTTGGTGATGCTGAAGTGGAAGTGGGAACAATAATGGCGTTTAGTGGCCGCGATGGGATGGAAATCCCTGGTATTATTACCGATATCGCTGGCGATTCGGTCACCGTTGACTTTAATCACCCCTTAGCAGGACAAGATGTGACTTTTGAAGTCGAAATTTTGTCAGTAGAATAACGCCCCAAGAAGATAACAATTCCATGAGCAATGAAATGAAAATCCTATTAGCCAACCCACGTGGTTTTTGTGCGGGTGTTGATCGCGCGATTAGTATCGTTGAACGCGCTTTAGAACTTTATCAGCCGCCAATTTATGTACGTCATGAAGTGGTACATAATCGCTTTGTGGTGGAAGGCTTAAAACAGCGTGGCGCGATCTTTGTTGAAGAACTTAGCGAAGTGCCAGATGACAACATCGTCATTTTTTCAGCTCATGGCGTATCACAAGCCGTTCGTCAGGAAGCAAAAGAGCGCGCATTAACCGTCTTTGATGCGACTTGCCCATTGGTGACAAAAGTCCATATGGAAGTTGCACGTGCCAGCCGTAAACATATGGAAGTGGTACTGATTGGTCACGCCGGTCACCCTGAAGTTGAAGGTACGATGGGACAGTACTCTAGCTTTGAAGGCGGTATGTACTTGGTTGAAAAGCCGCAAGATGTCGAAAGATTATTAAGCTTAGTCAAAGACCCAAGCGAGCTGCACTATGTCAGTCAAACCACCTTATCGGTGGATGAAACGGCCGATGTCATTACGGAACTACGCCGAGTATTTCCTGAGATTCAAGGCCCGCGCAAAGATGACATTTGCTATGCGACGCAAAACCGCCAAGACGCAGTACGTGAAATGGCCGGTGATGTTGATGTGGTGATTGTAGTTGGTTCGAAAAATTCATCAAACTCAACGCGATTAAAAGAGCTGGCGGAAAAACTCGGCACACCGGGTTACTTAACCGATTGTCCTGAAGATATCGATAGTGCTTGGTTTGATGGTAAACACAAAGTCGGTGTTACCGCTGGTGCTTCTGCGCCAGAAGAGCTAGTGAACAAAATTCTGGAACGTATCAAAGAATTGGTTGGCACGCGCTCGGTTGAAGAAGTGTCGGGCCGCGAAGAGAACATGTTCTTTGAAGTGCCTAAAGAGCTGCAAATCAAATTGGTTGATTAGTCGCTCAGTTAAATTGATATAAGCAAAAGGCTCCCGAGGGAGCCTTTTGTATTGATAAGCCAAACGTTGTTAATTTTCTAGATGGTAACTTACGCCGTTTTTGTTTCTGCAGTGGTCGTTGAGTCTTCGTCAGCTAGGTCTTTATCGCCTTTTCCTTTCGAAATCTTAATCACATAAACCATTGCTGCTAGGGCAAATATCACACCAGAGATAGTTGAGATTTGCATTGGTAGGCCAAAGCCTAGCGTGCTGTTGTTCAAGATAAAGGTTGCACACACCGCAGTCATAAATACTGCTGGAATGGTGGTGATCCAATGTAGCTTGTTGTAACGCAGTAGGTAAGCTGACGCTGTCCATAGCATCATGACGGCAGTGGTTTGGTTAGCAAAACCGAAGTAGCGCCAGATGATGCCGAAGTCCACTTGGGTCAACACGCCACCGACAACAAACAGAGGTACAGCCATCAATAGGCGGTTACGCAGTGTTTTTTGTTCCATGTTGAAGTATTCAGCTAGGATCAAACGGCTTGAACGAAATGCGGTGTCGCCAGATGTGATAGGTAAAATGACCACGCCTAGGAAGGCAATGATACCGCCAAACACACCCAGTAAGCCAAATGAAGCGCTGTAGACGACATTGCCCGGGCCACCATTTGCGACGGCTTCTTGTAGAGACTCTAGAGAACCGAAGAAAGAAAGTGCAACCGCACACCAAATGAGAGCGATGATACCTTCGCCAATCATCGCTCCGTAGAAAACAAAGCGACCATTTTTTTCATTTTCCATACAACGCGCCATCAGTGGTGACTGAGTAGCGTGGAAGCCAGAAATTGCACCACAAGCAATGGTGATGAACAGGGCAGGCCAAATTGGCATGTCATTTGGGTTGAGGTTAGTGAACATGTCCGTCACTTCAAAGCCACCCAAAATATGATGTTCACTTGAGAATGCCACTGCGCTGATTAAGCCAATCGACATAAAGATCAGCAGAGCGCCAAAGAGCGGGTAAAAACGACCAATAATTTTATCAACCGGAACAATCGTTGCCAGAATGTAGTAGGCAAAAATGATCACAACCATGGTGGTCATGCTGACATTCAAGCTAGTCTGTTCATTGATAAGGTTGGTGATCATGCCAGCAGGCGCTGATACAAAAACCACACCGACAAGAAGCAGCAAAACAATGGCAAAAATGTTCATAAAATGTTTGGCGCCATTGCCTAGGTAACGACCTGTGATGGTTGGAACAGAAGCACCACCGTTGCGAATAGAAAGCATGCCAGAGAAATAGTCGTGTACGGCACCTGCGAAAATACAACCGATCACAATCCATAGCATTGCAGCAGGGCCGTAGAGTGCGCCCATGATTGGACCAAAGATTGGACCTACGCCTGCGATGTTAAGTAACTGAACCAGATAGACCTTAGGGGTCGACATTGGTACATAGTCTACGCCGTCGGTTTTGGTATGCGCTGGGGTTTTGCGCTGTTCATTGATACCAAATACTTTCTCAACGAAAGCGCCATAAATAAAGTAGCCGCCGATCAATGCAGCGACACAGGATAAAAACCACAACATAAATTCTGTCCCTTGGGTATTGGATTCATGGTCGATAATAAACAACGCTTAGGCGAGAAACATCCGCTTTTACCTTGAGTGGTCATATGGGGATTTAAGTGGTTCTGGTTGGTATTAAGTGGTTTTATTGTTGTTCATCACTCACCATCAGTGGTCATCGATAGTGATTAGTGGTTACACTAGAGCAAGGAAAGAACAATAAGGAAAAACAATGAGAAAGCTAATGGCAGTGGCACTACTTACCATTCTGGCTGGCTGTGCCAGTTCAGTGGAGCAGTTGGCTAAAGCGGGTGATTGGTATCAAGTGGGTTATCAAGATGGTGTGAGCGGTAACACCGAGCGTTCATTCTCAGATTTAGCCAAACTGGGCGAGGCAAACCAAGCGGATTATACCCAAGGTTATTTAACGGGTGTAGAAGAGTATTGTAATCCCAATTTTGCTTACCAAATTGGGCTGTCTGGCCAATATTATGAAGGTGTTTGTGAAGGCACGGAAGATGCACAGAAATTTCGTATGGAATGGCAACGAGGCTGGAACGATCAGCAAAATAGCTATTAAGCCAATGACATATGTGTTGCTGTCACGCCATGACAGCAATGAAAAGGCTTGGTTATCCAAGCCTTTACTATTTTAGCGGTTTAGTTTTTTTGCCTAGATAATCTAGCCGCTTTACTTATCGGCATAGTAAAGCACACCTAATGAAGCTAACTGGCTTGCTCCAGTCACTTCAGGCAAATTACTTGGTAAGTTATACATACGTCGTTGTGCTAACCATGCAAAAGCCATCGCTTCCATATTGTCACTATCGACCCCTTTATCTTCGGTGGAAGCGACGCGCCAGTTAGGCAACAATTCAATTAAGCGCTGCATCAGTAGAGGATTGCGTACACCGCCGCCACAGACTAATAACTCAGGCTGTTCACCGTGCGTATAGCGCGACACATCGTTAGCAATCGTCACCGCGGTGTACTCACATAAGGTGCGCTGTACATCTTGTGTCGATAAGGTGTGTGTAGTGAGTTTTTTCTCTAACCACGGTAGATTAAACAGTTCACGGCCGGTACTTTTTGGCGCTTGGCGCGCAAAATAATCTTCATTGAGTAGATCATCTAGTAATGGCTGATTGATGAAACCTTGCAGGGCAAATAAAGCATCATTATCGTATTTATCCCCGCGATGTTTTTGTATCCACGCGTCCATTAGCATGTTGCCTGGGCCCGTATCGTAGCCAATCACTTTTTGATTAGGGCGCAGTACCGAGATATTGGCAATCCCACCAATGTTTAACACCACCACACTCGAATTCGTTGATTCAAATAAGCACTGATGAAAGGCTGGCACCAGCGGAGCACCTTGGCCGCCGAGCGCCATATCTTTACGGCGGAAATCGGCGACAGTATCAATCCCCGTTTTAGCGGCAATGATATTGGCATCACCAAGCTGCATAGTAAAAGGCGCATCACCTTCTGGCCTATGGTAGACCGTTTGGCCATGATTACCGATAGCAGTAATACTTTCGGCACTGCAGTTTGCACTTGCTAATAGCGCATTGACGGCGTCAGCGAAGAGATGGCCGAGTAAATGATCCAGTTCACCAATTTCTGCCAAGCTGGTCGGTTGGCCGATACAAATATTCAACAGACGCGGCTTGAGCGACTCGGGCATCGGAAAATCATGCGCCGCCAATAGCTGAATTTGGTTGCCTTCGATTTCGACCAGTGCGGTGTCGACACCGTCCATGCTGGTGCCTGACATCACACCAATAAAGCGTTGTTTTGTATTCATATCCAATTTTTACCAATAGGGTGACATATCCATTGTAAACCGAGAACAATCAGAATAACCTCGAAACCATAGCGAAAATCGACCGCAATCAGGAGAAATTATGGGTCCGTTATGGCTGGATGTAGCAGGGTATGAGTTAACTGCCGAAGATAAAGAGATTTTACAGCACCCAACTGTTGGGGGCGTGATTCTGTTTTCGCGTAATTATCACGATAATCAACAGTTGTTGGCACTCAATACCGCCATCCGTAAAGCGGCAAAACGCCCAATTCTGATTGGTGTTGATCAAGAAGGCGGGCGCGTACAACGATTCCGTGAAGGTTTTTCTCGTATCCCGGCGGCGAAATTGTTTGGTGAGCAAGCTCAAGGCGAGCAATTAGCTGAGTTAGGTGGCTGGTTAATGGCGGCGGAACTGATCGCGCATGATATCGATTTGAGTTTTGCGCCAGTGCTGGACAAAGGCCATGATTGCCGAGCGATCGGCGACCGCGCTTTTGGCGATGATGTTGATAGCATCTTACGCTACAGCAGTGCGTTTATGCGCGGGATGAAGGCTGTTGGTATGGCAACGACCGGTAAGCATTTCCCTGGTCATGGCGGCGTGTTGGCCGACTCGCATTTGGAAACGCCCTATGATGAGCGTGATACCATTCTTGCAAAGGATATGGCGATCTTTAAAGCCCAAATTGAAGCGGGCACGCTTGATGCGATGATGCCGGCCCATGTTATTTACTCGCATTATGATGATCAGCCCGCCAGCGGCTCGTCATTTTGGCTTAAACAAGTACTGCGTGAGCAGCTAGGTTTTAAAGGCATTATCTTCTCTGACGACCTCAATATGGAAGGCGCTGCTATCATGGGTGGCCCGGCGGAACGCTCCCATCAGGCGCTGGTGGCGGGTTGTGACATGCTACTGCTATGTAACAATCGCGACCAACAGATTGAAGTACTCGATAACTTACCGATCATGGAAACCCCACAAGCATTGGGTCTAATGAAGAAAAAGAACTTTTCTTTGAGTGAACTGCAAAGTAGTGAGAAGTGGCGTCAAGCCTCAGAAGCGATGAAGCGCATGCTTGAGGGTGAGTAAGGGATAAACTCAGAGTGAAAGAGCCACATTATGTGGCTCTTTTTGATCGCAACAGACGCGATAGATGGAGAAGCATTAGAGCATTTGGGTCATGATGATCATTTTACTCATCATGATCCAAATGCTGTTTATTGAAAGCCTAAACGCTCTTTGAGCGGCTTTAAGTAACGGCGGCTAACAGGAATGGGCTGCTGGCTATGAGTTAAGATTTCAGCTAAGCCATTTTCCAGCAGTTTGATTTCTTTGATTGCTTTAACGTTCACTAAATACTGGCGGTGACAGCGCACTAAAGGCGTTTTTTCTTCCAGTATTTTAAGCGTTAACTGGCTAGTGGCTGACTGCTGTGGAGTTTGTACGTGCACGCCACTGATATCACTGTAGGCAAACTCAATCTCATGGGTGGGGATAATCATGATGCGGTTCAGGCCAATACAAGGGACTTGATCAAGGCTTTGTGGTGCAATGGCACTGACTGGTTGTAGATTTTGTGGGCCAGACATGAACTGTCCGGACTTGATGAGTCGTTGTACGGTTTTCGCCAATCTTTGCGTATCAACGGGTTTGAGCAGGTAGTCGAAAGCATTGTCTTCAAACGCTTGTACAGCAAATTCATCATAAGCCGTCACGAAGACCACATATGGCATGGTGTCAGGGTCAAGCATGCCTAACAACTCAATGCCGGTAATTTGTGGCATTTGAATGTCGAGAAACACCACATCAGGTTTTAGCTGATTGATTTTTTTTAGTCCTTCAATGGCATTGCTAGCTTGGCCGATAACCTCGATTTGTCCCGTTTCTTCTAACAGTTCCGTAAGCTCTTCGCGAGCAAATAATTCATCATCTATCACAAGTGCAGATAGCATGGTTAATCCTTAACAATCATCATTAGGAATGAGAAAGCTCATTCGCGTGTACTGGTTCGCTTTCACATCAATCTTTAGGTCGCTGATCTGGCCAAATTTATTGGTCAGTCGTTTGGCGACAATTTGCATACCTAAACCTGCATGTTCACTTTGTGGCGTGAGATAACCACCTGCATTGTCTTCGACGATAATACGTTGACCTTGTGCTTCTGGTTGGCTGTAAATTCGAATTACTCCACCTTCAAGCAAATTGGAAATACCGTGTTTGATGGCGTTTTCTACTAATGGCTGCAGAGTAAAGGTCGGTAATTTACGTTGTAGCAAACTTGAGTCGATATCAATGTCCACGTCTAAACGGTCGGTAAAGCGCGCTTTTTCAATCGTTAAATAAGCATTCACATGGGCTAATTCGTCTTTCAGTGTTACTGCTTCAATATTCTGCTTTAAGTTACTACGAAAAAATTGCGACAGGTGCTGAATCAGTTCACGCGCTTTGGAGGGATCTCTACGTACCACGGCACTAATGGTATTAAGAGCATTAAACAAAAAATGTGGATTCACTTGCGCGTGCAATAATTTGATTTCGGCTTGGGCGAGCAGGGATTGCTTTTGCTGATAATCACCATAGAGAATTTGGCTAGAGAGTAATTGCGCGATTCCTTCTGCCATCGCCATATTGATAGTGGAAAACAGCTTACGTTTTGGTTCGTAGAGTTTGATCGTGCCAATGACTTTATCTCCCGCTCGTAGTGGGATGATTAATGCGGAGCCTAATTTACACTCCGCTGAGAGCGAGCATTGATAATGCCTTTCTTTACCATCGAGATAAATAATGTCGTTTTGTTCAATGGCATCCAAAGTGCTTTGTGAGGAGATAGGGGTTTCAGGTCGATGATGATCGTCACCAATGCCAACAAAGGCGAGAATTTTGCTGGTGTCGGTGATAGAGACAGCACCAACCTTGGTTTCTTCGTAAACTACGCGTGCAATCTTTTCCGCATTGGCGCTATTAAAGCCAGAGGCAAGAATACCGACAGAACGTTCGGCAATATTCAACGCACGGCGAGAGAAGCTGGCGGAATACTCTTCAAAGATGGTTTTTCTATCTTGTAGAATACTCATGAACAGCGCAGCACCGATTGAATTGGCGATGATCATCGGTGCAGCGATGGCAGAAACCAAGACGTAAGCCTGATCGAACGGTTTTGCGACCAGAAGCAAAATCGCCATTTGTACCAGTTCAGCAAAAAGAGTAATCGCAAATACAATGCTGGGGCTAAACAGCAAAGTACCTTTGCCGCGCCGTAATAAATAAGTATGCAGTAAGCCGCCAATCAAACCTTCGGCGGTGGTGGAAATCGCGCAGGCAAGATCGGTAAAACCACCGAGAGAGTAGCGATGTAATCCACCAGTTAGACCGACAAAAAAGCCCACTACTGGCCCACCAAACAATCCGCCCATCACGGCACCAATCGCGCGAGTATTGGCGATAGCATCATTGATTTGTAAACCGAAATAGGTACCGAGGATACAGAACAACGAAAAAACAATGTAGATAGTGATCTTGTGGCTAAAACGGTGAGAGATATTCAGTAGTGGCAAAAAGATGGGGGTTTTACTGAGCATATAAGCCAGCACTAAGTAGACACACATCTGTTGTAATAATGATAGGATGAGATCCATATCGTCAAGCCTGTATTCCATTTCAATAGTTCAATATTTTAATCAAGAACGGCAATAGAGAATACAGGCCAAGCGATAAAAGACCTCTTGGATAGCAAAAAGAATGGCTGTAAATTTAATTTTACAATGGTGTTTTTTATTGTTTACGGTTGAAATTTGGCTTTATCCTGTTAGTTTAGATGCAAAGTTAAATCTTGAGCAAATGGATTGCGAGAGTGTAAATTAAAATATACAGGTAGTGGTTATGCAAAAAAGTGAATTGAGTAACGTTAATATTAGTGACGAGCAAGTGCTGATTACCCCAGAGGCGCTGAAAGCAAAGTTACCTTTAAGTGATAATGCCCGTCGTTTTATTCAACAATCACGTCAAACGGTTGCCGACATTATTCATAAAAAAGATCACCGTTTATTGGTGGTATGCGGCCCGTGTTCTATTCACGATATTGAAGCAGCAAAGGATTATGCTCGTCGCCTCAAAGCACTCTCTGAAGAGTTGAGTGATCAACTGTATATTGTTATGCGCGTTTACTTTGAAAAACCACGTACAACCGTTGGTTGGAAGGGGTTAATCAATGATCCTCATTTGGATGGCAGTTTTGATATTGAACATGGGCTGCATATTGGCCGTGAACTATTGGTCGAACTCGCCGAAATGGAAATCCCGCTAGCGACCGAAGCGCTTGATCCTATTAGCCCGCAATACTTATCCGATACCTTTAGTTGGGCGGCGATTGGTGCTCGTACTACTGAGTCGCAAACGCACCGTGAAATGGCCAGCGGTCTTTCGATGCCGATTGGTTTTAAAAATGGTACAGATGGTAGCCTTTCTACTGCAATTAATGCCATGCAAGCCGCTTCTTCAAGCCACCGTTTTATGGGGATTAACCGTGAAGGGCAAGTCGCGCTTTTGACTACGCAAGGTAACCCAAATGGCCATGTTATTTTACGTGGTGGCAAACAAACCAATTACGACTCAGTCTCTGTCACAGAGTGTGAGCAAGATATGGCAAAAATGGGTTTGGATGCGTCATTGATGGTCGATTGTAGCCATGCAAATTCACGTAAAGATTACCGCCGTCAGCCGTTAGTCGCTGAGGATGTGATTCACCAAATTCGCGAAGGTAATCAATCGATTATTGGTGTTATGATTGAAAGCCACATCAATGAGGGCAGTCAGTCTTCAGATTTGCCATTGAATGAGATGGAGTATGGCGTTTCAATTACCGATGCATGTATCAATTGGTCAGCAACTGAGGCACTATTAAAACATGCCCACAGTGAGTTGGTGCCATTTTTACAAGACCGCTTAAAAGGTTAATTGAGCTAGATAGGGACATTCATGGCTGAACAGTTAAATGCACTGCGCGATCAGATAGATGCAGTCGACAAGCAAATTTTAAACTTACTGGCAGAGCGCTTGGCGCTGGTAGAAAAAGTCGGTGAAGTAAAAAGCGAGCACGGTTTACCGATTTACGCACCGGATCGCGAAGCGGCGATGTTAGCTTCGCGACGTGCAGAAGCGGATAAGATCGGTGTACCACCGCAACTGATCGAAGATATTTTGCGCCGCACCATGCGTGAGTCTTACGCGAGTGAAAAGGACTCAGGTTTTAAATGTTTAAACCCAGAGTTACGTTCGGTGGTGATTGTCGGTGGTAAAGGTCAATTAGGTGGTCTGTTTGGCCGTATGTTTACGCTTTCTGGTTACCAAGTCAAAGTCCTTGGTAGTCAAGATTGGCATCGCGCTGAGGAGATCCTTGATGGTGCCGGTTTGGTGGTGGTCACGGTCCCTATTCACCTTACTGAAGGTGTGATTGAGAAATTATCGACATTGCCAGAAGATTGTATTTTGTGCGATCTCACCTCCATTAAAACCAAGCCACTGCAAGCAATGCTTAATGTTCATCGAGGTCCAGTGGTTGGCTTGCACCCAATGTTTGGCCCTGATGTTCCAAGCCTAGCGAAGCAGGTCATCGTTTATTGTGATGGTCGAGGAGAAGAGCACTACCAATGGCTACTCAAACAGTTCTCTATTTGGGGGGCAAGCTTGTGTCAAATAGAGGCGAGTGAACATGACCACGGTATGACGCTGATTCAAGCGCTGCGCCACTTCACTTCGTTTGCTTATGGCCGACATTTAAGTCGTGAAAACCCTAATATTGATAAGCTGTTACAACTTAGCTCACCGATTTATCGTTTAGAGTTGGCGATGGTTGGGCGTCTCTTTGCTCAAGATCCAAACCTCTACGGTGACATTATTTTTTCTTCTGAGCAGAATATCGAGATGATCAAACGTTTCCATCGCAGCTTTGGTGAAGCCGTCGAGATTTTAGAAGGGGGCGATAAACAAGCCTTTATTGAAAGTTTTGATAAGGTCAGCGATTGGTTTGGTGATTATTCACAGCAGTTTATGCATGAAAGTCAGAACTTGCTTAAGCAAGCCAATGACTCAATTCATCGTGGTTAAACCCAATTAAAAAAGCAGCCGATGGCTGCTTTTTTAATTATTTGCTGCTTGCTACATCGCCAGTTAAATTACTGACGGTTTCCACGGCAAGATCATTTGGTGGATTGTTGGTCAGGTTAACTTGCAAGCGCACATTATCATCAATTAATTTAACCAATGGTGCCCATTTAATGCTTTTCTCTTTTTCAAACAGAGAGTTAAAGTTGTCTGGTGTCCAATCCATGGTGTTCTTCGGGTTGATTGAGCGGCCTAGAAAGCGTGTTTCATAATGCAAGTGTGGGCCGGTTGAGTTGCCGGAGTTGCCGCAGTTGGCAATCACATCCCCTTTCGAGACAAACTGACCACTTTTGACGTTGAAGTTTTTTAGGTGGGCATAAGAGGTCATAAAACCAAATGAGTGACGCAAGGTAAGGTAGTTGCCATAACCTTTGTTGCTTGGTCTTACTGTCTCGATGACGCCATCGGCAGGGGCGATGATTGGCGTGCCCATCTTACAAGTTAAATCGATACCGGTATGGGTATGGCGTTTACCTGAAATAGGGTTGGTACGGCGACCATAGGATGACGAAATGCGTTGGTAATCGAGAGGTGACTCATTAGGGATCATGCGAAACATGGTCGCGCGTACGGCGGAATCAACCGCAGCAGCATCTAAGCGATCTTCGATATTGGCTTCATCGAGTTCTTCTTCTCGTGCTAAACCCAGTACCGACTCTACATCGTAGACGCGTTTGCCTAGCATATGCAGCTGGCTACGTTTCTCTTCTAACTCTTGGGAGAGGGAGTGGGAGGCATCAACTTGTTCCGCATAGAGCTGATCTAATGTTGCGTTTTCAGCCTGGCTTTGCTGCAACTGTACCGACAATGCCTCGATATGTTCTTGTTTGTGAGAGATGTAACCTGTGACGCCCCCCATTACGGCAAATATAGCCACTAAGGAAGCGATTAGAGATTTTCTACCGATAGAGAAGTGTTGTACCTCTTTACTTGTAGGGATGCTAATAATTATTTTATTCGACATACAACTTTGTTAGGAGTACTCACCTAAATCGGATAAGTGCTCTATTTCACGATGAAGTAATTCATCATCTCCCACATTCAGTTCAACCATGCGTTTAATATGGCCAATGCTTTCAATATCAATATGCTCAATCGTGACACGAACGAGATCTTGAACAACGCCAACAATCTTTCCTTGTAGTTGGATAGTGATATCACTATCGGTCAACTGAAACTGTATAGAGATCGGGGTTAATGGATCTAACGATGTGTGATCTGGACAAGCCAGCAACAATCCATGGAGTGATAGGTCTTTTACATTCGACTCTACTCGAGTGTGGCCTTGAGTCACAACCGCTAGGGCTTGGTATACGATGCGTGAAAATCGACGACGTTCTATCATGCTGAGCTCTCTTGATCTGTTTTTTATAGCTTAACAGATTAAATATTCTAGCTCGGTGGAAATATCCAAACTTAGTGATCAGGCTCGATTTTGATGAAACGGCATTTTAACCGTATACAATAAAGGCCGCTATGATAGCGGCCTTTGAACAAAATTCAAGCGGCTTCTCTGCCGGACCAATAGGTCATACTTAATCAGCTAACGTCATGAACGCGCTCAAAAAGTGATTACTTAGAGATACGCTTGTATTTGATGCGATGAGGTTCAGCGGCTTCAGGGCCCAAGGTTTTCTTCAACCAATCCATGTACTCAGAGTAGTTACCTTCATAGAAGTTAACTTGGCCTTCATCACGGTAGTCAAGAATATGGGTCGCAATACGGTCAAGGAACCAACGGTCGTGCGAGATAACCATGGCACAACCTGGGAACTCAAGCAGTGCTTCTTCAAGTGCACGCAGTGTCTCAACGTCTAGATCGTTGGTTGGTTCATCGAGTAGTAATACGTTACCACCCGCTTTAAGCAGTTTTGCTAGGTGGACACGGTTACGCTCACCACCAGACAATTCGCCGATGATCTTCTGTTGGTCTGAACCTTTGAAGTTAAAGCGAGAACAGTAAGCACGCGCAGGAATTTCGAAGTTGTTGATCTTAAGAATATCAGCGCCTTCTGAGATTTCTTGGAAAACGGTCTTCTTGTCGTCCATGCTGTCACGGAACTGATCAACAGAGGCCAGTTTTACCGTCTCACCCAGTTCAATTGAACCTGAATCTGGTTGCTCTGTGCCACTTAGCATCTTGAATAGGGTGGATTTACCCGCACCGTTGGCACCGACGATACCGACGATAGCTCCTTTCGGCATGCTGAATGATAGGTCGTCAATCAGTACACGGCCGTCAAATGACTTAGTCAGGTTGTTTACTTCAAGAACCTTATCACCTAAACGTTCACCTGGCGGGATGAACAATTCGTTGGTTTCATTACGTTTCTGGTGATCGCTGTTTTGTAGCTCTTCAAAGCGAGCCATACGCGCTTTAGACTTCGCTTGGCGCCCTTTAGGGTTCTTACGTACCCATTCCAGTTCTTTCTCGATGGTTTTTTGACGAGCGCTTTCTTGAGATGACTCTTGTTGTAGACGTGCATCTTTCTGCTCTAGCCATGAGGTGTAGTTACCTTGCCATGGAATACCTTCACCACGGTCAAGTTCTAGAATCCAGCCAGCTGCGTTATCTAGGAAGTAACGGTCGTGCGTGATTGCCACAACAGTACCGGTGTAATCAACAAGGAAGCGTTCAAGCCAAGCAACTGACTCCGCATCCAAGTGGTTGGTTGGTTCGTCAAGCAGCAACATGTCTGGCTTTTCTAGTAGCAGGCGACAAATTGCAACACGGCGACGCTCACCACCAGAGAGGTTCGCAATTTTTGCATCCCATTCAGGCAGGCGGAGTGCGTTCGCTGCACGCTCAAGAGCGTTCTCTAGATTGTGACCATCTTTTGCTTGAATCAGTGCTTCTAGCTCACCTTGCTCTTTTGCAAGTGCATCGAAGTCAGCATCTGGTTCAGCGTAAGCCGCGTATACCGCATCAAGACGAGTCAGTGCACCAGCAACATCACCAACCGCTTCTTCAACGATTTCGCGTACCGTTTTTGATTCATCAAGAATCGGTTCTTGCGGCAAGTAGCCTACGTTGAGACCTGGTTGAGGGCGAGCTTCACCATCGATATCGGTATCGATACCGGCCATGATGCGTAGCAAGGTTGATTTACCTGCACCGTTTAGGCCAAGAACACCAATTTTTGCACCAGGGAAGAAGCTTAGAGAAATGTCTTTTAGAATTTGACGCTTCGGTGGCACAATCTTGCTCACCCGCGACATGGTATATACGTATTCAGCCATTGCCGATCGTTCCTAAATTGCTTTACACATAAACGGCTATTTTACACCAACCAATCTAGGTTTGTTACCTATGATCTTCATTGGCTTCAGGAAATGAAGTGTCAGTAGGATTTACCTAATATTGATGTACGATTCATTAAATGTGTCACACTTAGGTGAAATAATTTTTGTTTACACCTATATGCTTTACAGAACTTAGTAGAATAGTCCTAATAGCATTTCAATATATCGTTTCTCATCAGGACGAGAAGACATGACAACCAAGTTTTTTAAAACGTTGTATCGCCTTCCTTCATCGTTGATCGCCGTATCAACGATGCTATACAGCGTAAATGGGCTCGCAGCTAGCCCAACTTATCTAGACGAACAGCGCGCACTTTACGATCAAGCACAGCAGTTGCTCAATAATAAGCAGGTCGACCAATACCAAGCAATGCGGTCAAAGATTGCTCAGTATCCACTAACTCCTTATGTGGATTATCGCACCTTGTTAGCCACGCTGGATGAGCAGTCACCACAACAGGTTGAACGGTTTATTGAGCAACATAAGAGCTTTCCATTTTCGAGCCGCATTCGAGCGCCTTATATTGATATGCTTGCACGTAAACAGCAGTGGCAGACATTGCTTGAGTTTCAAACTGATCTGCCGCGCGGTGAGCAATATCAATGTCATTACTATAATGCCCAATATCAAACGGGTAATCAGGCTTTAGCCTTTAAAGGTGCGGAAGATCTATGGCTACATGGACGCAGTATTTCTGATGCGTGTGATCCGTTGTTTAAAGCTTGGCAAAAAGCAGGCCTGCGTAGTGATGAGCAAATATTGAATCGTATGTTGTTGGCCTTTGATGCGCGTAATGGTGGGTTATTAAAATACCTGGCGAAAGAAGTGCAATCAAAAAAGGCACAACAACAAGCGAAGCAAATGATAGCTTTGTTTAATCAACCTGAAAATGTTGCCGCGTTTGCCAAAAAACAGCCTGCCAATACTTTTTATCGCAAGCAAAGTGAAATGGCTCTGCAAAAACTCGCTCGTAAAAATGTAGAGCAAGCGCAGCAAGCCTGGGCGACAGTGGTTGATGGGCAAAAATTGACGCCGCCGCAAGCGCAGAAATTGGCAGATTATATCGCTCTGCGCTTAGTGAATAGCACCGATTCTGCGGAGCTTATTTCGTGGCGTGATCAACAGATTGCGAGCTCAAGTAGTATCAAACTTAAAGAGCGTCGTATTCGCTTAGCGATCCAAGAGGCCGATTGGTCTGGCATTGCGGATTGGATTGCCACACTGCCTGAGGAGCAAGCGAATAATTTACGCTGGCAATACTGGTTGGGCCGATCTGAAATGGCGACAGGCGCCAAGGCGCAAGGTGAGCGCCGTTTAGAGGCGATATTGGGTGAACGTAACTTCTATAGTGTTGCGGCGGCAGAGCAACTTAACCGCGCAGTGGTGTACCCACAGACGAGTCTGGCTTTACAGCGCTCGGTGGTTAAGCTTTTTAATGCCAGTTTAGAACGAATTGGAGAGTTGATTGCGCGCGATAAAATAGCAGCAGCGAAAAGTGAGTGGCGCCATTTACTCAACCGCGCGACGCCAGAGCAAAAGCAGATGCTTGCTGCTTATGCGGCACAAAAGCGTTGGCATCATTTGACGGTTACCGCGACGATTCAAGCCAAAATGTGGGGGAATTTAGCCTTACGCTTCCCATTGGCACATCGCTGGTGGTTTGATTTTTATGGTGAAAAACACAGCGTTGATCCGGTGACGTTGATGTCACTTGCTCGCCAAGAAAGTGCCATGGACATTGAAGCGAAATCACCCGTGGGTGCTCGCGGGGTGATGCAAATTATGCCTGCGACCGCGAAGTACACCGCACGGAAATATGATTTAGGCTATTCCGGCGTGGATGATTTATACAAGGTTGGCAAAAATATTGAAATTGGCAGTCGCTACCTGCAGAGCCTTCTTGAGAAGTACGATAACAATCGAATTTTCGCTTTTGCTGCGTATAATGCAGGGCCTGGAAGAGTGAAAACGTGGCGCGGACGAACACAAGAAAAATTAGATGCTTATGCATTTATAGAAGCGATCCCGTTCAATGAGACTCGAGGTTATGTACAAAACATCTTGATGTTTGAAACATACTACCGAGGCCTGCTAAAGCAAGATGGCGTCTTCCTCCATGAGAATGAATTGAATACTAAGTATTAAGCGAGCGGCAAATCATGTCATTACAACCCGAGTATAAAGAGTGGCAACAAATCTTAGATTTGGTGAAGCACAGTAGCGATACCGGTCAACATGAAATGTTATTGACCATGTTGTTGACCCCAGATGAAAGAGAAGCTCTAGTGGCGAGAGTGAACATTTTCCGCGAACTGCTTAAAGGTGATCTTTCCCAACGTCAAATCAGCCAATTACTTGGTGTTGGTGTAGCGACCATTACTCGTGGTTCTAATGAACTTAAATCGAAAAGTAGTGAAGAAAAGCAGGCTATCGCCGATTTGCTGAAAGGTTCGTCGCTTTAAATTGAGATTGATTAACGAAAAGGTGCCTAGGGCACCTTTTTTATTACTTCGCTTATAACCAGATTATACGTTAGTAGGATAGTGCTGAGGATTGGTAAAAGGGATCAAAGCCATGATCAATGCTTGATGATAAACTGAACTGCGTGTTAGTTGATGCTGGGTAAGCACACCAATCGCGCCACCTTTTTGTTTGATATTGGTGGTGCCAAAGACCTCATCCATCACACTGCCGAGTTCAACCTCAGGAGAAAGACGTGCTGCGACTGCAGGAGGCAGCATCATGCTGGCTGAGCGAGATTCACCGCGTCGTGTATCGGATTCAATCACCATCCAAGCAAAGGTGACCGCACCTTCAATTCCGGCTTCTAGGCCGACGTAAAAATCACCATGGCATTGTGCCCGTTTGGCATTGGCGACACGATTTCGCGCCCCTTGATACGTTTCTTGGTCACTGATCGGCTGTTCGGCGACATCACTGGGAACGCTAACCCCAATAAATTGGAAAGATTGCTGTGGGAATACGGCTGTAAAAGCGCTTTCGACTGCGTTAATTTTTGCCGGATTAAGCGAAGCGACGATAACGGTCTGGGTGGTCATGTACCTTAGCCTTTTGTGTGGCGACGAGCTCTTTTAACTGATCTAGGTCGACAGGGGAGGAAAGGTAGTAGCCTTGCATGTAGTCACAGTTATTATCTGCCAACCATTGATGCATATCTTGCGACTCAATGCCTTCGGCAGTCACGATCATCGACTGAGAATGACACAGTTCAATTAATGGTTTCACCACTTTCCTATTATCGGTTTTGATCAAGGTTGCTAAGAATTCGCGATCCAGTTTAATTTTTTGTACTGGGTATTCTACAAGTTGGGTGATAGATGTATAGCCAGAACCGAAGTCATCGATCGCTAATTTAAAGCCCATGGTCGAAAGCTCATGTAACAAAGAGTAGCTTTGTGAGTCAGTGGCAAAGGTTTCCGTGATTTCAAAATCCACCAGTGGCGGATGCACATCATAGTGACGCGCCATCGCTTCGATATAACGAGCCAATTGATGAGAGTCGAGTTCTGCCGATGATAAGTTTATCGAGAGTTGGATGTCATGCTCAAACATTGATTGAATTTCACCAAAGTCCGCGAATGCTTGCTCAATCACCCAGCGGTCGATCAGGCCAAAGATCCCCGTTTGCTCCGAAATTGGAATAAATTCTGCTGGATTGACCTTGCCGAGTTTTGGCGAGTGCCAGCGCAGTAGCGCTTCAACGCCCATGACACGATCACCCGTTCGATTGTAGTAGGGCTGATATTGCAGTGAGAATTCTTTGTTAAATTCACCGCTGCGCAGTGCTCTTTCTATTTGCGTTCGGCGGCGAACGGACTTATCGAGCGCTTTGGAATAATACGACTGTTGGTTTTTGCCGGCTCGCTTGGCTTGATACATTGCAGTATCGGCATTAGAAAGCAGGCTGGCAAAGTTGTCTCCATCGCTAGGGTAGGCAGCAATACCAATGCTGGCAGTGATCGGAAAGTTACCTAGCGGCGAACGTCCACTGACTAACAATGGTTCAAGAATGGCTTCGGCAAGTGATTCTGCGTAGACATCTTGCTGAGATGAAGCAATAAAAATAGCAAATTCATCCCCTGACAAGCGTGAGGCTAAGCAATCAATCGCGTGTTTATTTTGCCAATCTCGGCAGACTTTTTTAACGTGTTGGGCGAAATTTATTAAGAGATTATCGCCGATATTATGGCCGTATTTATCGTTAACGTATTTGAAGTTATCGAGGTCAATATACAAAATCCACGCGTAGTGATGGCGAATATTGTCGCTCAGTTTTGTTTCAATAAAGGTTTGAAATTGATAGCGGTTGGCCAGTCCGGTTAGATGGTCGTTTTCGGCTAATGCTTTGGTTTTTTGATAGCTGCTGTTTAGCTCTTGATACATGTTGTAGAAGCGCTTGGATAACCGACTGAGCTCATCATTATGATCGCGTTTTTCAATGTTATGTCGTTTACGTAACTCAACATCCAGTAATTGCTTTTCTAACTCAGCAATTGGACGAGTGACATGACGATAGAGTAATAGCAATAGGATCAGTACGGTGGCAATTGAGGATGCGACATAGGAAATAAGCAATTTATTTTCAATCGCTTTAAGTTTATCACCCAGTAAATATTGCGCCGGGTCGAGGGTCGCGAATAGCGCCGACTTCAATTCAACTGACTGGGTTAAACCACTTTTATTGACCGGTAGGTCGGAAAAAAACAGTGAGCTATCGTTGTCGAATTCGATGATGTGTTTGAGTTGATCAAACTGACTTAAAGTTAAGTAGACCACCAAAAAGTACACTTCTTCTTTGTTGTAGCTAAGAGGGACTTCCATGGTGCGAGGATCAAGTACGTTGTAGCTGATAAGAATACTTTGCCCTTGGTCGTTCTTGCTAAATCCTACGTGGGTCTGAGCACCGGACAAGCGATATGTGTCTTTGACATATTGTAGAGCTTTGTCGTCTATTTGCTTAAATGGATCGGTTTGATTGTCGACAAAAAATTGTGTTTTGCGTTGACTATCAAGAATGGCTACCCCGATAGTATCTTGTGAAATGGAATGCAAGGTAGAGATGATACGCTGCATATTGGTCAATAACTCCATCTCTTTGAATGGGTTATCTTGCTGATGTAAGTATCGACGGACCATTTCACTTTTGGTTATCGTTTGTGAATAGCTATTGATGAGAGCGAAAGATTGCCTAAAGTGACCAGCCAGCTTCTCCATCGTGAGTTGCAAATAGCTGGTTTCTCGTTTGATCAATGCGTCTTTTTGATTGTGATAAATGCCATAGCTTGAAATGGCAGCGCTAAGTAACACTACCGGGGCAACCAACAATAAGACTCTAGTGTTGAGTTTCATGATGTTTCAATATGCGATTAATAACCTTCGCTCTAAGACTAATATTGGCGGCAGAGAGTGGGCTATCAATTTGTCCTTGCTGAGGTAATGTTCCTTGGACTGCCAATGATGCATCATTTAAATACCATTGCGGCAGTAGTTTCAGCGCACTTCGATTGGTGGTTGCAGCTTTGACGTCGATTGCATTTGTTGCAGCAATAGTGGGATCTGAAAGGTATTCTAAAAATGAGATGGCGAGTTGTTTATTTTTAGATGCTTGATTAATCGCCAAGCAATCAACCCAAATATAAGGGGGGCCCTGAGGCACAATAAAGCCCCATTCTATTTCATCTTGATATCGATTAAGTGAATGTTCGTCCCCACTGTAAGCGAGTGCCATATGGAGCTTATCGGCATTGGGATTACTGCGTACATAGCTGAGAACATATTCGTAGGTCAGCACTTTGGCGCTAAAGACCATGATGTCGGCAAAGCTTTGCTGTAGCAGCTGGGCATCTTCAGTATCAGGGGCAATGCCAAGACTATTCAAAACGGGCAGAAAAGTATCAATCGTATCGTTGATCATCCCAATATGCCCGGCTAATTCCGGTGGTGGGTGAACAAACTCTTGCCATGTTTGAGGCGGTTTCGGGACTTTATCTTTGCGGTAGACAATGCCTACTGAGCCCCAAAAGTAGGGTATCGCATAATTGCCACACGCTTGTTGCCATTGAGTACTTTGATGCTTTCGATTATCAAGTTTAGAGAGGTTCTCTAGTCGGCCTAATTGGCCATAAACTTGTGCTGATACGTTATCAAGAACGACAATGTCAAAAGGAAGTTGTTCACTGCGACTCATTAAGACGTTACGTTCATCATCACTATCGAAATGGGTTAATTGGAGAGTGGTTGCGGTATCTTGCTGCCATTGCTCAATAACGGCAGGAGAGAGGGTATCTTCCCACATGAAAAGATTTAACTGATTCTGCGCAGATATAGCGGGATGAGCACTAATAGAAGAAATAGTGAATAGCAGTATTCTTGTCAAACGCATTGCGGGTTACCTGATCCTTGTAGTTTGGATAACGCCGAGCTTTGATAAGAGTCAGTGACCGACACACAGCAGCAAGCTCAAAACAGGTCAAGGATGCTAGTAATATTTACAAAGTGTGTCAGCCACTTATTGGTTTTTTTTTGAACTGTAAGACTTTATTTAACTTAATTTTACCTGAGTTGGCTTAATATTCTCACTTGGGTAACAACCGAGCACTTTTAAGTGTTTGGTAATTTTTGTCAGTTCAACGATGGCATCTTGCACGCATTCAGAGTCTAAATGGGCTTCAACATCGACATAAAACATCTCTTCCCAAGGGTTACCCATGATAGGACGAGATTCTAACTTGGTCATGTTGATGCCATAGCGTTGCAATACCAGTAGCGTCGCAACCAGTGAACCTGCCTCTTGTGACGTGGACATGATCAGTGTGGTCTTCGCCGGAATCTGCGGTGACACTTCAACTGGTTTGCGCGCGACAACGATAAAACGAGTATGGTTCTCGGTTTGATTGGCGATATTGCCTTTGATTGGCTGTAAACCGTAAATTTTACCTGATGATGCATTACCAATCGCGGCAACATCGTCACGGTTGAGCTGACGCACTTTCTGCATTGCATCAGCGGTACTGGCACAGGTTTTTAACTCAATCCCTTTGAGGTGGCTGAGAAACTCACTACATTGTTGGTGCGGCTGCGGATGTGAATATAAGGTGGTGAGGTTTTCTAAGCGAATATCGCTGGTGGCGACTAAGCAATGTTCAATAGGTAAGGTCAGCTCACCAACAATATAAAGTGTCGTATGTTGTAGTAGGTCGTAGACTTCGTTGATTGAACCTGAGCTGGTATTTTCAATTGGCAGCACCCCGTAATCAGCATGACCAGACTCGACCGTATTCGCTACTTCTTTGAAACCTTCACAATTAAGCTCAATCAGTTCGGTATTTTTACGGCTGAAAAATTCACGACTTGCCAAGTGTGAATAAGAGCCTTTTGCACCCAAGAAAGCGACGCGGGCAAGCGGTTTACGGCTGATCTCTGGATTGGCTAGGTTCTGTAAATAAGATTGCTGTAGCAATACCGAATCTTCGATAATAGTGTGGAAGAGCTTAGTAATATACTGCGCATCAAGGTTGTATTTGTCTTGGCCATTATTGATCAGCTTAACCAATAACTGCTGTTCACGTTCAGCGTCACGCACTGGTTTTGACGTCTGAACTTTACTTTTCGCCACTTCAATACTCATTTGGCGGCGTTCAGACAATAGTTGCAGTAGGTTGTCGTCTAGCTCATTGAGTCGAGTTCGAATTTCATCGAGCGAGTATTGTTGTTCAGTCATCCTAATTTCCTTACATAAAAAAGCCTCCCACTTGGGAGGCTTTCTATTCGTTTTTGACTTATCTTTCGAAAACGAGTCTGCCTCCAAGGTTAGTGGAGAAAAAACAAGTCAAAAAAGAACAGATCAGTCAGCGGCATAAATGAGTCTCTTTATGGAGTCCACTCCACAATAAGCAACCGAGTTTTCAGCGTCAAGCAAAAAAATAGCGCCTTTCGGCGCTATCTCTCTCGATTCGTTAACTTATTCTACTTCTTCTTCAAGCTCTGGCTTGTCAGTTCGACGTGCTTCTGGCTTGTGGCGCAGTTTATTCAGCTGGCGTTCTAGTTTTTGTTCTACCTCATTCACGGCAGCGTATAAATCTTCATGAATCGCTGAAGCAACCAACTTACCTTTTGGTACGGTAATAACAGCTTCAAATTTTTTCTGTTTATTTGGTTCTTCACTGAAGCTAGCTTGGCAACCGATGATGTCTACTTGCCATTTCTCTAGCTTTTTAAATTTGCTCTCAATGTGATCGCGGATAGCAGAGGTGATGTCGATATTTTTACCAGTGATGTTTACTTTCATAAATGTTTTCCTCTGTGTCATCCCTCATGGGTTAACTCCAGATTAACGATTTAGGTTTAAAAGAATGTGATCTAAATCACCTTTTGGGGAGGGTTTTTTCCAGTTAAAGTCAATTGTGATCTAACTCAAATTGTCCTTAGTCGTTTGAACGAAAGTGCTTGAGAAAGTCAAAAAACGCTATAAATTGGTAGGAGTACCTTGCTAAAAATCATTCGCTTTTTAGTGAACAAGTACGGCCTAAACAAACCTTCTGCTCATTCCTTGTTCAGCAATTATTTGTGATCTTCAACACGAAATTTTCCATCTCGACGACGTTCGGCCTATCAATTAGTCTCATCCTTCGCTTGTCATCAAATGTGATTATGGCGAACCCATCTCGATAGGAAATAAGAGTGGGTTAAGTTGCTCACTATTCCCCTCATCGCGATTTTTCTTCAATGATGCTAATTGTTTATAGATGATGAAATAGCGATTAATGTTAGAAACATAATGCACCGGCTCTCGTCCGATATTTCTACGCGCGATTATCTCTACGTTTTTAAACCACACATTCGGATCATAGCCATGTTGTTTGGCTAGACGACGCATTTTACGAATGTTTCCTGGGCCTGCATTGTAGGCTGCAAGAGAGAAATAGACCTGGTTATCTGGAGTAATGGCCTCATCGTTAAAGTAACGATCTTTCAGAAAGCGCATATATTTCACACCGGCGTGAATGTTATTTTCGAGTTTATAAATATTGGGGATATTCACGTTGGGATCGCTGGCGGTGCTGGGTAACACTTGCATTATGCCAACCGCGCCTTGATGAGAAACCTTACTCTGATCGAGTCCGGATTCTTGATAGCTTTGGGCTGAAATCATCAGCGGATCAAAATCATATTGGTTGGAGTAGTGATCAAACAGTTTGGAAAGTGACTCGAGGTGGCTAATGTGTTTAGGGTCGAGGATCTTTTTTAGCCAACGAGTGTTATCGAGGTACTTTCCGTAAATTACATTGCCAAGTAAGGTACCAGAGCGATATTCATCTAAATAGTTGTCGACCAGTTTTTTGAGCTGTGGGCTATTTTTACGCAGTGCCCACGCAATTTTCCCACTGCGACGCAAAGGCACTTTTTTGTGCGCATGAATGTTATCCATTACTTTGAGCCAAAGTTCACTTTTATGGCTGTCTAATACCGTTGCGCCGATATGGCCTTGATTAACCAGCTCTATAATTTCAATATCTTGTAGCGTTTCATCGAGGAAGTGGATCTCCACTAGAGGCTTACCGAGTTGATGTAAACGCTGATTAAGCGTTTGTAAGCTCTCATAGTAACTAGAACTAGGCCTGACCCAGATATCCTTGCCGCTTAATTGCGAGAGTTGGTAATACTGCGGTGTTTGTTTTGAAGTAATTAGCCATTCCTGTACATCGTTCAATACCGGACGGCTGAACTCGATTTCCTGTTTACGTTTATCTGTGATGGTTAGGTTGGCCACAACGAGATCACCGTAACCTTTTTCTAGTGAAGGAATCAGTTCGTCACGGTTCACAGGAATGACTTGTAGATTTAAATAGGAAGAACGCTGTTTGAGCTGTTTTTCAAAATGATAAAGCAATTCGGCTAAGATCCCTTTGGGTTGCCCTGCTTCTATATAATAGAAACCAAGATCCGCTGAGACTAATACGCGAATGACGCCTTTTTTTTCCAATGCTGCTAGATCTCCGGTGTGTGGATCTTTGGTGAGCGGCTCGAGAGATAAGGCCTGTACTTGTAAGGGAAGCACAGCTAACAAGAGTACCATTATTAGAGCTCGGATCATTCGTTCACCTTTAAACATTGTTCTCTTAAAGGTAGACGCGAATGCCATCTAAACAAGTCTTTAGAGGGTATCAAACCGATTCACAGACACAAAAAAGCCGCTTAGGGTTACTAAGCGGCTTTTTACTTCTAATTCTTTATAAAGGATTAAGACTGATTAATTCACGCGTGCGGCTGGCGGCTTCTTCAAGACCTAGCTCTTCATAAGCAGCGAGTTGAATGTCTAATGATTTTCGCGCAGCTTCAGTATTTGGATACGTTTTTTGTAGCTCTTGGCAGCGATTAATTGCAGCAATCCAAGCTTCACGACGTAGATAGAAATCGGCAGTGGCTAAATCATACTCAGCAAGGCGATTTTTCAATGAGTACATTCGTTTTTGCGCATCTTCAGCGTATGGGCTTGCTGGGTAGCGGTCTAATAACTTTTTGAAATCGGCAAATGCCGCTTTTACTGGTTCAGGATCTCGGTCACTACGATCGATATTGAACATGTCATGCATGAAGTTGCGGTCTTGCGCCATGTGTGTAAGACCACGCATGTACAATACCCAATCGAGCTTTTCGTGTGTTGGATTCAAACGAATAAAACGCTCGATTGTTGCTAGGCCTAAAGCTAGATCGTCGTTTTTATAGTAGGCATAGATAAGGTCAAGCTGTACCTGCTCAGAATAAGCACCAAAAGGGTAGCGAGAGTCTAAAGCTTCGAGTTTCTCGATGGCAGTCATCCAGCTACCATCTTGCAATAATACCTGCGCTTCAGAGTAGAGCTCTGATGGTGGAACATCTGGAACAATCTCTTCGCTGCTCGTACAGCCTACGAGTAATGTTAATGCCAATAATCCAGATAAAGTATGCTGTTTCATGTCAGGATTCTATTCCTTGAAGTAAATAATTTTGTCGCTTCCGTTACTTTTATGCCGGTAGCAGATACAATGGATCAATATTCTTCCACACTGTAGACAATTAGTCTCACAGTTTTTGAAAAAGTTCGATATGGCTCAGCAGATTGAATTAACTAATACAGTAAAAGATAGCCAATTAGGTCAACGACTTGATCAAGCTATCGCCGAAATTTTTGCCGACTTCTCTCGTTCTCGTCTAAAAGAATGGCTTTTAGCGGGTAAAGTACAAGTGGATGGTCAAGTAATTACTAAACCACGTACTCGAGTGATGGGCGGTGAAGTCATCATCCTGCAAGCGGAACTTGAAGATGAAGAGCGCTGGGAAGCGCAAGATATTCCTTTGGATATCGTCTACGAAGATGACGACATTATCGTAATGAACAAACCTCGCGGTTTTGTAGTACACCCAGGTGCAGGAACCCCTGATGGTACAGTGCTAAATGCACTGCTTCATCATTATCCTGATATCGCGGAAGTACCACGTGCGGGGATTGTTCACCGTTTGGACAAAGACACCACTGGCCTTATGGTTGTGGCGAAAACAGTGCCAGCACAAACTCGTTTAGTGCGTGCGCTGCAAAAACGTAACATTACGCGTGAGTATGAAGCCATTGCAATTGGCCGCATGACGGCGGGCGGTAAGATTGAACAGCCAATTGGCCGTCACTCAACCAAACGTACGTTGATGGCGGTAAGCCCAATGGGTAAGCCGGCAGCAACTCACTACCGTGTTGCCGAGCACTTTCGCGAACATACGCGTATTCGTCTGCGTCTAGAAACGGGTCGTACTCACCAAATTCGTGTACACATGTCATACCTACAGTACCCGCTACTTGGTGATACCGCTTACGGCGGTCGCGCTCGCATTCCATCGGGAGCGAGCCAAGAATTGACGGAGATGATCCGCCAGTTTGATCGTCAAGCATTGCATGCTGTGATGCTGAAGTTTGAACACCCAGTAACGGGTGAAGAACTTGAGTTCCATGCGCCAGTGCCAGAAGACATGGTGATTCTGACTGAAGCTCTACGTCAAGATGCACAAGAGCACGGCTTAGAAGAAGAGTACTAATATGTCGCTGATTATTCCTAACTGGAATGCACCTAAAAATGTTAAGGCAATAGCTTCAACACGATTAGAGGGCTTTTCAACTGGGGTATATCAAGGGTTAAACCTTGGTAGCCACGTTGGGGATGATCTCGATACGGTATTTCGCAACCGCCAACAATTGACGCAGATGGCAAAAATGCCTTCTGCGCCAGTTTGGTTGAACCAGACCCACTCAACGGCAGTGATTCAGGTTAACCAGCCAACCGAGATAACACTCGATGCTGATGGACTTGTAACATCACAACCAGGTGTCGTTCTCTCTGCTATGACAGCCGATTGCTTACCTGTTCTGTTGACGAATACTCAAGGTTCTCAAGTGGCGGCAGTGCATGCTGGTTGGCGTGGTCTCGCTGATGGTATTGTTGAAAATGCAGTGGCAACGTTTGGGCTTGATGCCATAGACGGTAATATGATCGCTTGGCTTGGACCTGCGATTGGAGCGAGTGCATTTGAAGTTGGCGAAGACGTATTACAAGCATTTTGTGATGCGAATCCCCAAGCGATCGATGCTTTCATTCCAACAGGGCAGGTTGGCAAATGGTGGGCCAATATGGAACGCCTTGCCACTCAACGTTTAAATGCCTTAGGCGTAACGCAAGTGTTTGCTTGTGGGCTCTGTACTTACTCTGATCCTGAGCATTTTTACTCATATCGCCGCGATGGTGTGACTGGGCGTTTAGCCAGTTTCATCTGGATTGAGTAGCGACTAGATCTGATGTTTATTTCAAAGGCTGACCTCGTGTCAGCCTTTTTCGTTTTTATCCCCTTGAAAATCTCCGCGAGCGTAGCCATCTTTCATATTGATTATTAGATTATTTCGATAGAGTTTAGGAAGGTTGATATGCGTCTCGACAGATTTACTAGCAAGTTTCAAATCGCTATTTCTGATGCGCAGTCTTTGGCGCTAGGCCGCGACCACCAGTATATAGAGCCAGTGCACCTAATGGTGGCACTGATGGACCAAAATGGCAGTCCAATTCGTCCATTGTTGACGATGTTAAATATCGATGTCACTCAACTGCGTTCGAAACTGAGTGAAATGCTCGACCGTCTACCAAAAGTGAGCGGCATAGGTGGTGACGTACAACTGTCGGGTGGCATGGGGACGCTGTTTAACCTGTGTGACAAAGTGGCGCAAAAGCGCCAAGACACCTATATCTCATCAGAAATATTCTTATTGGCTGCTTTAGAAGATCGTGGCCCTCTTGGCGCTTTATTAAAAGAAAGCGGTTTAACCGAGCAGAATTTGGGTGAAGCGATCGATAAGGTCAGAGGTGGCCAAAAGGTCAATGACCCAAATGCCGAAGAACTACGCCAAGCATTGGAAAAGTTCACCGTTGATTTAACCGAGCGAGCAGAGCAGGGCAAACTTGACCCTGTGATTGGTCGTGATGACGAGATCCGCCGCACTATCCAAGTTTTGCAACGTCGCACCAAAAATAACCCAGTGATCATTGGTGAACCGGGAGTAGGTAAAACGGCGATTGTTGAAGGTTTGGCTCAACGCATTATCAATAATGAAGTGCCAGAGGGCCTAAGAGGTCGCCGAGTACTGTCTCTCGACATGGGGGCTTTGGTTGCGGGAGCGAAATATCGTGGTGAATTCGAAGAACGTTTAAAATCGGTATTGAATGAGTTGTCTAAAGAAGAGGGTAACGTCATTCTTTTTATTGATGAAATTCATACCATGGTCGGCGCAGGTAAAGGTGAAGGTTCGATGGATGCCGGTAATATGCTAAAACCTGCATTAGCGCGAGGTGAGTTGCATTGCGTGGGCGCCACTACGCTAGATGAATACCGCAAATATATGGAAAAAGATCCGGCACTTGAGCGTCGTTTTCAAAAAGTGATTGTCGATGAACCGAGTGTCGAAGATACCGTCGCGATTTTGCGTGGTCTGAAAGAACGTTACGAATTGCATCATCACGTTGAAATTACCGATCCTGCGATTGTCGCGGCAGCCAGCCTATCTCATCGTTATGTTTCCGATCGCCAGTTGCCAGATAAAGCCATTGATTTGATAGATGAGGCGGCGTCGAGTATTCGCATGCAGATAGATTCCAAGCCTGAATCCCTCGACAAGCTAGAGCGAAAAATCATTCAACTTAAAATTGAGCAGCAAGCACTTATTAATGAGCATGATGAAGCGAGCGAAAAGCGCTTAGAAATGCTCAATAATGAATTGTTGGAAAAAGAACGCGACTTTGCTGAACTTGATGAAGTTTGGAATGCAGAAAAGGCTGCGCTATCAGGCACCCAGCATATCAAATCTGAACTTGAGCAAGCTCGTATGGATATGGAGTTTGCTCGACGAGCAGGTGACTTGAGCCGTATGTCTGAACTGCAATATGGTCGTATCCCTGAGCTAGAGAAACAACTGGATCTCGCCACGCAAGCCGAAATGCAAGAGATGACCTTATTGCGTAATAAGGTTACTGATGTCGAAATTGCAGATGTACTATCAAAGCAAACTGGCATTCCAGTGGCTAAAATGCTGGAGGCCGAAAAAGAAAAGCTATTACGCATGGAGCAAGTACTGCACAAACGCGTGATAGGACAAAAAGAAGCGGTGGAAGTTGTCTCTAACGCGATTCGTCGCAGCCGTGCGGGGCTATCTGATCCTAACAAACCTATTGGCTCTTTCTTATTCTTGGGCCCAACAGGGGTCGGTAAAACAGAATTATGTAAGACCTTAGCAACGTTCATGTTTGACAGTGAAGATGCCATGGTACGTATCGATATGTCAGAGTTTATGGAGAAACATTCGGTTGCTCGCTTAGTGGGAGCCCCTCCGGGTTATGTCGGGTATGAAGAAGGTGGCTATTTAACCGAAGCGGTACGTCGTAAGCCTTATTCAGTTATTTTGTTGGATGAAGTAGAAAAGGCGCACCCTGATGTTTTTAACATCTTACTGCAAGTGCTTGATGATGGACGACTCACTGATGGGCAAGGTCGTACGGTAGATTTCCGAAATACCGTCGTCATCATGACGTCTAACTTGGGATCAGCGCGTATTCAAGAAAACTTCAATACGCTTGACTACCAAGGTATTAAGAATGAAGTGATGGAAGTGGTGAATAAACATTTCAGGCCGGAATTTTTAAACCGTGTAGATGAAAGTGTCGTTTTCCACCCTCTTGGCCAAGAGCATATTAAGTCGATTGCCGCAATCCAGCTATTACGTCTGGCAAAGCGTATGGAAGAGCGTGGCTATCATATGGAAGTTTCTGAAAAAGCGCTCGATTTGATAGCTCAAGTTGGCTTTGACCCTGTTTATGGGGCTCGCCCTTTGAAACGAGCAATTCAACAGAGTGTTGAAAACCCATTAGCAAAAGCAATTTTATCGGGAAGAATTATTCCAGAAAAAACCGTCAAATTGCTGGTTAATAATGATCAAATTATTGCTCATCAATAAAGACACTACGAAATGTGAATAAAGAAAGGGGCGAAACGCCCCTTTTTGCCGTTTATTTGAGTGCTTTGTGTGAAAAGTGTGCAAACGATTTGGTTGAGTAAAAAAAAGGGTTGTGTTCGGGTTAGAACTACCTATAATTCGCCTCCGTTGCCACGGGAAACCACGCTGTATAGCAGGCGACAAAGGCGGAGAAAGTTACTCAGATAACTTTCAGAGAAATAACCAAAAAGTGTTTGACACCAAAGGTTATCTCGCTAAAATGACCGTCCACTTCGAGAGTAAGACTTGAAGTAAAGCTCTTTAACAATATAAACCTATCAATCTGTGTGGGCACTCGTTGATGATAATCCAATAAGTTGTTACTTAGGTAACGACTGTTTCTTCGGAAACACATTGGGTTCAATGAACTGAGTGACCAATTTGATAACACTTTCTTTTATAAGGAATGGTTATTGAG
>NZ_AFWD01000035.1:0-236143 GCF_000222565.1 Vibrio sp. N418
CCTTAGGGTGATCAATAACGTGGATGATCGTCATATTTCAAAGGTTGCACCACACTATCCAGACCTTCAACCTTGAGAGCTAAACACAGTTGCATCAAGCGGCCCAATTCCCCTTCAGGAAAACCCTTCTTATCAAACCAAAGCAAATATTCTTCTGGTAAATCAATCAACACTCGCCCTGCATATTTACCAAAAGGCATCTGCATACGCGCTAACTTGATGAGGTTTTGTTTTTCGAGCATTAGGTCTTCTAACGATGGTGTTATATTGAGTTAAGATTAACAGACAAACACCTCTTTCGGCAGAGGTATTCTAGCCCAAATAACGCGAATAAATATTTTCTCTCTCGCTCATAATCATTACGGCTGCTACCGCTCTTGCATAGTAATACCTAATCGAGCCACCCAGTAATCGATCGCGTCTTTGGCATCATCAAGGGAATCAATCATGGTCGAAATATCTTTATTTCCCGCTTGTCGGTCAATGGCGGCGAATAAGGGTTTACCAGACATAGCGTCACTAACCAACAACTCAATACTCGCACTACCGACGTTGGTGTGTTCACCGGTTGTGACTTTTGAAATGGTTGAGATCGCTAAACCAAATGGCAGCACACTGCTTGTGACCGCTAAGATTGGATTAGGGGTTTCGACATTGCTCAGTGCGATACTGAGTCGTAAAGAGTGCTTGGTGGGTTGAGCAACCACTGACTTGTAAGGCGAAATCTTATGCTTGATTTGTTCGACTAAATAACAACTTAACTCATCAATCTCCGCTTGGCTAAGCGACTCATCTTCGACAATCACGATCACTTCATCAATCACTACCGAATCATATTCAGCCAACTTACGTTGCAACCGCGAAGCATCACGTAACCCCATTTTAGCCCACACAAGATCGACACCGCCTTCAGGGCCAGGACTAAAATCTTGGTACGATGTAAACGAGGTGGCTTTAGTTAACGGGCCCGAAGCGCAACCAACCAGTAATAGCAATGTTGCGAATAGCCACCAAACTCGTTTTGTTCTCATCAGCACTGGTCTCCAATTTATTTATTGGTACATCATACCTTAAATTAATTGTCCGTGCTGATTATTTAACCGTTTCTTCGCTCGTTGAGCGAGCCCGTTATGCGGGTTGAAATACCGTATGTAAATATTCAACCACGACCTGATTTCCTTCAATATAGGCCCGCTTGATTTCCCCATCCACTGTCATGCGACTCTCTAAGTACACTTCTTTCACGTTCGGCTGCGTGCGAAGTGATGGAACAACTCGGTGAGATTCCAAGTTAAGCAAATTGCAAAATCGTGATACGAACGCCATCGAAAGTGGTCGTTCACCTCTCAAAATACTCGAAAACTCTAATTGATTCATACCCAGTTTCTTGGCGAACTCCATCTGGGTTAGGCGCATTTTAGATTTCTGTGACATCCAAACTTGGTATAACGCTTCGTTGTCTTTTACGGTAAATTCCATGATGAGTTCCTACACTGCTTTCGCCTCGATTCGGGCGCATTCATTTTGACGTTATTGTGGCGTTTTCAACAGGTATAATGTCAGTGTAAGGTAAGCGAAGTTTAAGGATTCAAGCAAATTGCGGCTTATTGAATAAGCAAAGAGGATATAATGTAACTAAGTGAAACAAGTCTCGAAAATAGCGGGCTTCTCGCCCGCTCGAAAGATCATTCAAGGTAATAGATAGGAGGGTGAATTATAACCAACTCGCCACTAAGCGTTTAAACCAATCAATAATGCGTTTAACGAAGCCGCCCTCTTCAACGGGATCTAATGCCACTAATTCAGCGCTAGCCACTTCATCACCATCGACACTGTAAATCACTTTACCAATTACTTGCTCGCTCTGAATTGGCGCAATCAAATCACCATCATAGAGCAGTTCAGCCTTAACTTTGCTCGCTTGGGATTTTGGTAGGGTAATAAACACATCTTTAGCGACACCAACGCTGAGCTCATCACTGTCCCCCATCCAAACTCGCGCTTTAGCGATCTCTTGCCCTGCATCACCTGCAGAGACCGTATCAAAAAAACGGAAGCCGTAACTCAACAGTTGCTTACTTTCCGATTCACGACTTTTGGTGCTAGACGAGCCCATCACAACCGAAATTAAACGCATATCACCGTTCGTCGCAGACGTCGCTAAGCTATAACCCGCACCACTGGTGTAGCCCGTTTTCATGCCGTCCACATTTAAGCTGCGGTCACGTAGTAAGCCATTTCGGTTGTATTGGGTTATTCCGTTATAAGCAAACTCCGTTTCACTGTATAGCGGATAAATGGTCGGCAAATCACGAATGATTGCTTGGCTCAATAACGCGATATCATACGGCGTAGAATACAGCCCATCGCTGTCTAAACCATGAGGGTTAGTAAAAGCGGTATTGTCCAGGTTTAGCTTTTCAGCCCAATTGTTCATCAAGCCAACGAAAGCATCTTCACTGCCTGCAACATGCTCTGCAATCGCCACACTGGCGTCATTGCCAGATTGCACAACTAATCCACGATAAAGATCCATTAGCGATACTTCAGTACCCACTTCAATGAACATCTTCGAAGAATCGGGAAAGTTCTTAGCCCACGCTTTTTTACTGATCGTAACTTGGTCGTCTAAGCTGACATTACCAAAATTAACCTCTTGTCCCGCAACATAAGCCGTCATCAACTTAGTTAAACTCGCTGGGTTTAAAGTCTGATGGGCGTTTTTTTCTACCAATACTTGTCCAGTATTGTAATCCATCAAAATATAACCCTTCGCACCTAGTGCTGGAGCATCAGGCGTGATCGACGGTGCAGCAATCGCAGCAGTTGAACCCAAAGTTGCAGTAATACAAACCGTCTTGATGAAACGTTTTTTGTTCATGGCACTCTACCAATTAGGAGACTTCACTCAGTATATTCAAAGCGTAGCTACTTGCAGCACTACTGTTACGCTTAGTTACGGTTATACAAGGTTTGAGGCAAATTAATGTGATATCGGTTGAAAGGTATAAAAAAGCCAGCATTCAAGCTGGCTTTCCATACAAATAATAAATGCGTTACGCAACTTGCAACGATTTTGCCTTCGAAGTGATGGCATCGCGGTAACTAAACCACAAATAACTCACCACTAAGGAGAAGAATAAATAAGACAGAGCAAAGATAAACGGAGAAGTAATCAGCTCAGCTGACATCCCCCAGCTCACCCCAACGATTGTGACCGTTAATTTGGCCAGCATGCCACACATCAGTAGCAGTAATCCTAATTGAGGAAAACGTGTCGAGCGAAAAGCAAACCAGTAGCAGCTACCCACAGCTAAAGCGGCAATTGATAGACCAAGCATGAATGAATGAAGATGATCAGCAGATGCAACACCTGCAGATAACGATGCCATGATAATTAGAACCAGTTTCATAGAATTTACCTCATAGATAAGTGGTTAAAAGCATCCTTCCATAAATGCAAACTCATTTTGCGGGTATTTTCTCAGGTAGAATTTTAATTTCAAGTGACTTTTTGAGCACTTTTCTCAGTAAAAATCTAATCCATAGCAGATGTAAATCAATGGTTAAAAAATCAACTCTTTTATTTTGTTTGATTAAAGCATCTTAGCCATTAAACAATGGAAAAGAGAGATTTCATTAACATTTATGAAACAGAGAAATAATTTAAATTTCTTGTCATATTTGTGATATCCCCCACTGACACATCATGTCCAAATAATCCGCAACCACTGATCGATTTTCAATCAGTTATCACAATAAAATCCCGTCAATAAATGTTATTCGAGCTTACTTGGACCATGCTTGTTTATCTCAACTAAAGGGAAATCAAGAAACCAATAATTAATTTTAAAAACATCATGTTGCAACAATGGCATGGCGTAAAATCCGTCATTTTAATATGGATTTTAAAATACGATATTTAGTTCAAAACATTGGCCGAAGTCACTGGAAATGTAGTTGACTTCAATCGGTTAAACCTTAGACTACTTATTAGCTAGAAAACGGTTCTTGGCTAGACGCGTTTCGTTGGAATTCATGGACTTCTATCGTTACGTCGTGCGCAATAGCAGTCTCCTTTTCCACGCTATCCGTGCCCTTAGGCTTATTTAAGATATACGAAGGAAAGACACATGTCAGATACAGTGACTGGTACAGTTAAGTGGTTCAACGAAACTAAAGGTTTCGGTTTCATCAAACAAGAAAACGGCCCAGACGTTTTTGCACACTTCAGTGCAATTACTGGTGACGGTTTCCGTACCCTAGCTGAAGGCCAGCCAGTAGAATTTACTATCTCGCAAGGTCAAAAAGGCCCACAAGCTGAGAACATCAAAGTTCTTTAACTTGTTGCCAAAATAGATTGTAATAGCCAGCTCATTTAGCTGGCTTTTTTATTGGCGACTCATACATGGCTCTAAAACCAACAATCTACAAGTTTCGTATTTCCCTTTCAGATACCAATCGTGATTATTACGATTCACTTTCTTGCACTATCGCACTTCATCCGTCAGAAACCACTAGTCGCATGATGGCTCGCGTATTGGCTTACTGTTTGAATGCCAAACCTGAATTGCAATTTACCAAAGGTCTCTCTTCAATCGAAGAGCCTGACCTGTGGTTAAAAGCGTTAGATGGAACTATTGAAGAGTGGATCGAAGTGGGTGAGCCAGCCGTCGATCGGGTAAAAAAATCAACCCGCTTAGCAAAGCGTGTACAAGTCTACGCATTCAACAGCAAAGCAGACGTATGGTGGAATCAATCTAAAAGTAAGCTTAATGCGCTACCAGCAACCATTCATTGCTTTGATGGCGATGCAATTGAAGCACTTGCTGCCGATGTAGAGCGAGGTATGGAGCTGTCAGTGATGATCACCGGTAACAGCTTATTTGTCGATGGCAAAACCTCACACGAAGTGACTTGGGAAACACTACAAAGCCATGAGTAATCTGGCTCAAGCACTGATCAATATTGGTGCAGATCAACTTGACCACGTCAGCAGTGACTCAGTGGAATGGCAAGCCTTTTGCCAACACAATGAATCATTATTTAATCGGGTTCAACTTGCTAAACCCGAGCAAGCATTCACTCATCATTTGTTGGGTATTTTGACGAAAGCTCATATTGAAGCTTTAAGTCGTGTCGAGCAACAGCGTGATTCTGTCGAGGCGATGAATCAAGCCATAGAACAGAATGTGGGCGCCGAACACCATAGACGCTTTCGATATCAAGAAGGCGATCAGCTGCTAGTCATTACGCATCTGTGGCTTTATGTACAGGGCTATCTGGGGATGGACTTTAGCCTTGCTAATGACCATGCGCAAAGTAGCGTCCAAGCCCTAATAACAATGCAAGGGGGCGATAGCCAAGCTCTTCGCAGTCAGTTGATGGCCAGCTTTTATCAAGGTAAAGCGCTTACCACGACTAACCTGCAGCAAAGCCATCCCATCATTCAATGGTTAAAAAGCCTATTCAAATAAGCAAAAAGCTCCCTTGGGAGCTTTTTATTTAATCAGACGAGCGCGAATTACAAATAACGATGAGGGCCAAAGACCTCATAGTGGATCTGTTCTCTCGGCACCTGCAATGCCTCAAGCTGTTGCACAGCATGCTCCATAAACGCTAGTGGTCCACACAGATAAAATTCACCATCACTCACCGGAATTTTCTCGGCAATTGACGCCAAATCCATCATGCCATCCTGATCGCGATACCACACCTTTTGTTGCCACTGGTTGGCCTCAATGAGCTGTGCACTTTCCACGCGAAATGTATGTTGTGCTGCGTCTTCACAGGCATAGAAATAGCTCACATTGGCCTTTTTCTGTTGTGATAATGTATGCGCCATTGCTTGAATCGGCGTCGCACCAACTCCTGCTGCAATCAACACCACAGGTTTCTCAGTGGGTTGGTAAAAGAAGTCACCTGCGGGTGGATACAAGGTCACGGAATCACCCACTTCTAACTCATCATGGAGATAATGGGAAACCAGCCCTTTGTGTTCATCACCTTCGCGCTTTACTGAAATACGGTAACTGATTCCGTTTGGCGCTTGTGATAGTGAGTACTGACGAATCTCAGTATTCTCGCTACTGCTTGGCTTCACTTCAATACCTAAGTATTGACCAGCAAAGTAGTTGAGCACCGGTTTATCATCTGCTGGTCGCAGTTCAAAACTGGTGACTCGCTGTGACTCAGGCGTTTTACGATCGATGATAAACTCACGCCCTTCACGCCAGCCGCCCGCACCTTGCGCATTCAGTTGGTAAATTTGCTCCTCACGCTCAATAAATATATTGGCAAGGAAGAGGTACGCCTGTGTCCACGCTTCTTCTACCTCAGTGGTAAACGCATCTGACGCTAACTCACGCAGCGTCTCAATCAAATGATGACCAACAATCTGATAATGCTGCGGCTGAATATTAAAGCTGGTGTGCTTATGAGCAATACGCTCCACAGCTTGAGACAGTGCAGCTAGGTTGTCGATATTTTTCGCATACGCCGCGACGGCCTCAAACAAAGCAACGCTTTGACGGCCCGTTTGCTGATGCGTCATATTAAATATGTCTTTTAGCTCCGGGTTATGGCGAAACATGCGTTGATAGAAATGCTGCGTCAGCGCTGGGCCCGCGGTTTCTAATAAAGGGATGGTGCTTTTAACAACCGCTATATGATGATCATTGAGCATAAGAGCTTTCTCCTAATTATTATTTTTAGTGCATTCAAGATGCACCACATAGAGAGCACGAACCATGCCAAGATACAATCACTTGTAATTACATGATTTAATTGAATTTACAACATAAAAACAAGTCAATAAGACATACTTGAAATATGTCATTTAGACACTACAATAGTGAAATAACTTTTTTAGAGCTGATGTTATGCAAGAAATATCTGTTTCCACCTTGCTCGATATGACAGCAGGGCTCGCAAGCGCACACAATGCACAAGATAGATTCAATCGCCTACTCGATGCGATACGTCGAGTCATCCAATGTGATTGTATCGCGTTACTCGGGTTACACGGTGACACTTTAACCCCGTTGGCGATTCAAGGTGTGACTCGAGATACTTTAGGCCGCAGATTTAAAGTGAGTGATCACCCTCGCTTTGATCAAATCTGTCAAGCGCAAGGTGTGGTGATATTTGATGCGGGCTCGCCTCTGCCCGATCCTTTTGATGGCCTGCTTATTGATTATGATGGCGATTTACCAATGCATGCCTGCATGGGCTTACCTTTGCATTATTCCGATCAATTGCTCGGAATTTTGACCTTTGATAGTTTGACTCCCAATATCTTCGACACCATTCCACGTCGCAGCCTCGAAGCGCTATCAGCGATTGTGGCATCGCACCTCAAAGTCGCCCTCACTGTTTCTCAGTTAGAACAGCAGGCAAAACGAACCCAGCAGAAATTAGAAGAGTTGAACCTTGAAGCATGGGAACGAGAAGGAGGGGAAATCATTGGAGAAAGTCCACTGATTAACGCTCTTAAAACAGACATATCGGTCGTGGCGCCTTCCGACTTCACTATTTTAATTCACGGTGAAACCGGCGTAGGTAAAGAGCTCGTCGCACGCAGTTTGCATCATCAATCAAATCGCCGCCAACAGCCCTTAATCTACGTGAACTGTGCAGCCATCCCTGAAAGCTTGTTAGAGAGTGAGCTATTTGGTCATATGAAAGGGGCATTTACCGGTGCAGATAAAACACGCTTAGGTAAATTTGCGCTTGCAGACGGCGGCACACTATTTCTCGATGAAATCGGTGAACTTAGCCTTAGCGCTCAAAGTAAACTACTGCGTGCATTGCAAAACCAAGAAATTCAGCCCGTTGGGCAAGACCAAGTCCAAAGTATTGATGTGCGCGTACTGGCGGCAACCAATCGTGAATTGAAGCGAGAAGTAGAGCAAGGTCGATTTCGCGCCGATTTGTATCACCGACTCACGGTGTACCCAATCACCGTTCCCCCTCTTCGTGAGCGTGAAAGAGATGTTGAACTGCTCGCCGGCTATTTCCTTGAGCATGCGCGTAAAAAACTTGCATCGTGCAATTAAAACTGACCAGCGAAGCCCTATTTCAACTTTCTCGCTATGACTGGCCTGGCAACGTTCGTGAGTTAGAACATGTGATCAATCGCGCCGCGTTAAAAGCTCGAGCCAAGGGTTTATCAGACAATACCGTTAGTGTATCTGCCAGTGACCTGAACCTGACCGATATCCCTGATATGCCCGAAATCAAACAAGAGCAACCACATCAGCACTCAATCTCTATTGATGCTACGCAAGGACTACGCCAAGCCACTGACCAATACCAGACACAACTGATTATTCAAGCGCTCACGCAAAGCAATTTCAACTGGGCAAATGCGGCGCGGCAACTGCAGCTTGACCGAGCCAATTTAGTCCGCTTGGCCAAGCGACTCGGCATCAACGTCACCAAGCAGCACAAAATTGATTATTAATGCTTGTTGAGTGTTGGCAAGTTGTTACAATAAAAGGGTAATTTAGTTCATCAAGGGTTATCATGAAAGTTATTCGTTGGTTGTTAGGTCGACTTATTTTGCTGGGCAATTTTGTATTTTCACCGCGCGGAATCAAGCGCACCGCAGAGCAACAACAG
The DNA here is from genome assembly GCF_000222565.1 of Vibrio sp. N418. Lineage (NCBI taxonomy): Bacteria > Pseudomonadati > Pseudomonadota > Gammaproteobacteria > Vibrionales > Vibrionaceae > Vibrio > Vibrio sp. N418. Next base: position 8,623 of record NZ_AFWD01000035.1, read on the forward strand.
CAAATCGATGAAAAAGCAGCAAAGCTTGCTTTATACCAATTCGAAGCATGCCCTTTCTGCGTTAAAGTTCGTCGAGCCATGAAGCGTCAATCGGTCAACATCGAGCTGCGCGATGCCAAAAGCAACGCTCAACATCGTCAAGAATTAGAAACTGGCGGTGGTAAAGTAAAAGTGCCTTGCTTGAGAATTGAAGATCAGCAAGGCGTACAATGGTTATATGAATCATCCGATATCGTTACATACCTAGAAAAAGAATTCGCCTAATTGCAGCACCCCTCACTGATTGAGGGGTGTTTTGTTTTTGGAGTCATAATTATGGATAGAGTTAACGTCGTACCCTTTAACGCCAAGCGTCTACGCGCCATCGTGTTTGACTTAGACAATACCCTTGTTAGCTCCAATATGGATTTTAAATGGCTACGAAGCCAAGTTGGCTGCCCACAACATCTTGACCTACTTAGCTATACCAACAGTATTGATTGCCCTAATCAACGCGCCATCGCTCAGCAACAAATTCTCAACCATGAAATCAACGACGCCCAACAGTCACACACTATGCCGGGCTGTCGTGACTTACTCACCTTTATCGAACATCAAGCGCTGCATACTGCGATTATTACTCGCAATTGCCTGCAAGCAGCTCAACTCAAAGTCAGCCATAATCAACTGAATATCACTCGAATTATTAGCCGTGAACATTATCCGCCCAAACCTTCACCACTGTCATTACTCGCCCTTGCGGACGATTGGCAGATTACAGCGGATGAACTGTTGTATGTAGGTGATCATCTTTATGATTTAGAAGCGGCGGCAAATGCTCAAATGCCATCATGTTTGGTCACCCACGGTCAATCCTCGGTATTTTCGGATAGCGCATCGGTGGTCGTTGAACAGTTAAATGACCTCGTGCGGTTGCTTGAGCGGCGCTAAAGCGCAACAATAGTGTTCAAAACATTTAAAAAGATGTTCAAAATTAACTCATTAGAATAATAAACGACTACCGCCAATAGGATGCCAACATGCCAAAAAATAAAGTGCTTGTCCTGTACGCTCATCCATCTCAACACCGCTCGGAGGTCAACCAACCTCTGTTCAATGCTGCTCAAAATACCGAAGGGGTCACCTGCGTCGACCTTTATTACGAATATCCAAGTTACAACATCAATATTGATCGTGAACAGCAGCGTTTGATGGATCACGATGTGATCATTTTCCAATTCCCACTCTATTGGTATTCCACCCCTGCGATGCTCAAAGAGTGGCAAGATTTAGTGCTTGAATATGGTTTCGCTTATGGCAGCCAAGGCACTGCGCTTAACGGTAAACATTTCATGTGCGCACTCTCAGCCGGAGGCAAAGCCGACGCTTATCAAACCAAAGGCTATAATCACTTTACCATTCGAGAACTCCTCTATCCGATGGAGCAAATGGCCGCACTAACTGGCATGAAATATATGGCCCCGCTTGCTTTATTTGGTGCGCGCACAGCCAAAGAAGAGGGACGAATTACCCAGCACGAACAGCGTTGGAAACGGCTGCTAACAGCGTTAGTCAACGACCGATTCGACTACAAACGAGCTTACGAAGTGGAAAAATTGAATCACCACTTAGACGAACTCATTTTAGGAGATAACGCATGACCGGATATTTTCTGCAAGCTTTCATCTATCTCGCCGCCGCCGTCATTGCCGTGCCAATTGCAAAACGTCTCGGCTTAGGCTCAGTGCTGGGTTATTTGATCGCTGGTGTGGTTATCGGCCCAATCATTGGTTTAGTGGGAGAAGAAACAACCACCATTCAGCACTTTGCCGAATTTGGCGTCGTGATGATGTTATTTCTCGTCGGCCTTGAACTTGAGCCGAAAATGCTTTGGGGAATGCGAAACCGACTATTAGGTTTAGGTGGATTACAGGTTGCTGTCACCGCGGCACTGGTGATGGGGATTGCCATGTTCTTCAACCAAACATGGACTGTTGCTCTCGCCATCGGCTTGATCTTTGCGCTCTCTTCTACTGCGATTGTCTTACAAACCTTTAACGAGAAAGGGTTAAGCCGTACCGAAGGCGGCCAGAATGCATTTTCTGTTTTGTTGTTCCAAGATATTGCAGTGATCCCAATGCTGGCGTTTATTCCATTACTGGCACTACCAGAACTGGTTCAGCAGGCTCAGGCGATGGCATCAACGGCTGCAGAGCATCATGAAGAATTAAGCCTTGTCGCAGGCCTACCTGGCTGGGCATACGCCTTAGTGATCGTCGCTTCAATTAGTGGCTTGGTCGTCGGCGGGCATTATCTGAGTCGGCCGTTATTTCGTTTTGTTGCCAGCTCAGGTCTGCGCGAGATATTTACCGCAACCGCCCTGATGTTGGTGGTCGGTATTGCGGCTTTAATGAGTTTGATCGGCTTATCTCCCGCACTTGGCGCTTTCCTTGCTGGGGTCGTTTTAGCCAACAGTGAGTTTCGCCACGAGCTGGAGTCCAATATTGATCCGTTTAAAGGGTTACTACTTGGGTTGTTTTTCATCACCGTTGGCGCGGGGATCAATTTCGCGATTTTATTTGATGACTTCTTCCTCATCGTCGGTCTCACGCTCGGCGTAATGCTACTCAAGGCCGTTGTACTGTTTGTGCTGGCCTTTTGTTTTAGGATCCGCCAAAGCAATCGCTGGTTGTTTACGTTAAGTTTGGCTCAAGCCGGTGAGTTTGGCTTTGTATTACTCAGCTTCACCACGCAAAATCATGTTATTCCGGTCGAGTTAGCGCAAACACTTTCTTTGGTTGTCGCGCTCTCGATGTTCTTAACCCCGGGCCTGTTTATCCTATTTGATAAGGTTATTCTGCCGCGCTACGAGCAGGCTTCGAATCAGGGAGAAGCTGACGAAATTGATGAAAAAGGCACCGTAATCATCGCAGGCATTGGCCGATTTGGTCAAATCGTCAACCGTCTGCTGGTCGCCAATGGCGTTAAAACCGTGGTGTTGGATCACCAAGCAGATCAAGTGGATGTGGTTCGTCAGATTAATACTAAAGCGTTCTTTGGCGACGCGACACGCCCCGATTTATTGCACACAGCGGGCATAGAGGAGGCGGCTATGATTGTTGTCGCCATTGACAATCGTGATGCCTCTCTTGCGTTAGTGAAATACATTAAGCACACCTACCCTAATGTGACGATTCTCGCTCGTGCTTTTGACCGCGGTGATGGCTATCTGCTTCGTCAAGCCGGTGCGGATGTCATTGAATCTGAAACTTACCATTCAGCCTTAGAGTTGGGTGCGCATGCTTTGCGTGAACTAGGCCAACACCCGTTCTTAGTTGAACAGCAAAAGGCCAGCTACAAGCGAGTAGAAGATAAGAAATCGGACGCCTTGTACCAAGCGTGGTTGGATGATTCGGATAATGAGCGCTTCGACAACAACTATCGACAACTGTTCATGCACTTGGAAGAGCAGATCAAACTCGCGATTACCACTGACCGAGCAGATAAACACAACAATGATGAGCGAGGCTGGACGCCTCCGCCAAAAGGCTACGATGACGACTTTAAAGAAAATGTTTAAAGAGTTTCAAGCAAGCGCCGCTCGATTTCATCGTTCAATCAAGTAAACTAGTCTTTACTAACCTAATAAAGCTGAGCCTGTCTCAGCTTTATTTTTTATTTCCAATCCAGTAGTGGCTACACCATGCATTCTAACGATCTTGGCAAACAACTGTTTTCAATGACTTGGCCAATGTTATTTGGCGTACTCTCTTTAATGAGTTTCCAACTCGTTGACAGTGCGTTTATCGGCCAGCTAGGTATTTTACCCCTAGCGGCGCAAGGCTTTACTCTACCGATCCAAATGATCATCATCGGCCTTCAAGTGGGGTTAGGTATCGCAACCACGGCCGTGATTGCCAGAGCTATTGGCGCAAAGCAACAACGCTATGCACAACAGCTCGGCGGGTTGGTTGTTGCACTTGGCTCCGTCGGTGTTGCTATTTTCTGTGTACTTCTCTATTTGATCCGCGAACCTATTTTATTCATGCTCAGCGCGCCACAAAGCGTCTTTACCATTATCGATAGCTACTGGCTTTATTGGTTAGTCAGCTCATGGACTGGCGCGTTGCTCTACTTTTTCTACAGTGTTTGCCGAGCCAACGGCAATACTATGCTGCCTGGGAGCATGATGGTTGTCACGAGCTTACTTAACCTCGCTCTCGACCCGCTGTTTATTTTCACTTTCGACCTGGGCATTAATGGTGCTGCGTTGGCAACCATAATAGCATTCGGCTTAGGCATTTTGTTCGTCGCTCCTAAGGTAGTGAAAAAGCAATGGATGAGCTTCGATTGGCACGATCTAAATGTAGCTCAGAGTCTTGCGTCCATTGGCAATATCATGGGGCCAGCGATGGTCAGTCAGCTATTGCCACCACTCTCTTCCATGCTCGCCACCAAATTGCTAGCAAGCTTCGGTACAGCAGCGGTCGCTGCTTGGGCGCTAGGATCTCGTTTTGAGTTTTTTGCTATTGTCTCAGTGTTGGCCTTAACCATGTCGATGCCGCCAATGGTCGGTCGTCTATTGGGCGCAAACAAACTAGAAGAAATTCGTCAATTGGTGGTTCTGGCCTGCAAATACGTTCTCGGCTTTCAGGTTATTGTCGCCACAATCACGTGGTTCAGTGCTGATTTTCTTACGACTATAATGACCAGCGATCATCAGGTGAAGCAAATCCTCATGTGGCATTTAATGATTGTCCCTTTTAGTTTAGGTCCTTTAGGGATCTGCATGTTGATGGTATCTATCAATAATGCACTTGGAAAATCCTACACCGCTCTGACGATTTCAGCACTGAGGTTATTTGTGTTTTTCCTACCTTGCTTATGGATCGGCTCAATACTCGGTGGTATTGAAGGCATTTTTTGGGGCGCTTTCATTGGCAATATTGGCGCGGGATTCAGCGCTTGGTTGATGTATCAAAAAGCCTTTAAACAAGTCTCTTGCAAACTAAGTATCAAATAAGTTGCATTATGGTTGCACACTCGTTAGTCTAAATTTTCACCCGATAGGAATAGTATTAAATGCAACTTAGTCTTACTTACTCTACTTTTCGTCAGATAAGCAGCCCATTGTTAACACAACAATGGCTCCTCCTCCTGAATGCCCGTAGTCGGTAGGTAATACTCTGTCTGGCTGCGAATTTTGCAGCCAGATCGCATCACTCGTAGCCTTGTTATTTATGATTACTTATCAAGTTTTTATAACGATAAGGATACGAACCCATGAGCGATACCAGTGAGTCTACTCGCGAATCAAAAGTAAGGTCCATAGCGACAAGCACGACCAATACGCCATCACACCATTTGTCTGCGTTTTCGTCCCAATATCAGACTGGACTTCTGTTTGCTTTAGTCGGTTGTGTACTTTTTTCACTCAAACCCATTTTTGTCAAACTCGCTTATCAAGCGGGCGGTGATGCCACTTCAATCATGGCTTTACGAGCCTTTAGCTCGTTACCTTTCTACCTTGTGACTTTGGTTTTTCTGTGCCGTAAGCAGACTACGCGTATGAAATTGCGTTCTCATGGCTTTAAAGCGGCGATGATTGGCGTTTTGGGCTATTACATCGCCAGCTTTCTTGATATTTCCGCATTATCCTATATTTCAGCCCAACTAGAACGCTTGCTTATCTTCCTATTCCCTTCTTTTGTCGTACTTATCAGTTGGGTGATCTATAGGCAGCCACCAACACGAACCATCGTTGCGGCAACCTTCGTTGGCTACGCCGGAACCGCGCTAATCTTAGCGCAGGACTTCCAAACTCTTGGAAGTTCGGTGGGTTTTGGGGCGCTGCTTGCCGTTAGCTCAGCGTTTGTATTTGCTATTTATCTGGTTGCCAGCAAGCCGCTGATAGGCTCTTTAGGGAGTTCGTTGTTTACCAGTATCGGTATGGGCAGTGCGGGTATAGCGATCCTCATTCATCTTTATTTCAATGGCGCCGATATTCATACTTGGTCAGTGGAGCTAATGAGTATTGGCGTCGCTCTGGGACTATTTTGTACTGTTCTGCCATCTTACTTTATCGCCGCTGCGATGGCGCGTCTCTCGCCGACCGAGTTGAGCTTAACCAATAACCTTGGCCCCGCCATCACCGCGGCAGGTGCGGTACTGATTTTAGGAGAATTATTCACCGTTTGGCACGCAATCGGTATGGGCTTAGTCATATTCTCTGTTGTCATGATAAATCGGACAAAAAAGTAAGGTAAGCCTGTAAAGAAAGTCGTATGATTCAGCCACCTTTTTCGAGTACCTAATTTTTATGAGTCACAATCATCACCCAATCCAAGGCGCAAGTTGGATGCTTACTGCGGGGCTATCCTTCGCGATCGTCAATAGCCTTGCACAAGTCGCCAGTATCAGTTTTGGCTTATCGTCAACGACCGTTGCCTTGATCCAATACGCCATCGCATTGGTCGCGATTTTGCCTTACTTAAAAACGTTAGGTATTCGTCAGTCTCTTAAAACAGACAAGCTTGGTTTACATATTTTCCGCGTATTTTTATCGGTGATTGGTATTCAACTGTGGCTGTGGGCACTTGCTTACCCTGTGCCTATTTGGCAAGGCATCGCGTTATTGATGACCTCGCCTCTGTTCGCCACTATCGGCTCAGGTCTTTTGCTCAAAGAAAACGTTGGCGCTGCTCGTTGGGGAGCCACCATTACCGGTTTCATTGGTGCAATGATCATCCTTGAGCCATGGGGCGACGACTTTAACTGGGCAACATTGTTACCTGTTGGTGCTGCCTTCTTTTGGGCTTGCTACTCTTTGATGGTGAAAAAACTCTCTGCAAACGATTCACCCTCGACAATGGTGGTCTATTTGCTGATTTTAATTACGCCATTTAACATCTTACTCGCACTGCCTGACTGGCAAATGCCAAGTGGTCTTAATGTATGGCTGATTTTGATCGCTGCTGGTATCGCCACAGCACTCGCGCAGTGGGCAATTGTAAAAGCATATGCGGTGGCTGATGCGTCTTTTGTACAACCGTTTGACCACGCTAAACTACCACTGAATGTGTTAGCTGGCTGGGTTGTGTTTGGTTGGGTACCACCAGGTCGTTTATGGCTAGGCGCGTTTATCATCATCGCCTCCGTTGCCTTTATTACCCAATGGGAAAGTAAGAAATTTCGTAAAAAACGTTGAGTTGTTGAAATTAATCTTCCCTTTCACCGTTCTTAATATCTGAAATGGTTTGGGTTTCCTTCTACGCTTAAACAGAGGCGCTGAAACAAAGACGCTTTCCCAACCGCTTGGCTCAATTCGGGAGAAGATAATGACACAACCAATTAAAATAACGCTCTATCGCTGGGCAGGTAGCTGGGGACCTTTTAAGGTCAACATTCCGTGTGGGGAATGCACCCTGACAAAAGATATCTTACAAGATACTTTTGACAATGAATTGGCAGGTATTCCGATTGAGCTAGAAGTGAAAGATTGGTTATCTCATTGGTGGGAGCCACTCAAACTCGGTTCATGGCATGCACCAATTTTAGTGGTTGAAGGCAAGGTCGTCAGCCAAGGTGAAGCCTTAAACCGCGGTGTATTGATTCAATCCGTAATTGAACAATGGACCAAGCGCGATACCTTAAAAGGGAATATTGTTTATGGTAAAGCTACCTGTCCATATTGTGTGAAAGCGAAAAAGCTCCTCGATGAAGCAGGCATCCAGTATCAATACTATGATGTGGTGAAAGACAGTGCAGCACTGTACCGCATGATCCCGGAAGTAAAAGCGATTATCGGGCTAAAAACACCAGTCACTGTGCCGCAAATTTGGCTTGATGGTCATTACATTGGTGGTGCGGATAATCTACAAGCGTGGATTGAGGAAAAAGGACTCAACACAGTGCCTGACAACGTCATCAATCTTGAAGCAAACCAAGGTTGACTCTCACTTTCACAGCTCTGAATCTTCAAAATAAAAAGCCCCAGCACATCACATGCTGGGGCTTTTACATTCAATGATATGCGGAATTAGCTACGTTTAGGCTGTAGGTAAGTTTTACCTGCTGCTTGATAGGTATCTTTGCGTTTTACTTCAAACATGGCATCGAAGAACCAAGCAACAAAGCGAATTACTTCGTCGCCTTCATTCATCACATGCTCTACAAATTCTTGTTCTTCGCCTTGCTCATCTTCGTGAGTCGTTACATGGTAAATGCGCTTTTCACCGTCGACTTCCGCCAAGGAGAACTGACCAGCAAGTGACGCAGCCGCTTCTGCAACTTCTTGATCTTCACTGGCTTTTAAAATTGCTAATGCTTGTGGCAAAGCTTCTTGCTGACTGGCTGCTTTGACCAGTTCTTCAAACTCTTTATGTTCCATAATGTCACCTAATGGTGTTGATAACGCGAATGGCGGGCATTGTAACCTCATGTGCTCATTTTGGCGATATTCAGTTCTCGTATTCCATAAGCTTATGCAATGACAATAAACGGTCTACGCCTGTTGTTCTGTATAGAATATGGATTTTTGAGACATTAATACTGCCGCCATTACCACCGCAATCAATAAGTAGAATAGCCCTAATCCAATTTGAGTATGCACCCAGTACTGCACCAAGTAGCCGCCAAATATACCTGATATTCCCATCTGAACCGATCCAGATAGCGCCGATACCGCCCCAGCTTGTTTCTTATGTGGCTCAAGCAACATACTAATGGAGATTGGAAATGACATACCTTGAGCAAAGCTGAGCCAACTAAACGCCCAGACTAAGTGGAATAGTGTCATTTCAAAACTGAGCAACCAAAGCCCTGATAACGCAATGATAGTGATCGCAATAGCGAGTAGCTGAGAACGACTCAAAAAACGATTAAGCACGTTGAGCGCCAAACTACCACACATAAGCCCCACAGAAGGAACGATCATGATCGAACCATACTGCGCCGCAGATAAACCCAAGTTTTGTTGCAAAATAAACGGTAAGACAGACAACGAAACGAGCGAGGCTAGATAGCTTAACCAATTGTAACTGGCGCTGGAGATCACTTGTCGATTTGTCATCAAGCGACGATAGTTTTTCATCACAGCCAGCAAATTGAAACGACTCGCCTCGTATGGCAAGGTTTCCGGTAGGATGAAAATACCGAGTAAATAAATTGCGGCTAAATAAATAAAAACAAAAATGAATACAGCTTGCCAACCAAACTGATAAGTAATCCAACCACCTAATACTGGGGCAAAAATAGGGATTACTGAAGCTGTGACCGAAATATAGGCAAAAGCTTTGGTTAGGTGCGCACCATCGTAGCTATCACGCAGTACACTTCGCCCCAATACCGAAGCACTCCCCGACCCTAAGCCTTGCAACAGACGGCCAAATGCTAACCAGTATAGATTGTCGATAAACAGTAAGCAGACGATCGTGCCGAGCAAATAGATCCCCTGCCCAAAAATGAAAACAGGCCGGCGGCCAATTGCATCCGAGAGCGGACCATAAAAGAGCTGTGAACCACCAAAACCAACCAAAAATAGGGTAACTAACAGCTGAACATCGGCTTGATCGACCGATAGCGATTGGCTGATGTGAGGCAGTGCTGGTAAATAAATGGACACGCCGACTTGGCCGGTTGCGATGATCATCATCGCCAGCAATAGAGGGATTTTATTAAAAGGAGAAGTTTGCTTGCTTTTCATGCGATTGAGTTTAAATTGTAAACTCACAAATGATAATACTCTAAAAAGGAAACTAATTAGTTCCTTTAGGGATTTAATAATAAGGTCATACAATGGACTGGCTACAGAACGTAAAAAGCTACATTTTGGTCGTAGATGAGGGCAGCTTCAACGGCGCAGCAAGACGTTTAAACACCACCAGCTCAGCAGTGAGTAAGCGCATTCATTGGCTTGAAGAGCGTATTGGCGTGCAACTTCTAAAACGCACTACGCGCTCAGTTTCACAAACTGAAGCAGGCGCGCTGTTTTACGAACGCGCGAAAGTACAATTAGACGGTTGGCAATCGATTGTTGATGAAACGCGCTCCATTGATCAATCCCCTGCAGGGCTTCTCAAGATTGGAGCGACACTAGCGGTGGGTTCGAAATTTCTTGTCCAATATCTGGATGATTTTCTCTCTCTCTACCCTGACATTCGTATCCAGTTAACCACCACCACTCCAGGGCAACTACCGGCACTCAGCTTAGATCTGTTCATTAGCCGTGAAATTGAACAATTAAATTCTCTGAGCTTTATCGCTACCCGCCTTTTTGAACACAAAGCCGGATTTTACGCATCGCCCCTCTATCTCGGCCGTCATGGTGAGCCAAAAACGGCGCAAGATTTGAGCTTACACAATATGCTCAATTGGGGGGAAAACCCGCAGCGAGAAGTTAAACTCTCAAAAGGGCAACGAGTTCTGCTTTCTGGTAACTTCGCCACCACCAACCCAGAGGCGCTCTTCTATGCAGCTAAAGCTGGGATGGGCATATTGCTAACCAACGATGTCATGATCAAAGAAGAGCTAAAACTCGGCACGTTAAAACGTATCCTACCTGACATCACCGCCGATGAGGCAACGGTTTATGCTTATCATCCTAAGTTAGATTACAAAAATACCCGAACTCAATTGTTTCTCGATTACTTAAAATCACGCCTAGCCTAAATTGATACGCCTTATTTGCAAACATATGCGCCATGTACCATATTTAACGATGCGAACTCTGTCAATAAGTGACCAGAATCACACAAATAAGGAGCATTCGTCATGGCTAAGGATAACAAACCCGACGTAATTGACATTGATGAACTCAACCAAATTATGGCACTTGATGGGCCAGAACTACTCCATCAGGTCACATTGAAATTGCATAAAGCATTTAACAGTCAATGTTGTTGTGTCATCGAAATAGACAAGCTGAACTTTACCGCGCATACCCTCTCCTTTGCCTGCGAAAAACAGAACCAACAACAGTTTAGTTATTCTTTGGCGGGAACACCTTGTGATGTCGTTAGTAAATCAAACAAACTCTTTTATTTATTTGAACAAGGTGTTTCAAAGCAGTTTCCACAAGACACTTACCTGATTGATCACGGCGTCGAGGCCTATCTAGGCGTTCCGTTACGTAATCGCTCTGGTGATATTTTGGGCATCCTGCTTTCTACTTTCACCAAACAAACAATTCACAATCAAAATCTGATTGATTGCCATCTATTATTTGCCAACATTATCGTTCACAGCTTGAGATCAAAATGGCTTTCTGCTCGCTCCGACACACTGGTTCATCAACTCAGCCACGAAGTCTCTCACGACAATCTCACCGGACTACTCAATCGCAGTTACTTGTCTAATTCGCTCGAACATATCATCGAAACACGAGCTGAGCCTTTAACACTCGCCTATATCGACATTGATAATTTCAAATCGATCAATGACCTATACGGCAACTACATTGGCGACCAAGTGATTAAATTTGTCGCAAGAGCCGTTGAATTTGCGGTTCCAGAAGACCATCAAGCCTACCGTATCGCAGGGGACGAGTTCGCGTTTGTCACCTTCTCTAGCGATCCATTGGCCATCTGCCAAACCTTGATTTCACGCTTAAATGAAGGCTATGTCGACCCATCACATACGATTAAAATTAGTGTCAGCATTGGTCTTGCTCGCACCTCTGAACAACGATTGACCTCTGACCAATTGATATTAAATGCCTCACTGGCCTTAAAAGATTGTAAGCAAACTCGCAACAGCAAAGTGCAAAGCTACGATACCCACCTCAGTGCTCAGTATTACCGTCGTACTATGGTGATTGACGCTCTGCGCAACGAACTTGATCGTACTTCGAGTAAAGGGGGGGAAATTTATGTCGCAGTACAACCTATCGTTTCATTAGATTCGCCGACGTGGGATTATTTTGAAGTACTGGCTCGCTGGAACAGCGAAACGCTTGGCGTGGTCTCACCAATGGAGTTTATTGAAGCGGCAGAACAGTCCGGTTTGATCATTGAATTGGGTGAGCGTATCGTTGAATTGGCTTGTCATGCAAAATGGGAATTAGAGAAAGGCCTCGGTTATAAAGTTCGCCTTAGCCTGAATTGCTCAGCTCACGAACTGAGTGACTCCTCGCGCTATATGCGCCATCTCACAACCACCATTTCACGCTTTCACTTCGAGCCGAGAGAATTCACCATAGAGCTCACTGAAACAGTGCTGCTATCGCAAACCAATGAAGTCCGATACATATTAGATAAACTTCGCAATCAGGGGTTTACTATTGCTCTTGACGATTTCGGTACGGGTTACTCAAGCTTAAATTACATCCATAGCTACCCTATCGATACGATTAAGATCGATGCGACTTTCATTAAAAATATGCTGTGTAACGAAACAGCTGAACACGTTGTTTGTTTAATAGTACAACTTGCACAACAGCTTGAAGTGAATTTAGTGGCCGAAGGGGTTGAAAGTGAAGACGCGCTACAAAAGCTCAGTGATATGGGGTGTACACAAATACAAGGTTATTACTTCTCGAAACCGGAGATCCCGCTCAATATTATCAGCTACTACTCAAATCTGTGTTTAATGCAACCAAAGACCATTTCTAATTAGCTGCCTATGTTGCAATAGGAGAGAAATAAAGTGCCACTAAAACGGCACTTCAATTTGCATCATGACATTATCTTGATCTTCGTCGTGCCAAAGATAGTCGAGTCTAAACCGAGGCTGACCAATGGTCTTATCGCCAAAACCAATGCTAAACATTAGACCGTGATTCATTAACCACTCTTCCGTGGTCTGTTCATCACCTTGAAGAACATTATCTTCAGGAGACCACCAACCAACACCAAAATAATTATCTGCGTAGTTTTGGGTTAACACCGGATTGGATTCGGTTTTCAACACCCAATCAGACCAATAGTTGGATTGGTTATATTTTTCCTTCACCAGCAATAGGGGGGGAATTATTTTATTTACTGGATAAACACTCTCCCCAAGCATGGGAGAACACAGCTCACGATCGAGATCGTGTGTTGTTGAGTCAGCTCCAATACTGACTCCTTGGTTATTTTCAATGCAAGCGTAAGCAGAAGCTGAAAACAGACCAAAAACAAGCAAAACGCTTTTCTTAGCCATAAGCACCTCAATACATTCACCGAGCCTTTGACTGACTAATGAATAATACTGATAGATAAGTTAGTAATAGTTATTTTCCACTAACATAGCGCAAACATTGGGGGTTGTTAAGTGATTAATTTTCTGTCCATCTGCCAATAAAGTGCGAATGTCGGTGCTGCGAATCTTAACTTTCTCTGGGCATGCCATGACAGACCAACGACGAACAATTTCTTGTGCATTATGGAACTTAGCAAAATTGAAAAAATTGTCAGGCCCGATCACGAACGTAAGTTCAGCTGTTGGGTTTTCAACTTGCAATGCCTCAAGTACGGCATAGGTCGTTACCGATGATTGTGCACGATCCAATAATATTTCTTCAATCGTGCAGCGCTCGACATTCGTCATATTCAAATCGACGATAAAAGCATCGACCAATTGAGTTCGTAACGCATAATCCAGCATCTCTTTTCCCCAAGCATGCGCGATGCTTGGAAGCAGTAAAATACGGTCAAAATGCGAGAGTGATTCTATAACACTCTTGTGACCTAAACTGGGTGGGTTGAATGCGCTGCCAAATACGGCGATTTTCATAATTTTTACCTTGAATGGGCGGAAATCCGTGTTCTCGGTTTTCTATTTATTGGTTTTAGGTATGATACTACGATAAACAACCTTGCTGCAGGAAGAAAACTAATGGAACAGTTGATTCGCGATGAAATGCGCGTCTTACCATCGATTGACCCTCATTTTGAAATCACCCGTCGCGTCGATTTTATCAAACGTAAATTAACAGATTCTGGCTGCAAAGCGCTGGTTCTCGGTATCAGTGGCGGCGTAGACTCCACGACCTGTGGCCGACTTGCCCAAATTGCGGTAGATGAGCTAAATGACCAAAGCGGTGGTGGCTATCAATTTATTGCAGTGAGATTGCCTTATGGCGAGCAAAAGGATGAAGACGAAGCGCAACTTGCTCTACAGTTCATCCAACCAAGCCACTCCGTTTCCGTCAACATTAAAGAAGGCGCAGATGGCCTGCATGCTGCCTCTCTGCTTGGTCTTGAAAATACGGGGCTGATCCCACAAGATCCTGCTAAAGTGGACTTCATCAAAGGCAATGTAAAAGCACGTGCACGTATGATTGCCCAGTACGAAATTGCCGGTTTTGTTGGTGGCTTAGTGCTTGGTACGGATCATTCAGCAGAGAACATCACCGGTTTCTATACCAAGTTTGGTGATGGTGCTTGCGATCTCGCGCCTCTGTTTGGTTTGAATAAACGTCAAGTCCGTGAAGTTGCCGCCACACTGGGCGCTCCTGAACAGTTAGTCAAGAAAGTACCGACTGCCGATTTAGAAGAACTCGCACCACAAAAAGCCGATGAAGATGCGTTGAACCTGACTTATGAGCAGATTGACGACTTCTTGGAAGGCAAACCCGTTTCTCAAGAAGCCTCTGATCGTCTCGTACACATATATCGCACGACGCAACATAAACGTCAGCCTATTCCGACCATTTACGACTAACACGTAAATTAAGGCTAAGCGAAAGCGAGTGCTACGATTTTTAGCCAGGTAAATAAAAAGGGAGCCGTTGGCTCCCTTCTTTCATTCCAAGTAACATTCTACACGCGCTCTTCCAAGGCGATATTGTTGTTTGCCCATAGCAACGCCTGTAGTCGATTCTTAGCGTTTATTTTCTTAAAGATATTGTGCAAGTGTGTTTTAACGGTGTTCTCACTGACAAACAGCTCATCGGCAATTTGGAGGTTAGATGCCCCATGGCCTAACAAACGCATGATCTCTTTCTCACGTTTGGTTAAGTTGGCATACACTTGCGATGTCGTTACCGTATTCGCACAACGGAAATGTTCGATATAATCTTGTGCGACCTTACGTGATAACCACATCTCATCTTGCATGACTTTTTCCATACCTTTAAGCAGCAGGCTAATGTCATCTTCAACATAAAACACACCAACAAGATTACGCCATTTAAACAATTGCGATGATGCGACCTCTTTCGGACAGTTGATCACTATCTCTTTTGCATTGCTATTGACCGACAGCCGAGCTTGATTATAGATTTCAAAATTAGAATCATTGAGATAATTAAAATCAATCAATACATAGTCACCGAGCAACGAATCATCGCTCTCAGTTCCAATGCTCAAATCGTCAAGAGAAACTAAACGCACCTCTAACTCAATGCCACGCTCTAATGAATCCTTAAACAACTTCGACTGCATGCTGATGTCAGATAACAAGGTAATGTTATAGGTACTGTTGGCGCTCATATTCGTTTCTCCACACTGTGCTCTGGCTTTTATAATGTAAAACTATCGTTTAGAAACAAATAGTCAACATTCACCCAGTTCACACTTCTTCAGATATGAATAATTTAAACAACAATTTCATCAGGTTACGACGATCATCTTAATTTTGAGAACGTAGGTAATTACTTGAACAACTCATATGCACACGGCTGCAATGTCGCATAAGCGATATAAACAAAAGTCCTAACAAAGAAATGATAGAAGCGCTGCCCCCTGAGCTACCTGAACTTCCTGAACTTCCTGAACTTCCTGAAGAAGTCTGTGTAACGGTAGTCGGATCAACCAAAACGCGCTGTCCATTTTGAACTTGGATGTAATAAGTGGGTGACACATTGCCCGTAATGACATTGTCTATCCATGATTTGTAATCATAGACATCCGTAAACACCGACGTCACAGCTTTGGTTCTATCACCACACCTCTCAAAACCAAAACTGGCAACCCCAACTTGAATCCTCGGTCCCGTTCCATTCTCTTGATAATACACTGGCCCACCAGAATCTCCTGAGCAGATAGAATCTTTATCACCGCCGTCATCAGCACCATCAAAACAGATCTGTTTATCGGAAATATTTGTCCCCAACGCAGCAATACAAGTAGCATTATCGATATAGGTTAACTCGACTTCTTGCAAGTTCGGGCTATTTGCCGCTGGGACTTCAAGATAATCATTTTTACCGTGCCCCACAGCAATAAAGCGATCTGCCACGGTAAAGCCACGATCCTTAGAAAAATTGAGGCTCGAATATAAATCCCCACGACCAATAGAACGATCAAGTTTTAAAATTGCAATGTCATCCGGCCAAAGAATATCTCGTTCGTTTTCGAATCCATTTGGAATATAGTATTCAATCACACGAGGATAAGTTAACGGCGCATAGTTATTTTCATTTTGTAAGCTAGCGGCGACAGTGATATGAGGTAATTGAGAAGAATCAGCCGCCACACAATGAGCAGCCGTTAATACATAGTAGTCATTTATAATCGTCGCACCGCAAAAACTTCTGGTCGAATATTGGCGATCATCTTCATAAAACAGACTCGCAAAACTCGGGAAATCTCCGACATTCGCATCAGAACCATTCACAATATAGGTACTAATATCGCTGGTATGAGCTGCTGCAGAGAAACTGAGTAAGCTTACCATCACTGCCTTTCTCATCTACTTCATCCTTGGTCTATCTCTATCGTGTACAACTCTATTTATACGAATCAAACTATCCTATTAATCGTAATTCATGCGGTAACACATCATTTTAAAACAACAAAAATACACGCACAACAAACAAATCGTACACCAAAAACACACAATTATGTAGCAATTCTATTTGCTTCAGTTCCTAGTACATTACCTTTTGAGTACAGCTAACGCTCTTGAGTCTTGTTTTTTTGCTGACAATGATTCTTCTATTGCGCCTCAAGGTGCTTCACAAATCACACCATTAGTTTGCGCTCAATATCAAAGTTTCTCCGATTAGGATTGCGTTCATAGATAAACTCTTTCAAGCTTTGGCATCAACATGCAATCCATGCCTTAAGTTGTTTTAGGAGTCGTTGTCGTGGTCGTGTATTCATCAAAAGGTCGATTTAGATCTCGAACAATAGCGAATTTATCCGTTGTTCAATCGCTGTTTATCGCCTTTTGCGTGGCAATTCTAGCCACCTTTGCAACAGCCATCTATTACAGTTACCTTGACTATATTAATCCGCATAATGTCCATGGCCGATGGATTGAAATCGGCACTGCCAACTACAATCAAGATACACTAGAGTTAAATTCAACGGGCGTTTTTCGGAATCAGCGGCTGATCGCGACTCAGTTTGAATTTGATGGCAGCAAGATTTTCGTATCTACCGGTGCTGGCGTTTCAATTTACCAGCTTGCTGGTACATTCAACTCCCCTCAATTACGCCGCTTACAGCCAAATAGTCCGACTCAACGTTTTATAAAACAGGGATTCGAACACACTGTTGATATGGAAGGAGGAGGGATAGCGAAGCGTCGTCGTGCTGCTCTTGCAGAACATTTCAGCGAAAAATGATCGGCACGTTTACAACTGGGGCTTTTTCTTAACGGCACCATTTTCGTGGTTATCGCTAGCGTATATACTTGGCCACAACTTACACCCGATTTTTTGTAGGCATTAAGTTATTACTAGAATCGGCTTGTTTTACCCATTCAACAACGGATCACGTTGGGGTGATACAACATTATTAACAATAAAGAAATCACTAAATGAATCAACTGAACCAGCTCTTGCCGACTGATTGGGCTTCCTTTTCTAACCAACTCGATACCAATGTCTTGTTTATTACTATCGCAAGCTTTGTGGCCTGGATTATATGGCGCATCCTCTATGGCCGACTAGAAGTCTTGGTTAGCCGCACCGCCTTTCATTGGGATGATTTAACACTAAGCGCGCTTAAAACACCGATTAGTACACTGATTTGGTGTTGGCCTGCCACGATTTCACTGGGTTTTTTATTGCAGACCCATATGGGATCTAAGCTAAATTGGCTCAGTACCCTAAAACTCATTTTAGTCATTGGTATCTTTGTCTGGATAACGATGCGCCTTATCAATAACGTCGAAGAGTTTGTATTAAACAAAAAGAATCGCGATGAAACTACCGTGCAAGCAGTCGCAAAAGTTGCTCGCTTGTTCTTTATTGTAATTGGCGGACTCACGGTAATGCAGGCGTTTGGTCTGAGTTTATCCGGCCTATTAACGTTTGGTGGTGTCGGGGGTTTAATTGTCGGTTTGGCGGCCAAAGATCTCCTTTCGAACTTCTTTGGTGGCATGATGATCTATTTTGATCGTCCATTTAAAGTCGGTGATTGGATCCGCTCACCAGATCGCCAAATCGAAGGAACCGTTGAACGTATTGGCTGGCGCATGACCATCATCCGCACTTTTGACAAACGTCCAATCTATGTACCAAACTCCGTGTTTAGCAACATCGTGGTCGAAAACCCTTCACGCATGCTTAATCGCCGAATCAACGAAACCATTGGTATCCGTTATGATGACTGTGCAAAAGTAGCACTCATTGTAAACGACATAAAAAGCATGTTAGAGACACATCCCGATATTGATGCCAACCAAACACTCATCGTCAATTTCAATGCTTTTGGCCCCTCTTCGCTTGATTTGTTGGTTTATACCTTTACCAAGACAGTGAACTGGATTCGGTACCATGAAGTGAAACAAGATGTCCTGCTCAAGATCATGACCATAATCCATCAACATGATGCTGATATCGCCTACCCAACCCAGACATTAAAAATCGACCCAGTGCATGCGGGTGAGATTCCGCAAGTGATTACCAAGTAGAGTTTTTAAGCGGGGGGAGTTAGCAAACTTTTGCTAACTCCCCGTAAACATCTCCTCGTGTAGTAGAGCATCACCATTAGACGATTTAGACTTTCGTGACTGATACGCTACCCGACAAAGTAAACGTTAGTGTATACTTCTGTTTCAATCTAATAAAAGTACTCTCTTTCGTGTGCTTTTGGTTATGTAGAATTGACTCATGATAAAAAGAAGCGACATTAAGCAAGACGATATCATTAAATCTGCTATTACGGTTTTTTCGCAAAAAGGCTTTAAGCAAGCCAGCATGGAAGGAATAGCGAAAGAAGCGGGCGTCTCCAAACGTACTTTATACAAGTACTACCCAAACAAAGAAGCGTTATTTGAGGTCATTGTCAGCACGTTGATGTGTCGATTTGATGATCAGTGTCAGGCTGAATTTAATCCTTCAGTTTCCATCGCAACTCAATTGGCGCAACTTACGCTAAAACAACTTTGTTATATCAATACTGAAGATTTTCAAGCCACTGCAAGGTTGGTGATAGCTGAATGCATCCGCTGTCCTACTGCATCACAGATGCTAATACAAAGATTTTCCGCCATTGAGGATACTTATGGCCTTCAAGAATTGATCCGACAAGGCGTTGAAGCAAAAGCGCTCAACGTTGCCAATATTGAATTAGCGATTGAACAATTCATTGGCAGTATTAAAGCCGTCGTATTTTGGCCGCAACTCCTAGCCCATCAACCACCACCAAGTTGCGAAGAATTAGAGCGAGTAGTAAACGCTGCCGTTAACGGTTTCGTGGCGACATACGCGAGCAAGTAACGTTACAGATTAATCTCTGAACCAGCTAACTCTGTGTCATTTGAGCTCGACAGCAGAAGAATAATCACTAATGTCTGCCTACGATCTTTATTTGCTGCAGATGACCCGATAAAATGCGTCAAAGATAAAAACGAATTGGAATGATCATGGCAAAGTTAACACTGCAAGAGCAAATGTTAAAAGCAGGCTTAGTAAACGAGAAGAAACTAAAAAAAGCGAAAAAAGGCTCTAAAAAGTCTCGTGTGCAAGCTCGTGAAGTAAAAGCTGCGGTTGAAGAGAACAAACGTCAGCAGCAAGAACGTGACAAAGAATTGAGCAGCCAGCAAAAAGAGCAACGTTTAAGCAACGAAATCCGCGCTCAAATTAAGCAACTGATCGAAATGAACAAAGTTGATTTAGGCGATGGCGATATCAAGTATAACTTTACCGATGGAACCTTGGTTAAATCCTTCTATGTTGATATATTAATCCGTAAGCAGTTGATCAGTGGCATCTTAGCGATTGCACGTTATGAAGAAACTTACGTTGTAATCCCAAGTGTTGTCGCAAATAAGATTGCTCAACGTGACGAGCAAGTCATCATTGAACAGAAAGAAGCAGAATCAACCGAGATCGCCGAAGATGATCCGTACGCAGATTTCGTCGTCCCTGATGACCTAATGTGGTAAATGCAATCGAGCTGCTCTATTTTATGGGCAGCTCTCTTTGTTTTTTATCAACAAGTTACATTATTAAATAATATTTCCCCTACGTTAAAACCTCTTCAACACATCTTTGGTCTGCTTAATTCGCTGTTACACTGAATATCTTTGCTTTATGTGCAATGAATTGCATTAATAATCCATGCGCTTTGCTATTATCGCGACGATTTTAACTTTTTGTCGTCGTCGAGTTGTTCATGAGATCACTATTCAATAATCATCAGTTGTCCCACTGGATCTTTACCAGTGCGATCACTTTTTCGATTGTTCCTATCGTCTATATCGTGCCAGTGTTTGTATTTCAGATCCCAGTAGAATCTATTTATGATTACCTATTGGAAGTCGTGCGCCTGTACTGCGTAATTTTATTGACTTCGATGATTGGTAAACTCGTCAATTCGAAGGTGATAAAATTAGGGCTAATGATTGCAGTCGTAAATGGCGTTTATGACTCAATAACCGAAATCGTCTACATAGATTTAATGATCAGTAATCGCTTCCCATTTGCCGATGCATTATTGGATGAAGCACTGCTCATCATTGGCTACGGGTGCATCATTAAAGGCTTATATCAACACTTCACACGTGTCAATAAGCTTACTTTGACCGATAACCTCACTAAGTGCTATACGCTTGCAACACTTGACCTCGTCCCACTAGGTGCCTATCAGGTGTTTTATTTTGATATCAACAACTTCAGTGAGATTAACCGGACGAAAGGCCATAACATCGGCAATAAGGTACTGACTGACTTTGCCTCACAATTGATTGATGGCTGTTACGATTTTGGCTACGTATTTAGAATTGAAGCGGACAAGTTTCTTGTGGTGGTCGATATCGATCAAGCACAACTCTATATTGATTCAGTAACCAAAGCCTATGAAAGAAAAGAGATTAGCTTCAGTTCCGGAACAGCCGCGTGCCTAACTAACTGTTTTAAAGACGCCATTGCAGAGGCGGAGGAAAATCTACATGAAATGAAACGTTGTAATAACTCCCTTTATAGCAAAGAGTTCGAACTCGAAGGTTATGAGTAAGACCATCACTAGTCACTCAATTAATCGAGTTGTACCGCGCCACGACACAGTGATAACTCAGTTCTCTGAGTATCAAGTAGGTTGACTGACAAATAAATTAATGCCTGAAAGCGCAAGTAACCCCGCACAAGTGCGATTAAAGCGTTTTGCCATCTTCGGCTGAACAAACCAATGGCGAAGATATAACCCAAATAACGCATAAAGACTTATTGCCATCAGTTCTAATAATAAAAATGTCACGCCTAAGATGAAAAACTGTTGATTGATGGAGCTCGTAACATCGACAAACTGAGGCAAAAATGCCGTAAAGATCAAAATCGCTTTCGGGTTGCCCGCCGCTAAAAGAAATTCTTGCTTTGCTAAGCCAAAGGAGCTTTTCGTTGAATCGACATTCGCTAAAGGAGTCGCTTGAGAGCGCCATAGATTCCATGCAACCCAACCCAAATATAGCGCGCCAGACAATTTAATTGCCAAGAAAATCGCTTCTGAGGTGTAGAGCACGACTGCCAAGCCAGATCCCGCAAGCGCAATCATGAATGAAAATGCGACAATACGCCCTAAACCTGCAAACAAGGCGGACTTAAAACCAAAGCAACGGGCATTATTCATCGACAACAAATTGTTGGGTCCGGGCGTCATATTCAAAGCAAAGCACGCAGGGATAAACAACAGTAATTTCCATAATTCCATGATCGTTTCTCTTGATGTTACTAAGTTGGGCGTAACGTTAATCGTTGAGCACACTGAAACGATTAACTTTCTTCTTACGAGTAATCGCTTGAAGTCAAACAAATCATATTGCCTCAATCACCGCTGTTTTCCTTCTTTTGAATCACCACTTCACTCACACACCCGCCTGAAAGTCATGTAATCAAGGTTTAACTAAGCACCAATTGCACCTCAGTTAACCAACTGGTCAAGCACATAGCGCAGAAAACTCTCTATGCTAAGTGCATGTGTAAATAAACAGTACTAAAAATATGAAGAGTCAGTTTTTACTTAGTTTTAAAGAACATATGCGCTCTCGCTACTACGCGACGAAAACAATCGAGGCCTATGCATTTTGGGTTGCGCGTTATATTCACTTTCATGAGTTCGAACATCCAAGCAAGCTGGGTGATGAACATATCGAAGCCTTCTTATCTGACTTAGCCGTAAAACAACGTGTAGCAGCAAAAACGCAAGCTCTCGCGCTCAATTCCTTGTTGTTTCTTTATCGAGAGTTTCTGCTGGTTTCTGTTGATCCTAATATGAAATTTCACAAATCCCTTAAAGACATCAAGCTACCTGTGGTGCTTACAAAACAAGAGATGCGACGCTTCGTCGAACATATTGATCCAAGGCATAAGCTTCAGTGTATGTTGCTGTACGGTTCAGGGCTGCGTTTAATGGAGTGCATACGACTGCGAATACAAGATATTGATTTCGACTACGGTGCTCTGCGTATCTGGCATGGTAAAGGCGGTAAGAATCGCACCGTCACCTTAGCCAAAGAGCTCTATCCTTTGCTGAGTGAGCAAATCGCGTTAACACAACGTTTCTATGATAAAGATATGCAGACTAAAGGCTATGGTGGCGCTTGGATCCCGCAAGCTCGGCTTCCCAAGTACCCTCAAGCGCAATACGAATTTCGTTGGCACTATCTCTTTCCATCGACTCGACTCTCGGTTGATAAAGAATCCGATCTAATGCGCCGTCATCATATGGCAGAAACCGTTTTACAACGATCGGTAAAACGCTCCGCTGTTGATGCAGGAATAGAGAAACACGTAACTTGCCATACGTTAAGGCACAGTTTTGCTACACACTTGTTGGAAGGAGGCGCAGATATACGCACCGTTCAAGAGCAACTCGGCCATAGCGATGTGAGAACAACGCAGATCTACACGCATGTCATTGACCGCGGTGCGAACGGCGTGTTAAGCCCACTATCTAGTTTATAGTTCAAAAACTGGGTAAAGCGAAATAAAAGTGTGTTAGCAGAATTTATACGTTGGAGGGAAAATTGAAGATTAGAAAAGAAAAAAGGAGAGCCTAAGCTCTCCTTTTATTAAACCTGAACTGCTAATTAAAGAGCAGCTTTCGCTTTTTCAACTAGTACAGCAAATGCTGCTTTGTCGAATACTGCGATGTCAGCAAGGATCTTACGGTCGATCTCGATAGATGCTTTCTTAAGACCGTTGATGAAACGGCTGTAAGATAGACCATTTTGACGAGATGCCGCGTTGATACGTGCAATCCAAAGTTGACGGAATTGACGTTTCTTGTTGCGACGGTCACGGTAAGCGTATTGACCAGCTTTGGTAACTGCTTGGAAAGCTACGCGGTAAACACGTGAACGTGCACCGTAGTAACCTTTAGCTTGTTTTAGAACTTTCTTATGACGTGCACGAGCTTGTACACCACGTTTTACGCGAGGCATTATGCTTCTCCTAAACTAAACGAATATTAAACTAAAAAGAATTAAGCGTATGGCATCATACGAGCAATTGCAGCCACTTCACACTTAGGAAGGATTGCATTTGGACGTAGCTGACGCTTGTTCTTAGTAGTACGCTTAGTCAGGATGTGACGTTTTGTAGCGTGCTTAAACTTAATACCACCAGCAGTTTTCTTAAAACGCTTAGCAGCACCTTTGTTGGTTTTCATCTTAGGCATGATGAATAACTCCGCATTGTTGAGTTGTTTATAACAATAGTAATTAGGGCGAACAAAACCTAGCCGTTTATCTTTTTCAAGAAAAGCGACTAGATTTTCTTACTTGCAAAAGCCGTTAATTACTTCTTTTTAGGGGCCAACACCATGATCATCTGGCGACCTTCTATTCGAGTTGGGAAAGACTCAACAACAGCAAATTCTTCTGTGTCAGCTTTCAATCGATGTAGAACATCAACGCCGATGTCTTGGTGAGCCATCTCGCGGCCACGGAAGCGAATAGTTACTTTCACTTTGTTGCCGTCTTCAAGGAAACCAGTCAGGTTGCGTAGTTTTACCTGATAGTCTCCAATATCAGTTCCAGGTCGGAATTTAATTTCCTTGATCTGAACCTGTTTTTGCTTTTTCTTCTGCTCTTTAGCAGACTTGCTCTTTTCAAAGAGGAATTTGCCGTAATCCATCACGCGACAGACTGGTGGCTCCGCGTTAGGGCTGATCTCTACAAGGTCCATACCTGCTTCTTCAGCAGCAGCTACAGCTTCTTGAATTGATACAACACCAACTGACTCACCGTCAGCACCAGTTAAACGAACTTCACGTACGCCACGAATTTCACCGTTTAAACGGTGCGGGTTTTGTTTTACCGGCTGTTGGCCGCGTCTTCCGCCTTTAATAGCTTATTCCTCCAGATTGAGCTTACGGCTAGTAATCTCGGCTTGGATGTATGTAATTAAATCATCCACTTTAAATTTGCCAAGATCCTTGCCTCTACGTGTACGGACTGCGATTTCGCCTGCTTCCATCTCTTGGTCGCCACAAACTAGCATAAACGGTACACGCTTCAATGTATGTTCGCGGATTTTAAAGCCAATCTTCTCATTTCTCAAGTCCGCTTTGGCTCTAATTCCACTTTTTTGCAATTTTTTTGCTACTTCTTGTGCGTAATCAGCCTGTTTGTCAGTAATGTTCATAATTACTGCTTGTTCAGGAGCCAACCACGTTGGGAAGAAGCCCGCATATTCTTCAATTAGAATACCGATGAAACGCTCTAGAGAGCCTAAAATCGCGCGGTGGATCATAACTGGTACAAGGCGCTCATTGCTCTCGCCTACGTAAGTCGCACCTAGGCGATTTGGTAGGTTAAAGTCTAGCTGTACTGTACCACATTGCCACGCACGGTCTAAGCAGTCATGTAGAGTAAATTCAATCTTAGGACCGTAGAATGCACCTTCGCCCTCTTGAATTTCGTATGGGATATCCATCGATTCAAGAGATAGTTTAAGCGCTTGTTCTGATTGATCCCAGATTTCATCAGAACCAACACGGTTTTCAGGACGTGTTGATAGTTTAACAACAATGTTGTCAAAACCGAATGTCTGGTATGTATCATAAACCATCTTGATACAGCTCGTCACTTCCTCTTGGATTTGACTCTCAGTACAGAAAATATGAGCGTCATCTTGAGTAAAGCCACGTACACGCATGATACCGTGTAGAGCACCTGATGGTTCATTACGGTGACATGAGCCAAACTCAGCCATACGTAATGGTAGATCACGGTAAGATTTCAGGCCTTGGTTAAAGATCTGAATGTGACCTGGACAGTTCATCGGCTTCAGTGCGTAATCACGGTTCTCAGAAGAAGTCGTGAACATCGCCTCAGCGTATTTGTCCCAGTGACCAGAACGCTCCCAAAGAACGCGATCCATAATAAGTGGACCTTTTACTTCTTGGTAGCCGTACTCGTCTAGCTTAGAACGTACAAATACTTCTAGATCACGGAAGATTGACCAGCCATTATGGTGCCAGAACACCATACCTGGTGCTTCTTGCTGCATGTGGAATAGGTCAAGCTGCTTACCGAGTTTACGGTGGTCGCGTTTAGCCGCTTCTTCAAGGCGAGTTAGGTGCGCCTTAAGTGCTTTCTTATCATGGAAAGCAGTACCGTAAATACGTTGTAGCATTTTATTGTCGCTGTTACCACGCCAGTAAGCGCCTGCAACATTCAACAGTGTGAAGTGTTGGCAGAAGCCCATGTTTGGTACGTGAGGACCACGACACATGTCAATGTATTCTTCATGATGGTATAGGCCTGGACGGTCGTCACGAGCAACGTTCTCATCCAAGATTTCCATTTTGTAAGTTTCGCCACGCGCTTCGAATGCGTCACGCGCTTCCTGCCAGCTAACTTTCTTTTTAACAACTTCGTACTTGGTCTTCGCAAGCTCTTTCATACGCTTTTCGATCTTTTCAAGATCGTCTTGCGTTAGCGACTCTTCTAGATCGATATCGTAGTAGAAACCGCTGTCGATCGTTGGACCGATCGCCATTTTCGCTTGTGGGTAAAGCTGCTTGATTGCATGACCTAGAAGGTGAGCACAAGAGTGACGAACGATTTCTAGACCGTCCACTTCATCTTTTACTGTGATGATTTCTAGGCTTGCGTCTTGTTCAATAAGATCGCATGCATCAACGCGTTGACCGTTAACACGACCAGCGATGGTTGCTTTTGCAAGACCAGGGCCGATAGATTGTGCAACTTCAAGAGTAGAAACTGGGTTGTCAAATTGACGCTGACTGCCGTCAGGAAGAGTAATAATAGGCATGTATAATCCTTACAGTGGTGTTGCATACCAAGCAACACTTGCTTATTTAATCGCTTTAAGCCATTTAAACCGATTAGTGAATTTGGTTTTTCGTTCGCATTTAGAGACAAATACGGATGCCCCTTCCTACGAATAGGCGCACATTGTAACCGAACCAGACAAAATAACAATCAAAGTCACACATTTCGATGAATAACCTTTACTCGTGATTATTTCATAAGCAATACAACAAAAACGCCGCCAAGCGAAAGACGCTGGCGGCGTTTAGATATATTGCTGTATGCCTGTAAGCTTTGCTTTTCAAGGCTTAGGGGGATACCCCTAACATTGTAGCCCTGTTTCTAGTCATACCATTTCTCGTATTCTCGCATCAAGAAAGACAACATTGACCACGACACGCCTTACAGGGTAAAGAACGATAATTGTGCTTTTTGCTTCTCAGCTAGCTGAGACAGTTCATTACTCGCACTCGCGCTTTGGCTAATACCTGTAACATTCTGATTTACCAACTCAGACATGTTCACCACGTTACGGTTAATGTCTTGCGTCACTTGCGATTGCTGCTCAGCTGCCGTTGCAACTTGTGTATTGGCATCATTAATGTGCGTAACGGCTTCGGTAATACCCACTAACGCTTCATTAGCGTGACGCGCTAGGTCGTTATTCTTGGTCAACATATCAAGGCTCATCTGCATACCATCGTTCGCAAGGCCCGACTGCTTCTGTAGCTCTTCAATAATACTTTGAATTTCAACCGTTGAAGCTTGTGTACGTGCAGCCAGCATGCGCACTTCATCAGCGACAACCGCAAAGCCACGGCCCGATTCACCGGCACGTGCCGCTTCAATTGCTGCGTTTAACGCCAACAAGTTGGTTTGTTCAGAGATACCACTGATCACTTCAATCACATTGTTGATTTGCTCAGATTGTTCTTTCAGCTTAGTCACGACCAGTGCCGCATCGTTAAGTGCATGGCCCATTTGTTCACTGGCAGCATTACTTTCTTCAAAGGTCGCTAAGGCAGAGAGGGCTAATTGTTCTGCGTCACGAGCAGTGGTATCAGCCAATTGTGCATTATCGCTAACGTTGTCAGCCGTACATGCTAACTCGTTAACCGCTGAAGCGACTTGTTCAATCTCCATCAGCTCCTGTTGAGCATTGTTTTCTGCTTGCGTCATTACCGCTGCAAGTTCTGTTGATGCCGACGCGACTTCTTCACTAATACGAGTTAAGTGATCAACGGTCGAATGCAGCTGCTCAACGGTTTGATTTACATCTTGGCTAAGCTGTGCCACTTCGTTGTCACCATCAGTCTCCGCACGGACAGATAAATCACCGTGAGCAATCTTACGCATCACTTGTTGCAGAGTCTGAATTGGCGTCACAATCATACCTGACAGGAACCATGCCACAACTAATGACAAGCTCAAAACACTTAGAACTGTCCACATAGCGAAACTTTGTACGTTCTGCGCCGCTTTTTCACTTTCTGCCATCGCCGTTGTGGCGACTGCGTTTACTTTCTTAGAAAGTTCATTAATTGAACCAACCATCACATTGCCGGCAGTACGATATTTGGCAATAAAGTCATTATATTCTTGCTGTGATACCAAACCTTGGTCACGACGGTTGAAAAACGTTACCGCTTGCTCTGACTGACGTACATAGTCTTCAATCGTACGGTTCACTTGATTAACTTCGGTGCGGAATGTACCTCGTTTTGCCATGCCATCTAAGTCACGTTGGATCTCGCGCATACTTTGCTTCAGCTCGGCAAGAAATGAATCGCGACGATCGGCATCGTAAATGGCATACACCGCACTAATACGTAGTGGGTAAACTTGGTCGTCGATTTTGGCTAACGAATCTTTATAGTAAACCAAGGACTGGGTGTTATCAGAAACCACCGCTTGCTCTTGCTGTAGATTGTTTTTGGTGATCCAAAGGGCAATAAAGAGAGCGAAAGTAGTGAACAGCACTGGCAACAGTACTTGGGTGCGAATAGAAAGGTTTTTCAGTGAAAACTGCATGGTTGGCCTTTATTATCAGGTTCTAAGTGCGCATCCATGCTTTGGGAATTCTCCCATCGAGGCGGCGAGTCTATTACAATTACACACCACAAGTCCACCCGATTAAGTCATTAAATTATAACAACTTAATATACAAAACCCGTCAAAAAAACGTCACCACGGTCAATATGCCGACAAGTTTTTTAAGCCACTGAACTAAAAGAAAAAAGCCAGAGCATTGCTCTGGCTTGAAGAAATGATGGGCTCACGCCAGTTAGAAATCGTAACGAACACCAAGACGAAGCGTATCCTCACCTTTAATCACTAGACCACTATCTACATCTTTTACTTCATCCAAACCGTTTAGGTAGTATGAAAGATAAGTGCGGAAATTACCGTTAAACTTGTAGTAGCCGACCAGTTCTACGCCTTCGGTCTTGTCATATTTTGCGCTATCCGCTTGTTCATTTTCTTGCTTGGTATAAAGCGCAGCCGCTGAAAACTGTTTATTGAATTGATACTGAGCGACAAATTCCATCGCAGTAAATTCTTTATCTTCCGTACCGCTGGCTTTGTCATTTAGGTCGCCGAATGAATATGTGCCTGCAAGGTAAAGGTTTTCTATTGTAAAACCTAAGCCAAATAGCGCTTCAGAAGCACTACCCGCCCCTTGACCTAAATCAGTACCAGAGAAGGCCAAACCTAAATCTAACCCCATTGGCAGTGAATAAAGACCAGAAATACCGTAGCCATCCGTGTCTTTCGCCTGGTTCGCTTGATAAGTTGCTTCAACTTGCAGCGCATCAAAATCGCCTGCGTACTTAAACACGCTGTTTTGCTTGTCGCTTGCAGACTCAATCACTTGCTGAATGCCAGAAAACTCGGTGATATCGGTCATATCTGACACAATCACTGATGCCATATCTTGACGGCCAAAAGAGACTGCGCCGAATTCACCTTGAAGACCAGCGTACATGTAGCGGTTTTCAAATAGGTTATCACCAGTATCTTGCTCACCTTCGTAAACGGCAAAAGCGGTCAACTCATCCGTAATTTGAGATTTACCTTTAAGGTTAAGACGTGCACGCGTACTGTCTTTCATCGTACCGTCGATCTCAGCCCCTTTTGATGTACCGATAAAGTCACCACGAAATTCAACACGACCACCAACTTTCAACTCAGTGCCATCCGCACTATATACTGTTGCGGCTAGCGCTGAACCTGAAGTTAGACCGGCAAAGACGGCAAGTGCCACTGCTGCTTTTTTCATTTTCTTTTCCCTAAGTTAGTCGTGAGCTATGCGCTCAATTGCTTTTGCTGGTGACTAAATTAGCGATCAAATATGAAAATCACATGGCACAAAAATGAAAGTTAAATTTCATATCTATTTGTTTTTTATTACAAACTCACTTTTTGTGGGGTTTTAAATAGCAAGATTAACCCAGTATTAAAAAGCTAACGTGCGTCTTTCGGAGAGCCCATGACAACCATGGTGGTGATGGAATTGACATGCTCGCACTCGCCCAATACATCGGCGTGAAATTTTTTATAGCTGATGAGATCCTTGGTTTCAACACGCAATAGATACTCTGTCGAACCGGTAATATTGTGGCACTCCACCACTTCATCTACGTCACGAACATGCTCTTCAAAAGCCAGCTGTGCTTGCTTGCGATGACTAGCAAGCCCAATCGAGACATAAGCAATAAAACCAATACCTAGCTCGATGGTATTGAGCTTTACTTTATAACCGGTAATCACACCACGCTTTTCTAAATCTTGTACTCGACGCAGTGTAGCTGAAGGTGACAGACCTATGATATTGGCCAAATCCACATTCGAGATTCGACCGTCCCTTTTTAGCTCCTGCAATATTCTTTCTTCAAATCTATCCATAACGAACTTTCATTGCTTATTTAATTCAATACCAAGCAATAAAAGCACAAAATTGAGCCAATTACTACGTAGACTATTTTTAGACCGGTCAGCAATACATCACTCTATTGAACTTCACTTTCAAAACAGCGAGAGAATATTATGCAATGGGAACAACTTACCGCACTGGCGCTGTTTGCGTTTGTATCTACCTTTACACCCGGACCGAATAATTTAAT
This sequence comes from Vibrio sp. N418, assembly GCF_000222565.1. Taxonomy (NCBI): domain Bacteria; kingdom Pseudomonadati; phylum Pseudomonadota; class Gammaproteobacteria; order Vibrionales; family Vibrionaceae; genus Vibrio; species Vibrio sp. N418. The sequence continues at coordinate 39,315 of NZ_AFWD01000035.1, forward strand.
GCTGATGTCTTCTGGGGCAAACGTCGGCTTTAATAAAACCATTCCCCACATGCTTGGTATCACCATTGGCTTCCCTGTCATGGTGATACTAGTGGGATTCGGCTTAGTTGAATTATTTGAGCAATACCCGATCGTACATCAAGGTCTCAAAGTCGTCAGCTTAACCTATTTAGCCTATCTCGCCTGGCAAATCGCACGCAGCCAACCTCCTAGCGAAACCACCCTTAACTATCAACCACTTAGCTTTTGGCAAGCCGCTAGCTTTCAGTGGGTGAATCCAAAAGGTTGGTCCATGGCGCTAACGGCAGTGAGCGTATACAACCCACATAATAGCTGGCTTGGATTAACGATTATCGCACTGGTTTATGCCCTCGCGAATGTCCCATCCGTTTCATTTTGGACCGTAGCAGGGCAAAAACTACAGCACTTTTTAACCACACCAGTTCGAGTGCGAACGTTTAACTATTCAATGGCGCTGCTACTCGTGGCATCAACGATACCGATGTTGTAAATCGTTATGTCATCATAAGCAAAACAGGCAATGATTAAATACACGCTTTGATCGCCACGTTAACGCGCCCTAGACCTAGATTTATCATTCCTCTCTAGGGCGTCACAAATGTAAATTAGTTTAAAGATGCTGTTTGCGGACGATATTGAGTGTTATTCTCAATAAAAATCACTATTCACTATCGAGTTGACTATGCCGCAAGCGACTAGACCTCAAACTTCCACTTCTCAAGCAGTAACGGTTCGCAGTAATAACATCATTACGCCAAACATGCAGCGTCTTGTCTTACAAGGCGACGTGCTAGCAAACTTCCCAAGCGATTGTGAAGGCGGCTACATCAAACTGCTGTTTAATCAAAACGGTAGTACCGACTTATCTTCGCTTGCTGAGGGTGAACGTCCAATGATGCGCACCTATACTATTCGTCGCTTTATGGCCGATGAAAACGCCATCGAAGTTGACTTCGTTCGTCACATTACAGCGGACAACCAGTGTGGGTTTGCATCACGTTGGGCGATGAATGCCACACTAGGTGATACGATTGAAATTCGTGGACCAGGCACAATTTCTAGCCTAAATCTTTCTGCTGACTGGTTTGTATTAGCCGCGGATATGACGGCACTGCCAGCGTTATCAGCCAAGGTGCGTCAGTTGCCTGCAGAGGCCAAAGGTTACGTCGTCGTTGAAGTGCTTAGCGAAGAAGACATCCAAGAGCTTGTGGTGCCAAAGGGTATTGAAGTGCATTGGGTTACCAGTGACCTAGCTGAGGCAGTGCGCCAACTTAACTGGTTAGAAGGTCAAGCTTCTGCATGGGTAGCGTGTGAATTTGATGCTATGCGTGCACTGCGTCAATACCTGCGTAATGACAAAGCCATCGAGCGTGATTTTATTTACATCAGTAGCTACTGGAAAAATGGCGTATCAGAAGATGGCCATAAAGTGATTAAACAGCAGGATGCGCAGGAGAACGACTGATTTAGCGGAAACCAACAGCATAAATCTCTCGCTTGTGATTTGCTCAGTCACGCCCTCGTAATAAGAGCGTTGCTCTGGCTATAACGAGATTCCCTTAAGAAGGGAGTCTCGTTATTAGTTACAATACCACTGAACCAACAAAGACCAAGCCTCTTAATCCGCCATCTTCTCAGCCAAAAAATCGATCAATAGACGTACTTTCGGTGATAAGTTGCGGTTTTGTGGAAACAGCGCCCAAATCCCTTCACGTTCATCACGATACTCTTTTAACACTTCCACCAATTCGCCGCTGTCTAGCCCTGCTTGAACGTAATAATCAGGTAACTGTACTAACCCCAATCCGCGTTTCGCAGCATCAAGCAGAGAAAAACCCGAGTTGCATTGAATTCGCCCACTCACTCGCAATGATTTCTCAGACTTTTTATCTTGAAAGTGCCAATACTCCACCGACCCGACTAAACACTGATGATGTGATAATTCAGATAGCGTATGCGGCGCACCATAACGTTGAATATAGTCCGGGCTCGCACACACATAAAGTTGGCGAGAAGAGAGTCGCTTAGCGATCATGGTAGAATCGCGTAAACGTCCCAAACGAATGGCAATATCATACCCATTCTCAATCAAATCAACCGTTTGGTTAGTCAGGTTCAACTCCAAATCTAATTGCGGATAAAGCAATAAAAATTCGTGCAGTAATGGCGCAATATGCATTTCACCGTAAGTGACTGGGGCGGTAATTTTTAGTTTGCCTTTTGGCGCTGTCTGCAACTGCGTTACCGCTAATTCAGCCAGCTCTAATCCTTCCACGAGCAATTTACATTGTTCAAAATAGACCTGTCCCGCTTCCGTTAACGTCACCTTACGAGTCGTTCTGTGCAATAACTTTACCGCCAGACGATCTTCCAATGCTGCCACTCTGCGGCTTATCTGCGCTACTGAGGTATTGAGCTTTCTTGCTGCGCCAGTAAAGCTATTGGTTTCTGCAACCGCAACAAATTCACTTACCCCTTCCCAAATCGCCATCGTCACTCTCTATTATTACGTATTGGTAAAAATCATTTACAGTTTAACCGGATTATCATTTGATGTGAAATACCTAAAATAGGCACCATCTGATGAGGCAGCGTGACATAAAAACCTCAACTATTCTTAAACACAGAATTGATACCAGTGAATTTGCACTGGTACGTTAATAAGGAAACTCCAATGGCGCTTGATATCAAACCGGGTCAAACTCACATTAAATCTAAAGCAATGGTTGCTTGGGCAGCTGGCGAACCTCTAAAAATGGAAGAAGTTGATGTTCAACTTCCAAAAGCAGGCGAAGTGCTGGTACGCATCGTTGCCACTGGTGTTTGTCACACTGATGCATTCACACTATCAGGTGACGATCCAGAAGGTATCTTCCCTTCAATTCTAGGCCACGAAGGCGGCGGCATCGTTGAAATGATCGGCGAAGGCGTAACAAGTGTTGAAGTTGGCGATCACGTTATCCCTCTTTACACCGCAGAATGTGGCGAATGTAAATTCTGTAAATCTGGTAAAACCAACCTATGCCAAGCCGTTCGTGAAACGCAAGGTAAAGGTCTAATGCCAGACGGTACTAGCCGCTTCTCTATCAATGGCGAAACCATTTTCCATTACATGGGTTGTTCTACTTTCTCTGAGTACACAGTGCTTCCAGAAATCTCACTAGCGAAAGTAAACAAAGAAGCGCCACTTGAAGAAGTGTGTCTGCTAGGCTGTGGTGTAACAACAGGTATGGGCGCGGTTCTAAACACTGCAAAAGTTGAAAAAGGCGACAACGTAGCAGTATTTGGCCTAGGTGGTATCGGTCTATCTGCAATCATTGGAGCTCGCATGGCGGGTGCAAACCGCATCATCGGTGTTGATATCAACGAGAGCAAATTTGAGCTAGCAAAACAACTTGGCGCAACTGACTGCATCAACCCAATGAAATTCGACAAACCAATCCAAGATGTGATCGTTGAGATGACTGATGGTGGTGTTGAGTACTCATTCGAGTGTATCGGTAACGTAAACGTGATGCGTCAAGCACTTGAGTGCTGCCACAAAGGTTGGGGCGAATCAGTGATCATTGGTGTTGCCGGTGCTGGCCAAGAGATCTCTACTCGTCCATTCCAACTTGTGACTGGCCGTGTATGGCGTGGTTCTGCTTTCGGTGGTGTTAAAGGCCGCTCTGAGCTACCAGAAATCGTTGAACGTTACATGGCTGGCGAATTTGGCCTACAAGAGTTCATCACTCATACCATGGGTCTACAAGACGTTAACGAAGCCTTTGAACTAATGCACAAAGGTGAGTCTATCCGTACTGTTCTACATATGGATAAGTAACATCTTTACCTATTGCGAATGATTAAATCATTCCTTTTAAAGGTCGGTGCCGCCACCAGCGGCATCGACACTCTTCATCAGCATGCTTATCTATATGGTTGATGAATGACAAATTTCATTTGGCTCGAAGTGGTTTAGCAACCGCTAATTATCCCCTCGAGGCAAAGAGCAATCTCATTGAGGATGAGTATGACCATCGAAAACATTAGCCAAGCGAAAGTCTTTGGCGGTTGGCACAAACAATACACGCATCAATCTGACGTTTTAGCCTGTTCGATGCGTTTTGCTATTTTTCTTCCACCTAATGCATCACCAAGTAACCCTGTTCCTGTGATGTATTGGCTATCAGGCTTAACTTGTACTGATGAAAACTTCATGCAAAAAGCTGGCGCTTTCCGTATTGCGGCTGAGTTAGGTATCGCGATTGTCGCTCCTGATACCAGCCCTCGTGGAGAAAATGTCGCCAATGATGAAGGCTATGATCTTGGCCAAGGTGCAGGTTTCTATCTCAATGCAACCCAGCAGCCTTGGGCAAAACACTACCAAATGTACGATTATATCGTGACAGAATTGCCTAAACTGATTGAAGCAAATTTCCCAGTCAGCGATGTAAAATCGATTTCTGGACACAGCATGGGTGGCCATGGTGCGTTAACAATTGGTCTAAAGAATAGCGCGAATTATCGTTCAATCTCAGCGTTTAGCCCAATCAGTAACCCAATTCAATGTCCTTGGGGACAAAAAGCATTTACGGCGTATCTCGGTTCTTCGGTAGAAACGTGGAAACAATATGATGCATCTGAATTGCTAAAGCGTAACAAATCAGCGCTGCCAATCTTAGTTGATCAAGGTGACGCAGATGGCTTCTTACATGAGCAATTGATGCCAAATGCATTGCAAGCGGCTGCGGATCTACATGGTTCCGACCTTACTTTGCGTATGCAAGCAGGTTACGACCACAGCTACTATTTCATGTCGACATTTATTGAAGAGCACTTACGCTTCCATGCTAAGTACCTTTTCGCTTAAAACGCAGTGTCGATTGAATGATGTTAGTGAGCATCACTAAATAATATCACTGCCTAAAACCCCGCCCTCTCAAATTTCACTGGCGGGGTTTTTACTCTCTACTTAGCGAAAATCATGCACACCAACTTACCCTTATCAGAACGTTCCTTTCTTGGCTCTCTTTTTGTCGCTTTGCTCCCTCGTCAGGCTAAGCTAAACTAGCCGCTATCTATGTTCGCTTGTTTTATTCAGAGTCGATAATGTCAAAAATTAAAATCGTACTACTTGCGCTGGTGCTAATTGCCGCTGGCGTGGCTGCTTGGGTATTCATCCCAACTCACACCTCTCTCGGCCCACAAGTTTCTTCAACGCCGATTGGCGAAGAGTTTAGTTTGGTCGGTTACAAAATCGTGTCTACCGATCGTAAACTCAATAAAATGAACCAATATTTTCTGATCGCCAACGGGTCAGAATTGGGTGATAACGAACCTGTATTGACTACATCCGATCAATTCCTGCGCGTTGTTGCGGTTAAAGACAACACGTTTAAACTCAGCGTAAAAGGACGTATTGAGCAATATCGTAATGATATCTGGGTGGAAAAAAGCGACGGCACGGCACACCATTGGTTGGCCAGCATGCAATCAGACTACGTGAAATAATCCTCACGACTTAGCTTCAGAACCACCGCAACAAATATCCAATTACCCACCTTGCCTCCCCCTAAGGTAACGCAAGGTGGTATTCCTGCTCTAAACAGGTAAAATCGCGCCTCATCGTGTCGCTGATAGAAGTTTACCATGCACCAACCAGAGCAATTATTTACCCGCTTTAACGCCGCTATTGATCAGTTCGATCTACCAAGCGCGTTCACATTCCCGTTTTACTATCAGCCACATCCGCTTTGTGTGCTTGCGGCCAACGAGTTACAACAACACCTCGCGACTCAAACAGCATGGCAACATGATTTTGGTCTAACTGACGAGCAGCAACTTGCGACTGATGAGCCAACAACGGTGACGGGAAATGGCACCGGTAAAATGTTTGGCGTGTTATTAGTGCGCTCGCCTCAAGGCGAACTGGGTTATCTCAGTGCCTTCTCGGGTAAAATTGCTGAGCAAAACCTATTGCCAAACTTTGTCCCTCCAGTGTTTGATATGCTGGCTGAAGAGTGCTTTTTCCGCACAGAGCTAGAAGAAATCACCGCATTAAATACCCAAGTTAAAGCACTGACGGCAAATCCATTGGTCGCAGAACTTACCCAGCAGTTAGCGCAATATAAAGCAGACTACCAAGCACAAGAAGCACAGCAGCGCCAAGCGATGATCGATGGTAGAGCAACTCGTAAGCTACAACGCCAACAAGCTGAGCAGACGTTGGGTGGCCAAGAATTAGCCGCCGTTGTTGATGATCTTGCCAAGCAAAGTGTGGCGGAAAAAAACGTACTCAAGTACCTAAAATTAGAATGGGATGAGAAAATTAGCCTTGTAGAGGCTCAACTCTCAACATTGACTGATGCCATCACTCACGCAAAGCAGCAGCGAAAGCTCCTTTCCAATGCGCTGCAAAACAAATTGTTCGAACAATACCGCTTCCTTAATGCGCGCGGTGAAGAAAAATCGTTAAAAGCCATTTTTGCCCCAAATACTAACCCGGTACCGCCTGCGGGTGCGGGCGAATGTGCCGCGCCAAAAATGCTGCATTACGCCTATAAGCATGGCTTTACCCCATTGGCGATGGCGGAATTTTGGTGGGGCGTGTCGCCAAAGTCAGAAGTACGCCAACACGCCAAGTTCTATCCTTCTTGCCACGGTAAATGTAACCCGATCCTTGGCCACATGTTACAAGGGCTAGAAGTCGACCCAAACCCACTTGAAGATAACTGGGCCGCGGACAAAGCGTTAGAAGTCATCTATCAAGATGAAGCGATTGTGGTGGTCAACAAGCCCTCAGGTCTACTTTCCGTTCCTGGCAAAACCATCAAAGATTCCGCTTATACTCGCGTACAAGCGATGTTTAACGACGACGCAGAGGGGCCATTTGTGCTGCACCGCCTCGATATGGCGACCTCCGGCTTACTGGTTTTTGCTCTAACGCGCCGTGCGAATAAGAGCTTACAAAAGCAGTTTATTACTCGCGGCGTTGAGAAGCGTTATATCGCGATGGTCGAAGGGATCGTTGAGCAGACTGAAGGGGAAATTAACCTGCCAATGCGTGGTGATCCGGATGATCGTCCACGCCAATTGGTCTGTTTTGAGCACGGAAAGCCCGCCACTACCTATTGGCAATTAATAGCGACTGAAGATGGCCGCAGTAAACTCTATATGCATCCTAAAACGGGCCGTACGCACCAACTTCGTGTCCATTGTGCCCACCATATGGGGCTAAACATGGCGATGGTCGGTGATGGTTTGTATGGCGAGAAAGATTCACGATTGCATCTGCATGCAGAGCAACTTTCGTTTGATCACCCCTACGATCACCGTCGTATGGTCTTCAACGCCAAATGTGACTTTTAAGTAGGCACGCGGCCGAAACATCGACGACTTGTCGGATATCAATACAAAAACGCCTAAGCTCGGCTTAGGCGTTTTAATTATCCTGAAAACAGAACGATTAGCGAGAAGGACGATCCGTCTCTTGAAGCGGACGAATCACTCGGCACGGATTACCTGCAGCGACCACATTGGCTGGAATATCTTTTGTTACCACACTGCCTGCACCAATCACCGAGTTGTCGCCAATCGTGATGCCCGGACAAACCACCACACTGCCACCTAACCAAACATTATCACCAATCGTAATTGGCAAGCCAAACTCAATACCTTGCTCTACCCGCCCTTGAACATCCAAAGGATGACCAGCGGCATAAAGCTGGATATTAGGGCCAAATAAAACGTTGTCGCCAATCGTGACCTTCGCGACATCAAGCACCACGCAATTGAAGTTAGCAAAGAAGTTTTTGCCAATCTCTATATTGGATCCGTAATCGCAACGAAATGGCGGTTCAATATACGCACCCTGTGAGTTGGGGATCAGACGATCAATCGCGTCACGCCACTCGGCTGAATCTGGCAGCGCATTATTAAGTTGCTGCAGTGTTTTACGACACTCAATACGCTCGCTGTACAAGGTTTTGTCCCAAGCGTCGTAAGGCTCACCGGCTAACATCTTCTGTTTTTCAGTTTTCATTGTTCTTCTCTGTAGGGCAACGTATTCGCGCCTTTAGCATCCTTGCAACATGCAGAGGACTGACTATTTTCGTTTGTTATATACCACGCAGAAGTTACCGCGTTTGGTTCGACACTTAGAGCAGCGCTCACAGTCAACCTCATCGCGTTGTCCCTCTTTCCAACGTTTGATCAAATCAGGTTCAGCCAATAATGGGCGAGACAGTGCAAAGTACCCGATGCCGGTATTTTCAGCCATCTCTTCAATGGCATGAATATCACTCAAGCCGCCAACGGTAATGATAGGTACGTTTACATCTTGGCTAATGGCATGTCCGTACTCGTGGAAGTAGCCTTCTTGCTGCAGGGTAAAACCATCAAAAGACTCACCCACTAAGCTACTCGCATTACCGTGAATGTTGCCTGAGATAATAATCGCATCAACACCAATCTGTTCGAGCTTTTTACAGATTACACGAGTCTCATCAAACGTTGCGCCACCCGCGAAAAACTCTGATGCGGTCAACTTAACCAAAATTGGGAAATCGTTACCGACAAGTGCACGACAAGCCTGATAGATTTCAATCAAAAAGCGCATACGATTTTCTAAGCTACCACCATATTGATCATCACGACGGTTATAATACGGGCTTAAAAATTGGTTGATCAGATAGGTGTGTGCGGCATGAATCTCAACACCATCAAATCCAGAATCTTGAGCGCGTTTTGTGGCAAGAGCAAACGCTTCAACAATATAGTCAATCTCTTGCTGCGTCATCGCTTTACCGAGCGTTTGCGTGCCTCGCTCAGCGACCTCACTCGGAGCAAAGATCACTCGTTCGCCAACATTAAAGGTGGTTTTAGTACCACCATAAGCTAACTGCATCACGATCTTGGCATCATATTGATGCACAAGTGACGTCAGCTTTTGGTACTCGTCGATGAATGAGTCATTGTACATCCCCATCATGCCTGCATTAGGCTTCTCTTCTTCAACAATGTTGGCATAACCGGTCACAATCAGGCCCACTTCGCCTTCCGCTAACTCTCGGTAAACGTCGTACAACTTTTCGGTCATATGACCATCTTCAGTCGCCAAATTTTCCCATGTTGCACTACGGACGAAACGGTTTTTTAATGTCATGCCGCCAATGCGGGATGGTGAAAACAAAATGCTCAAATCTTTTCCTCAATCAAATTCTAACTCCTTTCTTCCCCTTGCTCTCGATACCGATTCAGCTCGAAGCGCATAGTGAGAAATAAAGGAATTGGTTGCTTCATCGACACAACCAAAAAGAACAGCCCTACAATTGCAGGGCTGTTCTTCATTAGTGACTATTGCCAATATGAGCGGCATGGTAACGACTTCGACAAGTAAAAACCTTAATCTGGATTAAGGAATCTCACGCTTCAAGCTTGCAGCTAAGGAAAGTTACTTATCCAAACCTTAGTTTGGCTAAGTAACTTTTATCAGTAATACTGACCTAGTCATCACGGCGCTAAACTATTTATCTAGTGACTATCTCAAAATGTGACCGCCCGCATAACACCCTTGGTTCGAAACCCTTTATCTTGTTTGTAGAGGCAATAAGCCTTAAGAAAAAATAGAGGATTTTATGATTGTTTGGTCGATAGCAGGTTTACTTATCTTTTTTGCTACTCAGTTTTTTACGCCAGCGAAAGCTAACCCTTTAAAACAAGCAGCGTGCGCTCTCATGTCATGTCTACTTGGACCACTGATGATTGTGGCGTTTGTGGGATCACTCACTAACACCAATATTTGCCTCAAACATTCTATTTCAGCGTAATCAGCGATAGTAAAATCCGCTGGTTATCACCTAACCAGCGCGTTTGTGCGATATTCCCCTGACAGCCCTCTAAGTTTGCAGCCTTAATGCCCCTTTCTAAATAGCCAATCCCAATCTGACACGGCACTCCTTAGCGAATTATTTGATTTTACCGTGATCAACATTGACTGATTCTGCGATTTTTGACGTATACTCACCACTTAAAATACTACGGTGGATACCTCATGAGCCAAGCGCCAACTAAGATTACTTTCTTTGAATTTCTAACCCCGTTGATCACCTCTGGTATGAAGACTATTACCATTCGTGATGAAGCTGAAAGCCACTATGTTCCGGGCACACAAGTCGAAGTGTTTACCTTAGAAACTGACAAAAAAGTGTGTGAGATTAAGATTTTGTCTGTTGAGCCACTATTGTTCGATGACATCAATGAATTCCATGCGGAACAAGAAGCCCTACCGTTAGATGAATTAAAGCGATTAATTGGGGAGATTTATCCTGATCTCGACCAACTTTATATGATCAGCTACGAGTTGGTGTAAGACTGACCTATCGGCTATTAAATGGTGATAAAAAAGAGGCTTAAAGCCTCTTTTTTATTGCCTGATGTTTCAATCACCCTTTCTACTTATCGCATCCACTCATGAAAGTTTGAATTACTCAATGAAACCATGAGCGTCGGGCAGCCAAGACATACTGACGGCGTTTCATATTCGCACAAATAAAAATCGTTACCATAAAAGGCAAATACCACACTAATGCCTTTACCAAGGGCTGAGTCAATACCGGATTAGGCATCACACCGTTAGTCAAAAAACCGCTAGAAACGAAAGCCATTAATGCTGGACTAATCAGATACATAAAGCCTATAAACACGCCCAAAATAACAAAGTGCACATATCGGATTAAACCCGTAAATATCGCCAGCAATAAACTAAACACCATCGCAAGCGCACCACTTAAAACCAGAACTTGAATAAGAGTAAAAACCAACTGCAGATCGATAAATTCAGCATTAATAGCCCAAGATTTAACGCTAGGTACTTGGCTAAGCAGCATCAACAACATTTCCGTTGAATAGCGTATGTACCACTCGTTCGAGAGCAAGGTAACGTAACCAGCAAAGATCAGTAAACCGATCGCTAACGATGCCAACCCAGCCACTAATTTATACATACCATCCCTCTGTTAGTTTACTTCAATTTCACTAAATTCATCGCTAACACTCAGCCTTAACCCACTCTGTGATCCAAGCCTGCTACGTGAAAGTTAGAATGAACGATCCAATTTTCATTCATTATTAACTAAAGATTGAAACATTACCGTTCGGTTTATCCCGATTTCAGCAACAAACTCCTGATCATGGCTAACCAAGATCAGTGCCGCTGGATACTCCTTTAATGCCTGACTAAGCACCCGCTTAGAGTGTAGGTCAAGATGATTGTCTGGTTCATCCAATAACAACAATGGTGAATCAGCTTGGTGCCCTACAATGGTCATTGCGAGCTTCATCTTTTCGCCACCACTCAGACTTCCACTCAAGCGATGAACCTCATCACGCCTAAACCCGATGCCCGCTAATAACGTTCTTGCTTCACTTTGATTGAGATGAGAGCAATAGTGAACAAGGTTATCGAGCAGTGAATGCTCAGGCTGCAATAGTGAAAAGTGCTGGTCTAAATAGAACACCGAACAGTTACAGCGCAACTCGGGCATAGTCTGCCGTTTAATAAGCTGTAATAATGTCGACTTTCCACAACCATTATGACCCATTAACCAGACCTTATCTCCACTGCTTAACTGAACGTTAAGTGGGTAACATTGGCTAAAAGGAACGGTAAAATTGATAATATTAAGCAACGGTTTAGCTGTTAGTTGTGGAGATTTTAATCGCATCTTGATTACTTGCTGTTCTTGTTGCTGAGCTTGCAACGCATCTAATCTTTGATTCAAACGTTCGCTTTGTCCTCGCTGATTGGTAGCACGATTCGCCGCACTGGCTTGCGCACTATTTCTCATCGCATTAAGTAATATTTTAGGTTGTCCACCTTGTTTGCGAACTTTATTGCCTTGGGCGGCTCGTTTATCCGCCTTTTCTTGATTTTTTTGCTGCTCAAGCTTGGTTCGTCGTAACTGTGTTTTAACCACATTCATTTGACGATCCAATGCCTGCTGGTGGGTCGTTTTCTGGGTTAAATAATCATCGTAATGACCACCATATTGCCGAAGTTCCCCGCCGTTTAACGCCCAAATAGTCGACATTTCACGCAACAAAGTCCGATCATGACTGATCAATAAGATCGCGCCTTGCCACGAGCGCATTTTATCCACCAACCACTGCTTCGCCTGATAATCAAGATGGTTAGAAGGTTCATCGAGCACCAGTAATTCAGAATCACTCTCAAACAGTTGCCACAACTGCAGTCGTGCCAGTTGTCCTCCTGAGAGATGACGAAGCGGCAAATCAAAATCTAACGGTAAACCCAATTTCCCAAGCAATTCTCCAAGTTGCTGTTTCAAATCCCAGCGCTCAGCAACATCATCAAACAAATGTGCTGCACAATCCCCCTGCTCTATACGATCAAGTGCAGTTAACACCTTATCCACCTTGAGCATTTGATCGATGGTTTGATCGGATTCGAGCCACTGTGAGGTCAGTTGTGAATAGTAACTAAGCGTGGTATTAATCGTGACCGTCCCCGATGTCGGCTGTCGCTGACCGCTCAATAATTCAGCTAACAAGGATTTTCCGCAGCCATTACGACCGACTAATCCCGTTCGCCTATTAATGAGCGAACAACTGATTGATGAGAAAAGAATGCCGCCATCAGAAAATTGATAACCGACGTTATTTGCTTGAATTAGATTTTTACCATTTGAGTGAATAGATGTATTTGGCATATCACCTCCTAATATTGGAGGGCAAATAGACGTAGCGGTGCAACTCCAAGCCATCGCGAACACACCGCCTAAAGGCGATGTCGAACCAAGCAAAAGAGTTCAAAAGGTAAAGACGAAGCTACGCCCACTAACCCTGTAGTCCAAGAAAATATTGAGCCTAAATAGGCTGATGATTTGGATGACAGGTATTAGCAATCCATCGTGGCGTAAACTCCTACAGAAATGATGGTGGAATTCTATCCAAGCATGATATTTTGGACAATCTATTCGTGACAATAATCGCTTAAATGTGATGAGAGCCAAACACAAACACCATGACGACTCCAACTTTATATATTTTTTCTGGCCTACCTGGCAGTGGTAAATCCACCTTAGCCCAAGCTTTAGCCAAGCAGACTGGCGCGATTTATTTACGAATTGATACCGTTGAGCAAGCGCTGCGAGATTTATGTCAATTGAAAGTCGAGGGTGAGGGTTATCGACTGAGCTACCGTATTGCCAGCGATAACCTAAAACTAAGCTTAAACGTTATTGCCGACTGTTGTAATCCCATTCAACTGACTCGAGATGAGTGGCAGTCGGTTGCGAGTCTCGCTGGCGCAGACTATATCAATATTGAAATCGCCTGCTCTCATCGTGAAGAGCATCAACAGCGTATTGAAACGCGCCTCAATCCAATCGCCAATCTCATTTTACCCACTTGGCAACAAGTGGTTGAGCGTCATTACGAGTCATGGAGCAACACGGCAGAATCCAGCAACGTGGTCCGCATTGATACCGCGGGTCAATCGATTGAAGCCTCTTCTGCTGCACTTTTTCATCAACTTAAACTCGCTCGGTAGCCGAATTGAGGTTTTTTATACCGAGGCAATCCCACGCCAACGTTTCATCGCCTCTTTAGCGGCTTCAATTCCAAGTTGGTAGCCATGCTCTAAAGAGGCGGTTTCACGGCTCAAACGTTGCAACTTGAACTCTTCTGGCGGACAAATTGAAATAATCTCCACACCTTGCGGTGGATTAGCAATCAGTTCCAATGCTTGATTGTAACGCTGATAACGAGTCAACATCGGTTCAACCAATGCAGGAGTTTGACGCAGCATGCGTTTGATGATCAGCGAAAATCGATCTTTACTTTTACGGTAGCTTTCCGGGCGACTACGTAGCACCATAATCTGCTTGGCTCCACGACGAATGGCTTCTGCAACTGGAATGGCATCCGCAACTCCGCCATCAACGTAGCGCCTCCCCTCCAGTTCAACGCCGTGGCGATATAAAATCGGCAAAGCACTTGAGGCTTTCATCGTTTCAACCAAACTGTCTACATGAGGAGTCAAATACTCTGCCTGGCCGGTATCTTGCCGTGTTACGACCATGAAAAAAGGACGCTTATCCGCTTGTAAGACGGCGGTATCGATACCGAGCTCTTTTAGGGTTATCGCCCACATCCAATCGAGATCCATCATGTCTCCACCGCGTAGAAACTGAGGAAGATTAAAGAACTCGCGGCGAAGGCTGTAATCAAGGTAAATTTTATGATTTCTTCCCGGCATCTGTGCCAAATACGCGGCTAAATTGCTGGTACCTGCTGATACGCCCCAAAAACTATCAAAAGGAGAGAACTCTTGCGCCATAAAATGATCTAAAATGCCGCATGAGAATATGCCTCGCATCGCGCCACCTTCTACAATGAGCGCTCTTTCTCCCACCAGCTCAATATGCCCTTTCAATTCGTCCTTACTCATACTGCTATGCCCTTCCGAGAACATTTGAATACATGTCTACTGCGATAATGACAGACAATAACAGAATTTTCCTCGGCCATTTACGATTGGTTATCACAATAAATCATCATGGTAGTAATGACTCCCATCAACAAGCCTGATATTGTCTAATTCTTCATCACCTTTTGGCGCAATGGAATGTTTCAACAAGTTGTCGGGATACTCTTTCCTGTCTTCGCGTTAGTTTTGACCGGCTACTCTGTTGGGCGTTGGATTCGTCCCGATTTTGCTGCAATTAACCGCATCAATATGGATGCCTTTACCCCTGCACTGGTCTTTTCCTCTCTGGTCGCGATGCCTTTAGATACTGAGCAGATCCCACTGCTTAGCGCGGCATTAATCGCCGTACTCGTTCCCGGATTGGTGATGATCCCGATTTGCAAGATCATGAAGTTAGATTTTAAGGCGTGGGCTCCTCCGCATATGTTTCGTAATAGCGGTAACTTAGCCATTCCCCTTTTTACTTACACATTTGGTGAATCGGCGCTCGCCTCAGCAGTGCTGTTATTTGTTGTGTCCGCCTGTACGCATGTCAGTATCGGCTTGGCGGTGCTCAGCGGGGGAAATCCATTTAAGCAAGTGATCAAAATGCCCGTCTTTCTTGCTGCAGCAAGCGCACTTATTCTCAACCTCAGTGATGTGTCCGTTTGGATGCCCTTGTATGAAGCCACCAAGCTCCTCGGTCAAGCCGCCGTGCCAGTGATGTTATTATCTCTGGGTGCACAAATGTGTAATATGCGTTTAAGCGGATTGAAAATAGGTCTCGTGTGTAGCATCCAGTCACTGGCCACTGGCGCGATCGCTTTTGCAATCATTTATTGGTTGATTCCACTGCCAACGATGCAATTACAAATGATGGTGTTATTTGCCATGCTGCCGCCCGCCGTGATGAATTTCCTCTTTGCGGAACGCTTTCAAATATCACCGTCAGAAGTGGCTTCTATGGTGCTATATGGTAACTTTTTCAGCGTATTAACCTTGCCAATTTTGCTCACTTTTGCTCTGTCACTATAGCCCCGCATTATAGAGCCGCGAGTCTAGACATTAGGCTGTCGCGCTATATCTAGATACCGTGATTAAAACTGGTCTTCTGGATTAGTTAGTAATGACTCGCCACTATGATCAGTTGCACGACTATCTTCTGGATTACGTAAATTGCAGCTATCAAGGGATAAACAACCACAGCCAATACACCCATTAAGATCGCGTTGCAATGCTTGCAACTGCAAAATACGATGCTCAAGATCGGCGTGCCATTGTGTTGCCATCGCTTCCCACTGTGCTTTAGTTGGCGCTTTGTGTTTAGGTAAAATCGCAAACGCTTGGCCGATTTCTTCCAAAGACATCCCAACTTGTTGCGCCGCTTTAATTACCGCGACACGACGAATCACGCTGCGCTCATAGCGACGCTGATTACCCGAATTTCGCCAGCTGCTAATCAACCCTTTCTGCTCATAAAAATGCAACGCCGACACCGCAACTCCTGCCCGTTCTGCCACTTGCCCTACTGACATCGTCATACTTGCTACCACCAAATGTTTACTGTTTATCTCACTAAAGCTTAACTCAAGTTAACTTGAGGTTCGAGGACCAGCCTACTGAGTGAGCGATGAGTTCGCAAAATCAGGATTCAAGCCAACAGTTTTCGCAAAAATATCTTAACTTCCCTCGCAACCTCCGCGAATGTAAGAGTTCACTTACAAAAATAACTTCTTAAATAGCAATAAATTAACTCACTTCAATTGAGATAATCACCTGTAATGGCATCATAGTTGGCCTATTGAAAGAGATGAGAAAGTGAATGAGCGGCAAACAAATCTTAGTCGTCGATGACAATCGTGATCTACGCGAAGCATTAAGCGATTACCTTGGGAAAGCCGGCTTTGATGTTATCGGTGCCGAAAATGGCCAAGCCATGTGGCGAGTGCTAGAAACACATCAACCTGATCTCATCATCCTTGACATCATGATGCCCGGCGATGATGGTTTTTGCTTATGCCAACAACTTCGCCGGACCTCGAACGTACCGATTATTATGCTCACCGCAGTGACTGAAGAAGCCGATCGCGTCGCTGGGCTTGAAATGGGCGCGGATGATTACATAACCAAATCCTTTAGCCCTCGTGAACTGCTCGCCCGGATCAAAACGATTCTCCGTCGCAGCATCACCAGCCAAAGTGCCAAATTAGCACGTCGAGTACGTTTCGAAAATTGGTTACTCGATACAGTCACTCGCCAATTGACTCACTTGCCAACACAAACCATCAAGCAACTTAGTGGCGCCGACCTTTCGTTACTCGGGTTGTTTATCTCCCATGCCGAATCGATTCTGTCGCGCGATGACATTGCCCGTGAAATCTGGGGGCGAGACAGCGATCCATTTGAGCGGGGTATCGATGTGCAAATTAGCCGCCTACGTCATCACCTTGATGACAAAGATCGCTCACTGATTCTGACCGTACGTAACAAGGGTTACATGCTTACAGCTGGCGTACAGTATGAAAGTTAAAGCGTGGAGCAACTCCTTGGCAATGCGCACCAGCTTATTCTTGCTGTGCGTCATTATTTTAGCTCAGTTTTTAGCCGGATTAATTTGGTATCAACACAGCAGCGAAAAGGATCAGCAAGGGCTAACGACGACGGTCAACAGCTTAGCGCTCAGTGCTGCTTCAACCATTTCTTTTTTCCAAACATTGCCACCGGAATATCGTCATCTGGTCCTTAATCAACTGCGAAGTATGGGCGGAACACGCTTTTTTGTTTCACTCAACAACCACCAAATACCTGTCGCTCCCCTGCCTGATAGCAAACGAAAAACCATGGTGATCAACGAAGTGGAGTCGGTATTGCGCCAAGAACTGCACAATGCCCCGACGATTCAGGTCGAGTTTACTCGCCGCGACAAACTGAAAGTATTTAACAAAGAGCTGCCCATAGATGAGTTGCCGTTGCTATGGGGTCATTACTCACTCTCTTATGGCGATCTCAACCCACCGATTTTAGTTATTCAAGTCAAAGTCGATCAACACGCGTGGTTCTATTTAGCCGCGGTACTACCTGCGCCTTATATCAACTTAGAGACCAACTATTTCGAAATTCGCGAGTGGTTTACCCTGCTACTTTCGGCGTTGGTGTTGCTGATCTGTACTTGGGTAGTCGTGCAGCGCGAAATCCGGCCCATCCGTCGCCTAGCCAAGGCCGCCACACTTATGTCAAGCCGATTGAAAGTGCCCGAATTAAAAGAAGAAGGCAGCGCAGAACTCAAAGCGGCAGTGCATGCATTTAATAAAATGAATCGCCGCATCGACAGTCATATGAAAGATCGTGAGATGCTGTTTGGCGCTATATCTCACGATTTAAAAACCCCCATTGCTTGTCTAAAACTGAGAGCCGAAATGCTTGATGATGAGGTTGAACGGCAACGCTTTTCACGCATTGCCAACGATCTCGACCTGATGGTTAAAGGCGCATTACAGTGCATCAAAGAGACCGATATCCACGAGGATATTGAGCCGATCGATTTACGCCAATTAGTGGTGCATATCGCGGCTATCATCGATCCCAATGGCGAACGAATTTTCATCCATGGCGGGCCAGTGCAAGCTTATGCAGGCAAGCCATTAGCAATTAAGCGCTGTATGCAAAACTTGATTGATAACGCCGTCAAATACGGTCATAAGGCGGAAATTACGCTTGCGGAAACGGCCGATGCCATCACCATAATGATCGAAGATCATGGCACTTCGTTAGATAGTCAATATCTCGAAGCCAATCAACTCGAGAAACTCTTTCAACCCTATTTTCGTGGTCACACCGATAAAGAGGGTAATGGTCTTGGCCTCACTATTTCGCAAAGCATTGCCAAAGCGCATGGCGGTCATTTATCACTCAGTGTGACAGAACGTGGCGGCCTATGCGCGACGCTCGCATTTCCAAGAGATTAAGCATGAACAAAACACTACTCACTATGATCATCACCAGCTTTTCCGCCGACAGTTTTGCTGAGGTAGAGTTTCTCCATTGGTGGACTTCAAAAGGCGAAATCAAAGCGTTAGAAGCTCTCGAAAATCAGTTACAACACCATGATATCCAATTGCGGCACTCAGCGATTCTAGGTGGCGGCGGCGACAGTGCGATGACGGTATTACAAGCTCGTGCGTTGGCAGGTAATACACCCGATGTGGCACAGATCGAAGGGCCAAGTATCAAAGCATGGGACGATGTGGGTATCGTGCACAGCATCAACGAAACCGCGCTCAAGCATCAATGGGATGAAAACCTACATCCACTGACCATCAGTATCAATAAATCAGCTAACGGTTATATCGCGCTACCTATCACCCTACATCGACTAAATTGGATGTGGGTCAACCATCGTTTACTCGATCAACTCGAACTACAAGTACCAACCACTTGGCCAGCAATGTTTCAAGCAATGGAAAAAGCTCAACAAGCCAATCTATTGCCCTTAGCCCTTGGTGAACAAAGCTGGCAAATCGCGTCACTCTTTGAAAGCTTACTGATCGCCTCCGGGGGCGTCGACTTTTACCATAAAGCGTTAGTCGAGCTTAAACGCGATCATATTGATAGTGAGCAAATGCGCTTGGCACTACGCCAATTACGCAAAATTGCTAGCTTTGTTGAACCGCTACAGCCCAATCAAAACTGGGATACAGCAACGCAAACCTTAGTCGACAATAAAGCGCTATTTCAATTGGGCGGCGACTGGATCTTAGGCGATCTGCTGGCTTCCGATGTTAAAGTTCCGCAGCAAATAGGTTGCTATCCAGCACCTCAATCACACGGTGCATTTTTGTATAACATGGATAGTTTTATCTTTATGGACGCTCCTGACTTTAGTCAACAACAAGCGGTTGCGGTGGCCAACGCGCTGGCAGACAAAACGTTTCAAACGCGCTTTAATCAAATTAAAGGCTCAGTTCCAGTGCGAACCGATATCGACCTTTCCAATTTCAATTCCTGCCAGAGACAATCCGCCCAAGACTTTATCCAAGCCAGCCAGAACGGACTGGCAATACCGAGCATGAGTGACTCGATGGCGGTGAATCCCATTGCCCAACAAGCCATCAATTCAGAAATATTCAATTACTATCGAAACCCGAATGTCACCGAAGAAGCAGTGTTGCGCCGTATTATCGCCATAGCACAAAGCACCTAGTTACTTGGTCACCGTCATCCGGCTAATGTTTACGTTATTCATACTCCGCAAAAAAGAACAGGCGACCCGTTACTGGTCGCCTGTTACCGATTCATTCGTCCGTTATCTAGCGATCCAAAGACATTCCCACATCGGCTAATTTCTGCTTAAACGATTCGACGCTCTCCGCCTGATAGGTCGGTGAACCATTGAAATAACGCGGTTTCTCTGGTGCTAGTGCATTTTTTACTGCTTTTTCCTGCTCAAGGTCATCATGGTAGATAGTGACACGATTAGGAATGTCCTGTTTGAATGTCGCCATTTCGCTCTCCTTTTCTTTGACGTTTTTATTAAGCGTAGAGAGTTGCGGCAAACTGTCAAAGTAAGGGGCGAAATTCATTCCTTCTCGCTGTCAAAAAATAAGAATAAAAAAATTTAAATTCAATCACTTATGAAATTAAATTTAATGTGAAATAAATGTTAATATTTATGCGTTCGCAACATATATGCCAGAAGTATGACTCAAGCGATCAGCACTAGTGGCCAAACGCAGGAAGAATAAACTCTTTCATTAGTCGTGTATGAGGCAACAGCAATTCAAAATTACTCGCAGTGCGCACAATCACCAAATTAAGATCGTCAACAACCGCGATCATTTGCCCACCATAACCAAGCGCATAATTGACTTGATAGGTTTTTCCACCACTAAAAATATGGTCAATCCACCAATAATAACCATACCCAGAGCTATAGATTGGCGTCGCAAGATAAGGCGTGGTCATCTGTTTTATCCAACTCGGTGAGATAATCTGGTTACCTTGCCACTTTCCTTGGTTATCGAGTAACAGCCCTAATTTGAGCATATCTCTCGAACGCAAAAATGCCCCACCAGCGGTATTAGAGTGGTTCCCCGCTTGCTTGCTAATATAGGCATGTTCTAGACACAAACTTTGCAATGAACTGCTCTTCATGAACTCCGCAAAATTGTCATGCTGAGTTTGCTCTGCCAAAAGTTGACCCACAATCGTCACCAAACCACCATTGTAATTAAATCGTATCCCTGGCTTATCGACCATTGAACGACTGAGCACAAAGCGAGCTGGGTCACTCTCTATCATTTCTTGATAACGAATATTGGCGGGATCTGAATAAGGTGTGCCCCATTCATCCCACTCAAGTCCAGCGCCCATTGAGAGAAAATCATGTACGGTTAAACTGGCTTTTTCACCTTGCAGCAGCGATTCATATTGCGGCATCAGTTCGCTTAGTTTTTGTTGAGTATCACCCAATTTTCCTTGTTGCTGTGCGACGCCAACCATCATCGAGGTTAAGCTTTTAGTAATGGATTGAACACTATGCGGGTAAGCAGATTGCCAGCCATTCAGGTACTTTTCGTAGACAATCTCGCCATTTTTAGCGATCAAAAAACTATTCGTGTTAGCAAAAGGGCCTGACTCTTTTTCGCCAAGCTGCATTAGTTCGTCAATCAAATCTCGATTAAACTTTGCGTCAGGATTTTCACTCCAGGACGAAAATTGACAGCTTTGATGCTGACCTACCGATGTAAACCACTCTGGTGAGTCATACAATTTGTCCAATAGTTGATGTTGAGGCAAGGCGTGATGGCGTTTCGCTTGATAGCGTTGACCATTTTCAGAAAATTGCGCTTGTTGATATTCTCCCTGCTGAACATGGGTGAACTGCCCCGAGATAGAGACTCGACTGTCGTGTATTTTTATCGCTCCTTGAGTACTCACATCAATTGCAAGTACTCCCCAAGCTGAACGTAGATAATCTTGCCCATCTTGATGATAAATTTGTATCAGAGGTAAATTGGCTTGATCGGTGGTGTAGATTCCATGGTATTTAATTGCCTGACCCTGCTGATCAAAACAACCGCCAATTAAGCTCGTCACAAGAACAACCAATACTGCGAAAAAAGCGCGAGACACCCTAGTCTTCCTTTTCACTGGATATTTGCTCCATTGTATTAAAATCATTACCTCGACGTAGATACCCCTAACCAATATGCGGTCAATATTGCAACTATCTTTCCTTCTATTTCGCAGCAGGAAAATAGTGAGTCTAATTTAGACGACAACGAACAAAAAACGCACTATTTTTAACCTTTGTGGAGGCATATCTCCAAAAACCACTTAATTTTTCTAGCAACCGATTAAGAAACAAGCGCATTAATATTGGTTCTACGACCTTAGAGGCTGGA
Source organism: Vibrio sp. N418 (assembly GCF_000222565.1). NCBI lineage: Bacteria > Pseudomonadati > Pseudomonadota > Gammaproteobacteria > Vibrionales > Vibrionaceae > Vibrio > Vibrio sp. N418. Next base: position 61,209 of record NZ_AFWD01000035.1, read on the forward strand.
GATCGATCACATTTGACGATAAAAAATAGTCAAAGTTAGACAACATTCTGTAATACAAAATGCAATATAGTTCACTATTTAGAAAAAGAGATAACAGTATGCTAATTCAAGCGGGCATCTCTGCTCTAAAATTGGATGGCATTTAAGTACTTAACCAAGTGATAAATCCACTTACAGAAGACACATAATAAAATCAATGACAGTGACTAATTCAAGCCCATATCCGCTCGGTGCCACTCTAACTCAACAAGGGTGTAACTTTGCGATTCATTCGCCGGACTGCCCTGACATTCAACTGGCGTTGTTTGACGATTCTGGCAGTTATACTACTCATCCATTAGAGCATGAATATGCAGGCGTGAAACACACTTACATTGCCGATATTCAAGCAGGTCAAAAATACGGTTACATCACAACGATCAACGGCCATTTGCATTACCTCGCCGATCCCTATGCCAAAGCTCTAGAACGTGAACTGGGTTACGTCTTACCGTTTAACGCTGAAAAAAGTTTTAAGCTGGCTAAATGTGTCGTGACTAATGATAGATTTGACTGGCAAGACGTTAGCAAACCCAACCGACCTCGCGATGAAATGGTGTTGTTTGAAACTCATGTAAAAGGCGTCACTAAATGCAATCCTGACGTATCAACCAGCCAACAAGGCCGCTATCTTGGCTTGATCAGTGAAACGATGTTGGCCTTCTACCGCGAACAAAATATCAACACGATTCAACTAATGCCGATCACGGCCTGTATGCATGAACCTCACCTACTCTCAATGCGCAAGGTGAACTATTGGGGATACAATCCTTATCTCTTTATGGTGCCAGATCCACGTTACGCTGAATACGATGCGGTCTTTGAACTAAAAACCACCATTCGAGAACTGCACCGCCATGGCATTGAAGTCATTCTAGATGTGGTATACAACCACACAGCAGAAGGGGGCACCGATGGGCCAGCTTTTAACCTCAGAGCACTCGACAAACATCACTACTTAGCCCATGGCACTCATTTTGCCAACTACACTGGTTGTGGCAATACTATCAACTTAGCGTATCAACCATCACTTAACCTAGTTATGGATACCCTTCGTTACTGGGTTAATGAATTCCATATTGATGGCTTCCGTTTCGATCTCGCAGCGACACTGGGTCGCGAAGGTGATCAATTCAATCCCAACAGCGGCTTTTTCAAAGCGGTGGCACAAGATCCAGTCCTCAAGCAAACCAAGCTCATTGCTGAGCCGTGGGATATCGGGCCAAATGGCTATCAAGTCGGTAATTTTCCCCAAGGTTGGAACGAATGTAATGATCGCCTACGCGATATTAGCCGGAGCTTTTGGCGCGGTGATAACGGCTATCTAAAAGAACTCGCGACACGCTTGATGGGGTCACGAGATCTCTATAGCGCCGCCAACTGGCCTTATCGCCTTACCGTCAATTACATTACTTACCACGACGGCTTCTGTCTGCAAGATCTGGTCTCCTATAAGTCTAAACATAACGAAGCTAATGGGGAGAAAAACCGAGACGGGCACGGTGACAATCGTTCGGCAAACTACGGAATTGAGGGACCATCAGATAGTCAATCAGTGACCAACCTGCGTGAAAAACAGAAACGCAATTTTATGGCCACGCTACTGTTCTCCTTTGGTATTCCACACATTTTAACCGCTGATGTGTTGTCACATACACAGAGAGGCAATAACAACGCATATTGCCAAGACAACGAAATCAGTTGGCTAAATTGGCAATTGAATCAAAACCAGCAGAACTTTAAACAATGGTTAGCAGAGATGGTGGCTGCACGACAACGCTATATGCTGCCCTTTATTCGTGCATTCAGTGGCGAGAGTCGCAACCACAACCGGATTTTTTGGCGCCGTCTTGATGGTAAAGATCTCTCTCACGATGATTGGAATCAGCTCACCGCGGTCGCTTTGCACCTAGGAATCGACGAACATGGCGATGAACTATTTTATTGCATCAACCAAACCAACGCACCGGCGCGATTTAGCTTACCGAGTGAAGAACAGCAGCAATGGAATATGATCTGTAATACTGGCGGATTAGATTTGCATCAGACGATTGATGGTAAGCAAATCCTACTTGAACCGGTTTCAATCGCAATTTTTCATTTCTCACCCAACTAAAATTCCTGAGCCAATCAGTGAGCTCATTAGATACGATTTCTCTCCACACCAAGAGGGGCGCAAAGTGATGTGCCCCCTATTACTACTCAATAAAAGCGACAAGTTGTTGTCAAAAGTGCATTGATGTGCATACAAAATCCGTTTATTATACGACACAAATCACAATAATTTTAAATATGTTGGCAAAAATCAGTTATGGCTTTACCTAAGTTAGTTATCCACACGCTCAGGCCGTACGTTATACTATTATCACTCGGTATGATTTACTTGGCTTATCAGCAGTTCAAAACATCCGAACAAGATGCTGATATGCAGTCACTTGCTAACCTTAATACCGCCTCTAGCTTAGTTGCTACTCAAATCGAAGCCGCCTCAAGCAAACTGTTCCTGTTAGATAACACGACATCTCTGACGCAATTCAATAACACGGCAAAACGCATTCTCAAGCACTCTCCTTTGTATGCCGATGTGATCCATGTAAACCAAGAAACTGGCCAATATCGCTCTGTGTCACTGCAATCGACCGATGCCGAGCGCAACGCAGACATTATTTGGACACCACTGATCAAACTGTCCGCTAATTTAGCGGTATCTTCTCTTTATGAGAAAAAGCCCGGCTATTGGGTATTTGCAGTTAAATACACCCCAGATAGCGACAATCAAATCTGGCTTGAGTTCGATCTTATGCATACCACTCAAAGTCTCAGAGGTTTACGAACGCTCAACGATGGCTATGTGTTTGTGATCGATCGTCATACTGAACGCTTAATATTCCATCCAGATCCAAGCCGTATTGGCTCCCCTTCTGTGAGCTATCATGGCGGCATTAGCGCCTTGATTGATTCCGGGCAACAATTTGGCCATTACGAATACTATTATCGTGACCAATTTAAAATCACCGTATTCGATACCGACAATGCCTTTAACTGGGTCTTCATCTCCGGAACAGATCGATCTGATATTCTTGCCTCTTCTTACCAATTTGGTTTGACGGCCATCTTTATCGCTTCGTTACTGTTAATCTCAGCATCGATTGCCTATTTGATTCGCCAGCTTAATCAGTCTTTGTCGACACTAAACCGCCAAACAGATTTAGCCCAATTCAAACAGCAATTCCGCCATATTCTTGACCGTTTCGTCTCTCATCAAGGTGTGCAATTTTGTCTGTATGATCGCGATAACAACCAGTTTAGCACTGTCGACTTTCACGGTAACAGCCGCGTGATCATGTGTGATAACCCACTGGCACAACACTTTTCTCCGGGCGTCATCGACTACCAAAGCAAAGCGCATACTGATCCGTTGGCCAAAAAACTGATGATTCAAGCCCGTCACTACCGCTTACCTCTGTTTAGCAAAGACGAATTGATCGCAGTGATATACATACAAGCAATGATGCCAACGTATCGTACTATCGTACACATGATCTGTGATTACTCAGAAGTGGCTTTAGCGAACTTATTACTGCACAAGAAATTGCTTAGTAAAGATGTCATGACGCAGTTGGATAACAAGCACATCATGCGTGAAGCGATTGACCACAACATCGATAACCAGCACGTCTTTTTTGCTTTGATTGATATCGACCGCTTTAAGTTGATCAACGACAATCACGGGCACAAATGTGGCGACAAGATCATCCTCGCCACTGCAGAATTGATGCAAACCTGCTTTGCCAAGCCGAAAGCAATTAGTCATGCGCGTTATGGTGGGGATGAATTCTGCGTCTTGTTCCATGCCAATGATGAAAATGACGCCTATGACCAATGTGATTTATTTAGGCAGTTGATCGAAAAGCACGCCTATTGCTATAACGGTGAGGACATCCATTACACCATCAGTATGGGCGTAACTCGGGTTCGTGACAGCCAACATATCACCGTCGGTAATGCCGACAAGGCGATTTCTCAAGCTAAAGGGCTTGGTCGAAATCAGGTGGTATTAAACACATTCTAGTGTGAACTGACTAAGGAGGCTTCGCCTCCTTTTTTATCGCGTGAGCTTGGCCTAAGAGTACGACACAAACATAGATTATCACCACTATTGCTGCCAAAATAGACCTAACTTGTAGCGCAAAGGAGCCATGCGTGACCCAACCTAAAATATCCACTTCTCAGCTGGCCAAACAGCGTAGTATTGATGTTAAACAACTGTTCAATGACCTAAAACATGCTGGTTATATTAATCGCAGTGAAGAGAGTTGGGTGCTGACCGAACTGGGCCGTAGATTCGGCGGAGAATACCTCCAACATCCCAAGTTTGGTCAATACATTATTTGGCCCGAGAACCTGTTGATCGACGATGCACTGACGGATGGAAAACAGCTCACCGCAACGCAGATCGGTGAACGCTTTCAACTCAATGCTAAAAAAATTAATCAACTACTCAGTGAGCTGGGTTGGATCAATAAAACAGACAGTGGCTGGCATGTCACCGCATCCGGCTTAACGCACGGCGGTCAGCAACGTGTTGATAGCCAAAGCGAGCAACACTATGCCCTGTGGCACGATACCATCGTACACAATCAGCGCTTAAAACAGACGGTAATAGAATTTTTAGGCCAAGATGCACAAGCCAATGCGACCGATAAGTCATTTTCTAATTTCCAGCAAAAATTTGCCGCCAAACATCGCACCTTAGATGGCCATTATGTTCGCTCTCGCGGTGAGTTAATCATTGATAACTGGCTCTATATGAATGGCATTGTTCACGCTTATGATCGCCCATTGCCGATTGAACAAGAGCAATTGTGTGATTTTTATCTCCCGACAGGAAAGGTGTATCTGCAATATTGGGGCGATGATCAAGGGCCGACTGACGAGATGAGTAAACAGGCAATCAAAACGCTCTACCAACAGCACCAGTTCGCTTTAATTGAAGTTTGTGTCGATGAGATCGATAGACTCGATGAGGTGTTACCCAGCCAATTACGTGCGTTTGGTATTAGAGCTTACTAAGCAGACTTTTAGCTATAAAAACGTTTAGCAGTAAAAACGCCGCTATTCAGCGGCGTTCTGTCTGTTACAGTTCTTGTCTATCAACAATGTCACAATAGACTCAGCGACGAATTGAGTAACGAGCTGCAGCCGCTTCTTCTTTCGATACCACGGTTTTACCAATCGGTGCGAGTGAAATCACCGCCAGTTTCAAATGCTGTAAAGCAAATGGAATACCGATAATGGTCACAAAACATGCGACGGCTGAGAGAATATGACCAATCGCCAACCACACGCCAGCCAATAGGAACCAAATCACGTTACCGACAACACCCAACGGGCTGGTACCAATATCCATTTCATTGGTTAGTTCATCACGAGAGATCGCCTCTTTACCAAATGGGAAAAACGAGAAATTCCCCATCACAAAGCAGGCTCTACCCCATGGAATACCGATAATACTGATGAATGCAAGCAGACCAAACATCCACCACATTAGCCCCATAAAGACACCACCGAATAAAAACCAAATGATGTTACCGAGTGTTCGCATATTTTTACCCTCTTTTAAAAAATGATAATACAAAACATAGAGAGTGAACGGAATTCATCTAATGCCCAGTAGCTTATGGTCTATCGTCAATATGATCAACCAAACAGACACTGCTAGTATTCATAAATTACATGAACCTAATATGAATTATAATGCCATTATCCCTTGCCACACCGCCGTTGCCCCACTGAGAGAACATAACACCAACGCGCCAATTCGAATTTTTTCCTTTGGTAGCGAGCCCGTTGTCGCTCGCGCTAAGCGATAGCCCAAATAAGCCGCAGGCAACAACGGAATAGTGATCCAAAGATGATGCGTATTTAAAAAGCCAACCGGTATTTGCACACACAATGAAATAATCGAGCTGAAAACAAAGAACGCCGATAGATTACCACGCAACTGATTCGCTTCTTGATGTTGCAGCAACAGTGCCATTGGTGGACCGCCAATCGCGCTACTGGTACCAAAAAAGCCTGAGAAAAAACCGGCAATCCCCATACGTGTTGGGGTCGGTTCAATTCGCACAGGCAATAGGCTGACTAATACAGCGAACAGCACCAAGATACCCAACCATAAGGCCAGCGCATTACCAGAAACCATCACGAGTAAAGCACCACCAGCAATCGATCCAGGAACGCGACCAATCAGCGCCATTTTTAGGCCACCAATTTCAATACTTGAGCGGTATTTCAAGGCATTTAACAATGAGATGAACAATGCCACCAAGCAGATCGGCGCTGGCACATAGTCAGGAGAAACCAAAAATAACAGCGGTGATGCGACGATAGCCAAGCCAAAGCCAATCGAGGTTTGCACAAATGAGCCAACAAAGATCAAAAATGCCGCAATCAGGGCCTCAGAGGTAAGCCATTCTGAGAACATGGGTAACCACAAACGATAGATAGAAAGAGAGCTGAGTATAACCCAGCTCTCTAAAATATCGGTAATATTACGCTTAATGATTATGCCGTTGCTAATCGCGTGACTGGCTTGTCATTAATTGGAATATGAAGTAGTGCCGCGATAAAGGCTAATACGACTGTCGACCACCAAATTGGCTCATAGCTACCATAGTAATCATAAATACGGCCACCCGCCCATGCACCAAGGAAGCTACCGACTTGGTGAGTAAAGAACACCAAACCGTATAGGGTTGATAGATAACGAGCACCGAAGATCTGACGCACCAGCCCTGAGGTTAGCGGCACTGTGCCTAACCAACAAAAACCAATCGCGGCACCAAAAATAGCCGCCGTGTTTTCTGTGATCGGCAAAGTAACAAAACCCGCGATCACCACAGTTCGCATCAAATACAGCGCAGACATCACATAGCGCTTGTTGAAGCGATCACCCATCACACCCCAGAAATACGAACCAAAGATATTGAAAATGCCGACGTAAGCCAAAGCCATTGCCGCACTTGATGCTGGCAAGTGTTTATCGGCTAAGTAACTTGGTAAATGAGTGGCGATAAACATAACGTGAAAACCACACACAAAGAAACCCGCATGAATCAACCAGTAACCACGATGATGAAATGCTTCTTTGATTGCCTGACTCAGCGTAAGATCATCCTGGCCATTTTGATTGTTCGCCACATTATTACTTTGCGCTGTTTTCATAAATAAGCTCAACGCCATGATCACAGTACATAGCACCGCGAACACCTGCATCGCTTGCTGCCAGCCAAAATCCATCAGTAACCATTGGGCACCAGGTATGACCGCAAACATACCAAATGAACCCGCCGCAGTGGTTAAACCAAACGCTTTTGCCGCATGTTCAGCGGGTACCACTTTAGCCACCGCCCCCAAAACAATCACATAGCTGGTGCAGCTTAGACCAAGGCCAACTAACGCGCCCAAAGAAACATATAACATGCTCGCTTCAGAGGTAATTGAAGTTAAATAAAGACCCAACGCATAAGAAAGTGCACCTAAAAAGATAATGCGTTTTGAACCAAATTTGTCTGCTGCCATACCAATAAATGGCTGAAAAGCACCAAACAGTAAGTTTTGCAAAGCGATAGCAAAACTAAAAAACTCTCGCCCCGTTTGAAAGTGTTCAGAAATGGGCATCATAAAAATGCCAAATGACTGACGAATACCAAGGCTGGTGATCAAAATGCCGATCCCTAGCCAAACCAATAATGGAAAGCGGAAAATACTCATAATATGTCTTAATAACTTATCGAAATGATCTGGCCATCAGTACGCGAATTGGCCAGCAAATTAATGGTGATGCGAATGGGTATCCGATTCTGATACGCCACTTTGTTGATGGCATCCCATGTCTACGGCTTGCTGAGCAAGCAACTCAAGTAACGGCTCGCTGTGATGAACTACAACGAGCGTCAAACCCAGCAACAGCACCATTCTGGTTAACTGAGCTTTCAGCGATTGTGAGAACATACAAAGTCCATGAGGTAAAAAATGAGCGCGGAGTTTAGTGGCCAAGGCACTAAGTTACTAATGATATTTCGTCAGCTAGTCTATGCATAATTTGCATAGACTATTGAAAATTGAAACCTAGATTGCATATAAAACCACCAACCAATGCAAGTTATCAGCAGAATGACTTTATTATGAGCCTATTAAGTCGAACCCTTCATCGAGCCATCCCGTCACTCCACCAATCATTTTCTTCACCGGACGCCCAAGCTTAGCTAAGCGAATCGCGGCTTTCTCCGTACCGTTGCAGTGCGGCCCAGCACAATAGACAACGAACAGGCAATCTAGAGGGTAATCAACAAGTGCTTTCTCATTTAAACGGCTATGAGGAATATTCACCGCGCCAGCAATATGCCCTTGAGCGAATAATTCATTGCCCCGCACATCGACCAAAATAAAGTCTTGTCTTTGATTGGTAAGCGCATGATGCACATCCCAACAATCGGTTTCGAACTCTAATTGAGCACTAAAATGACGCAATGCTCTCTCGCTCTGTGCGGCAGGAACCCTGGATACGGCACTCGACATAACTTCTCCTTGTGTCTCGTCTATCGATTATCGTTTAGCTTAATTACCTACCACCATTATTCATCGTTGAACACATCATCACCATTGGCTTTCAAGTCAAGGTTCGTTAATATCAAGCCAAGTTAATGACATGTTAAGGATGACAATCATGCGCGTGGCAATACTTTCACACCCCGACATCTCCTTCTTCGAACTGGGTTGCGCGGTTGAGATGTTTGCGCTATCTCGACCTGAATTTGAACATTGGTATGAGGCAGAGGTCATCAATCTCGTTGACCAAGCCATCACGACGACAGGTGATATCGTGATGAAAACCAAGCATGTGGCTGATCTTACTGATTACGATATGTTAGTGATTCCCAGTTGGCCGACCCACACCGCTGACATTGACCCAAAAACAAAAACCGAAGTACTGCGGTTTGCGCAGCAAAATAAACGCATCATTTCATTTTGTTCCGGGGCATTTTTACTCGGTGAACTGGGTCTTCTTGATGGTAAACAAGCAACCACGCACTGGGCGTTTGAAGCGCGATTTCGTGAACGATTTCCACAAGTTAACTACGCCAGTAATGTACTGTATGTGTTTGATGGTCAATATGGCTGCTCAGCAGGCAGCGCGGCAGGGTTAGATCTCGGGCTTGCCGTGGTAAGACAAGACTTTGGCTATACCATTGCTAACCAAGTAGCAAAACGTTTAGTGGTCTCAGCTCATCGAAATGGTGGCCAAGCGCAATTTGTCGATACGCCAATGCTACAAGTGGCCAACCAGTTTTCAGAGTCACTACAGTGGGCGAGAGCCAATCTGGACCAGTTCATCAGCGTTGATTTGATGGCAGAGAAAGCCAATATGTCACGCAGAACCTTTGACCGAAAATTTCGCGCCAGTATGGATTTGACGCCGCAAGAGTGGCTAATCATACAGCGCATTGAGTTAGCTAAGGGAATGCTGGAGAGTGATAACGGCAGTATTGAACAACTCGCCGTGCAATCGGGCTTCAATAATGCCGAGAGCATGCGCCATCATTTTCGCCGCGTGGTGGGCATCTCTCCCAAGCAATATCGCGCCCAGTTCAATCGCTCAGCATAAACGATCACCGACAGTTAGGATCAAGGAGAACCATCGAGTGGAACATCGGCTGATTATCAAATTTTATTTGAAACTGGTTTAAGCGAAGGCACGTTTTCTATTGGCTCATCAAAGATTATGCTTAGTGCAGAAAACAAAGCGTCGGCCAGCCGCTATCGCTTTGACAGTTTGAGCAAAAAGATAAATTAAGGAGAAGTCGATGACCAAATTAACCATCGTGGCTAATATCGTCGCACATGCGGATAAAATTGAATTGGTAAAAAATGAATTACTGAAATTGATTGAGCCGACACGCAAAGAAGCAGGCTGCATCAATTACGATTTACATCAGGACAATCAAGACCCTGCGCATTTTGTCTTTTACGAAAACTGGGCGTCAGAAGCACATTTACAAACGCACCTAGCCACCGAACATATCGCTCAATACGTCCAAGCGACGCAAGATGCGATTGTTAGCTTTACGCTAAACAAGATGACCCACATCGGTTAGATTATTGCGAATACCAACAATCCCTGCCAATCAATAAGCAGGGATTGATTTCAACATCAAAAAGCGTAGCTACGCCTGATTCAACACCGTTTTTTTGAGCACTTGCATCACACCCGCTTCAATGTTGCTCGGTGCTCGGAAACGAGCTAGTTTTTTCACTTCTGGATGGGCATTTTCGACGGCATAAGAGTGGTAACTCGCCTTCAACATCTCTACATCGTTAAAGTAGTCGCCAAAGCTCATGGTTTGTTCATGAGTAAAACCAAGCGTCTTTTGTAAATGTTCTATTGCTGCGCCTTTTGATGCCTCGGCATGCATTATATCAAGCCAAATTCGGCCACTGACCACCACTTGGTTAGTTGCGCCAAATTTTGCATTCATCGTTGGGAAGACAAATTGTTCAGTACTATCAAAATGACAAATCGCGACTTTAATAAACTCATCGTCAACGTCCAACAAGTCTTCCACATACTGACATGCATGGTAGTACTTACTCAACTCTGCTAACGCAATCGGATCTTGGGTTTCAATATAGGCAGAATTTTTTCCGCACAACACCGTATAAGCGCCTTTTATCTCACGCGCCGCGACCACGACTTCACGCGCAGTACGAGTATCCAATGGGCAACTATACAGCTCTACCCCATTATGCATTACAAAAGTGCCATTTTCCGCGATGAACATCATCTCATCTTGAATGGGTAAAAATGTCTGTTTCAAACTCGCGTATTGGCGACCGGACGCGGCGGCAAAGATGATGCCTTGCTCGGTGAGTTGGCGATAAAGATCAAAAAACTGAGGATCGAGCTGAGACGATTCATCAAGCAGTGTGCCATCCATATCAGAGGCAATAAATTTGATGTTATGTGAAGACAATTCTGGAGACATTGATGCAAACTCTTGTAAAAGCGAAGCATTGAGATTGCGATATCTACCTAGAATTGTAAACCCCTAAACACGGCAAAGTTCCCCTCTGAATTTATCCGCTTTTTAGCTAGCGCCCATTGCACAATCGGTTTGTGACAACAAATGGTAATCGTTCAATGACTCGACTGAAAATTGAAAGCGGATCTGCTTACACACTGTCTTCTGATCATCAACATATTCAATTCTCGCATCTGCATACGCGACACCATCAAATGCGCTGTTGACGGTTAATGTCGTGTGGTAAACCGGATTATCTTCATTATGACTAAGTGGATTGAACCAATTCTCACCATACGCAATCTGCAACACCATTCCTTTGGCGCGCTGCTCGATATATTGCGGTTTAACCACCCAATGCTGATAACTAAAATAACCGATGATCAACAGTAGCAGCGTTACTACAGGTACACTTTTACTCATCGCCCCCTCTCCTTCAATCCATACGATAAACAAAACGTCGTAATGTTAAGGAAATTATTGATATAACTCTAACTTGCCGGTTGTTTCTGCGAAATAGCACAAGTTAATCAGCATTGTTTCGATTGAAACATATCGTAAAAGACCTCCCTTCTAAAAGGCGACCTTCTCTCAGTCACTGTTTTCAATAAAATCTGCTAGTTAGAACAGAATATAACGACGAAGATGCGAATCGTTGACTACTATCAATAGAGGGCCGAAAACACGGTCAACTTAAAGGGATTTAAGGAAAAGATCAGGATGATTAGAGCAATGTTACAGACTATTTTCAGGGCTAGCCGCAGACGCACTACAGTATTACTCGGCTTAACGCTGATCGCATTTACGAGTCATGCAACGGACAAGCAACAGTTGGTCTTTGGCGTCGTGCCGCAACAATCAGCAGCAAAACTCGCCCAGCAATGGCAACCGCTTCTCGATCGCTGGGGAGAATTAGCCGGAGTCGATATTACTTTTGCGACTGCAAGAGATATCCCCACCTTTGAAAAACGCTTAGCCGCTGGGGAATATGATATGAGCTATATGAATCCGTATCACTTTACCTTGGTCAATCATAATCCCGGCTATACCGCTGTTGCGCATGCTAAAGATAAGCAGATCACGGGCATACTTGTCGCGAAGCGTGATTGGCAAGGTGAACTAAGCGATTTAGAAGGAGCGACGATTGCATTCCCGGCCCCCAGAGCGTTTGCAGCGTCAATCCTGACCCAATCGGAGCTTAAACAAAAAGGGATAACGTTTACGCCCAAATACGTTGGTTCACATGATTCCGTATATCTAGGGGTTGCTAAAGGGCTGTACGTTAGCGGTGGTGGGGTAGGTAGAACCTTCAAGAGTTTCAATGATGAAGCAAAGCAGGATCTCAAAATCATCTATCGAACCGCTTCCTACACGCCCCATGCTTTCGCGGTCTCAAACCAAGTGGATGAAAAAACACAAACGTCATTACGTAAGGCGGTCGAACTATTAAATAAAGATCCTCAAGCACAAAAAAGCTTCAAAATGCTAAGTATTAAGGGGCTACAACCCGCTCAAGATAGTGATTGGGATGATATCGTCCAGCTTGGCATTTCACTTTAATGATCGCCTATGACTCTACGCTCTAAGACCATAATAGGCATTGCTCTCATCGAAGCGCTCGCGCTTGGAATATTGATTGTCAGCGGCTTAAGTTGGTTAAAAAGCTCAAATGAGAAAAGTCTTGAGATTGGTAGCCAGCAATTAGTAAGTGTATTTGCTAAAGCCTCTCGAGACGCAGTTATCGCAACAGATCTTGCCTACTTGGCCAGTTTTGCGCAATCGGTCGTCAGTGAACACAACCTTGCCTACATCCGAATTGTTGATCAAAATGGCATCGAACTTACTCGTAAAGGCGACTATTTCTCCGTTGATACCAACGTACTCCCTTTCGATGCCTCCGATGGAATTTACGATGTATCCAGCCCAATAATGCTTGATGAACTCTCTTTTGGTTCGGTAGAGATGGGCGTTAGGGTTGACGGTATTCACCAAATTTTTGATTATGCCAAACGAGCCAGCATTTTTATCGCTGTTATCGAAATGTCTCTGGTTGCACTCTTTTCTTTTGCGCTAGGTACATACCTAATGAAGCGATTGGATTTACTGCGAAAAGGGGTTATGAAAGTCACTCAGCAGGGACCTGGCACACATATAACCATCCCTGGAAATGACGAAGTAACACGGGTTGGGGATGCATTTAATCTTATGTCCTCCTCACTTGCCCAAGCACAAGATAATTTGGCTCAAGAGTATTACAAGCAAAAAATCCTCTCTGATAAAGTCTCTCTACTGGCTGAAGTCGCAGAGCATGCACGTGATGCCATCATCATCACCAGTCCAGATGGAAAAATTGTCTGGGTAAATCCTGCTTTTGAACGATTAACCAAGTACTCGCTACAAGAAGCACTCAACCATACTCCCGGTACACTATTACAGGGTGAAGAATCCGATCAGGCAACAGTCGAACTGCTTTCTCAAAGCATCAAAAACCAAGCACCTATTCGAGTTGAGATCCTCAACTACACTAAATCACGAGAAAAATATTGGGTTGAAATCGATCTTTCCCCAGTACTTGATCAAAACGGAGATCTACTGCGGTTTATCGCCGTGGAGCGCAATATTACAGATCGACGCGAAATCGAACAGCAACTCTCGGCGGCAGTGGAGAAATCTAACCATGCCGCAAAAGCAAAATCAGAGTTTCTCGCTAACATGAGCCATGAAATCCGCACCCCGATGAATGCCATTATGGGGATCAGTGAAGTACTACTTGAAAATGAACAACGGGTTGAACAAAAAGATTTGTTAACATTACTTCACCGTTCTGCGGGTAACTTAGTCACCGTCATCAATGATATTCTCGATTACAGCAAAATCGAGGCCGGTAAACTGACTCTCATTGAAGAAGCCTTCGATTTAAAAGAACTAATCGAAAACTGCAGTAATTTATGCGCTTATCAAGCGACACACAACAAATTGATACTCTTAGTCGATATGCCACTTTCCATTGATAGTAAGGTTATTGGTGACAAAGGGCGCATCAACCAGATCCTGCTAAACCTCGTCGGTAATGCCCTTAAATTTACCCAACATGGTCACGTACTATTAAAAGTATCAGCAACTAAGCATGGCTATCAGTTTGATGTTATTGATACCGGAATCGGCATTCCAGCTGATCGCCTTCCCCACATCATGGAAAAATTCGAACAAGTCGACAACTCGGTCACCCGACAATATGAAGGAACAGGCTTAGGATTAGCAATATCCAAACGTTTAATTCAAGCTTATGGAGGCGAGCTTAGCGTCACATCTACCGAAGGTGTCGGATCTCGCTTTAGTTTTAGCCTCAATCTAAAACATCAACCCGAAATAAGCTCTCAACAGAATCGTCTGCAGCGACAGAAGCTGCTACTGATTGATGATTACTTACCGCGAGCAAAACGACTAAAAGCAATCGCGGAAGAGCTAAATTTAGACTTCATCCATTTTTTATCCAGCGAACAAACTCAAGCTGACCAAAATGACCTCTCCCTGTACGACGTCATTCTTATTGGTCAATGCGAACGTCATGCAGATAAAGAGCTATTAAACTCTCTTAAACATCAGCCAAATCACAAAACTATTATTCGCATTCTAGAACCGACTTGGGGAGAGCTTACCAATCATCCGTTACTTACATCCCATCAGCGAATATCCCAACCTGTAACAGCAAGCAAGCTACTGCAACTATTTAGCGCCGACGACAAGCCAATTAACCCAGTCGCATCTTGCCAAGCAGCTAACTTAACAGGTATTAGCTTGTTGGTTGCAGAAGACAGTAGTGTTAACCGAATTTTGATATCAAAGATGCTTGAAGATACTGGTATCGACCTAATTTTGGCAGAAGATGGCGCAATTGCTCTCGATCTTTATCAACAAATGAAACCCGACTTAGTGATCACCGATATTTCAATGCCGAATAAAGATGGTTTCAGCCTAACGAAAGACATTCGCGAACTTCAAAAATCCGCAGATTATGTGTGGTGCCCAATCGTGGCATTTTCAGCTCATGCTTTACAAGAAGAGCGGGAAAATAGTAAAGAAATTGGTATGGATGACTATCTCACTAAACCGATCAAAAAAATTGAGTTGCTCAACATGATTACCAAATGGATCAATCATGATAAGTTGAGTCATCAGAGTGGGTCTGACCTCAACGTCCACCTAAAATGAAACAAACACGAATTTTATTCACGTTTGTATAAGTTTTCGTTGTTCACAACCGTTACACTCATTTTAACTGCAACTTTCCACCTATTTGCTCAACAAAAAACCACTTGCAATGAGTTCCACTAACGAAATCCGTCTTGTTTGTCAGCAAATCTGCTAGATATTTCATCCATTCAGCAGCTTTATATTACATCCTCACAAGAACTAGGGTATAACGGCAAAATGAAAATACCGAAACGAATACAGCCCCTAGTTGACGATGGTTTGGTCGATGAAGTGACCAGCCAGTTAATGAGTGGCAAAGAAGCCTCAGTGTATATAGTACGCTGCGGTGAGACGATCCGCTGCGCCAAGGTTTATAAGGAAGCAACTCAGCGCAGCTTTAAAAAAGCCGTGGCCTACCGAGAAGGCCGCAAAGTCCGTAATAGCCGTCGCGCTCGTGCGATGGAAAAAGGCTCAGGCTTTGGTCGCGAACAGCAAGAGAAGATGTGGCAAAGTGCGGAAGTGGATGCTTTATACAAGCTGGCGGCTGCCGGTGTACGTGTCCCTGTCCCTTACGGCTGTTTTGATGGCGTCTTACTGATGGAGCTAGTCACCGACGAGGAAGGCTATGTTGCCCCACGTCTGAACGATGTAGAGCTATCTGCCGAGCAAGCACTCCGAGACCATAAAACCATGATGGGCTATGTGGTCAAAATGCTGTGTGCGGGTTTGATCCACGGTGACTTATCTGAATTTAACGTACTGGTTGATGAACAGGGCCCGGTAATTATCGACCTACCACAAGCGGTCGATGCGGCTACGAATAATAATGCAGAGTGGATGTTAACCCGTGATATCAACAATATTCGCGACTATTACAGCCAGTTTGCGCCAGAACTAAAAACCACCGAATATGCCAAAGAAATGTGGGCTATATTCGAGAAAGGTGATTTAACACCTGAAACTGAATTAACCGGTCAATTTACCGAAGTTGATACCGTGGCCGATCTCGCCACTATCATGCAAGAAATTGATGCCGCGCGTGATGAAGAGCGCTACCGACGCGAACGCATCAAAGAAGCCAGAGATGGCATTGATGAAAGCAAATTTAACTGGGCAGAAGACTAAATGACATTGTCGCTAGAGTAGATTTAGCGACAATTTCTCCTCACAATACGCACCTCATCACTGCAAGCACAAAAAATCGCACACTGACTAAAGTACACCGTAAACACACGTTATTTTCCTTCTTTGAACCTTCCGTTTTCATCCTAAACTGCTAAGACAATATTTGCTCATTAGCCCCTCAGCATGTTATCAAATAACTCGGCGTTACCTACATCACGGCTCTGGGATCCCCCGATTTCATCTTGCTTCACGGTTTTCAGGGCGACAACAACAAGGATTGATATGACTGCCACACAATTTCTCAACGATCTCAATGCACGCTATTTGGTCATCCATCGCACCAAAGAGGACTGGTTTTGGGATACCTACATGGGGCTAAGCGACGATCACCCCGCGGCGGCCAAAGCGCAGACGCAATGGAGCCAATTTCTCAGCAGCGCTGACAACCTCAAGCAAGTAAAACAGCAACTTGAGCTCGCGCAAAACATCGAAAACACTGATGAACGATCCGTCACCACCCATGGCCTGACAGGTTGGCTAGCGGTATTTGAATCACATGCGATTGAAGAGCCACAAACCGCACAACAACAAGCAGATTTAATCCAATTCGAAGCTGAGTTGTTTAAAGCAAAACAAGCGCACGTGATGCATTACATCAATGACAATGGCGAGCAAGTCGAAGGATCTCTACCGGTGCTTGCCGCGGCTGTACGCACCAGTAATAACGAAGCAGTACGTCAATCCGCTCATTCAGCTTTTATTGAGTTAGAACAATGGCTACTACAAAACGGCTTTATTGATTTGGTTAAGCGTCGTAACCAATTTGCACACGCACAAGGTTTTGCCAACTACTTCGATTATTCGGTGCGAAAAACGGAACATATGAGCAGTGATGAACTGTTCGTCATTTTGGATGATTTTGAACAGCGCACCCGCCAAAGCAACCTTGATGCCCTACAAGCACTAAGCGAACAAAAAGGCCGCCAAGCGCTGCTGGGGCATAACTTCGTCTACGCCTATTCCGGTGATGCGATGCGCGATCTCGATCCTTATGTGCCTTTCTCTCAATCGCTTCGCCGTTGGGTCGACTCGTTCGGTCGTTTGAATATTGATTACTCGGGCGCTGAACTAACGCTAGATTTACTCGACCGTAAAGGAAAGTATCAAAACGGTTTTTGCCATGGCCCTGTGCCCTCATTTTACGACCAAGGCGAATGGATTGCGGCGAAAGTTAACTTCACCAGTAATGCAAAACCGGACCAAGTTGGCAGCGGCTACAGTGGGATTAATACTTTATTCCATGAAGGGGGCCATGCAGCACACTTTGCTAATATGAAGCAAAACGCGCCTTGCTTCTCAATTGAATTCGCCCCAACGTCAATGGCGTACGCCGAAACACAATCAATGTTCTGCGATAGCTTGCTAAACGATGCAGATTGGCTAAAACGTTACGCCTTTAACCATCAAGGGGAAGTCGTACCCGACTCTGTGATTGAAGCCATGACCAAAAGCCGCCAGCCTTTTAAAGCGTATGAAGAACGTTCTATTTTGGTTGTGCCCTATTTTGAACGTGCGTTATATCAGTTAAGTGACGATGAGTTAACCGCCGAGAACATTACGACACTCGCTCGCGAAACAGAGCAGCGCATTCTGGGTTTAGCATGCAGTCCTCGACCACTGTTGGCGATCCCTCATTTGTTGTCGGATGAATCCGCCTGCTCTTATCAAGGCTATTTGCTGGCACACATGGCGGTCTACCAAACTCGCGCATACTTGCTAGCAGAGTACGGTTATCTCACTGACAATCCTGCTATTGGGCCATTACTTAATCAGCATTACTGGCGTCCAGGCAACAGCCTCACGCACAATGAGACCATTGAAAGCCTAACCGGCGAAGGCTTCAATGCTAAGTATCTGGCGGATGTTTGTAACTTATCCGCGGAAGAATCTTGGCAGGTTCAGCAACAAAAAATGGCACACGCCAGTCCCCGACCTCAAGGCGCTCCAGCGGATCTCAATGCGAAAATTACAGTGATTGATGGCGCGCAAACCTTAGCCAGCAATCAACAGTCGAGTGAAATGATGTGTCAACAATTTGAGCAATACATCAAACATCATTACGGCTGCTAAGATGAGAGTCAAAAACGCTTTAATGCAACACTCATGATTAAGACCGCCTTAGGGCGGTTTTTGTTTATAACGTCAGTTTTATGCAAGATTCAGCAAGGCATTACCGTAAGATAATACCCATAGATGAAATAAAGCCGCCACTAATCTGCGTTTATACAACCCATAGCAACAACAAATCAACTTCTTAAATATCAATACTTTAAGAAGGTTGCCTTATAATTAACGCCCGCTTTCATCAACAATATATTGAGAAATTTTACCCATTTAGCGCATTCACTGCTTGTCGATTTTGAAACTCAGGCTTATGATGAGCGCGAATCATAGTGTGAGTTATTGTATGCGTGAGCAGTGGATTAAACGGTGTCGGATGTTGAGCGTTATGCTTAGCTTGCTGCTCGCCTGTTTTTCAGCTAGCGCAGCATTAGCCGCTGGTGACGCCAATGGGCCAATCACCAAACCGCTATTAACCCAACCGATTCAAGTTATCATTCACCACGATAGCGCCGAGCATCACACTACCTCAAGCCCAGTTCACAAACTGCATATTGAGCATCGTGCACCCGCTAAATCGCTCTCTCCTAGTCTTGCTTCTATTTTACGTAATGGCTCATTTATCCCTGAGCGCCTACACGAAGCAGAGCCTAACTATGAGCTCGTGTTCGAATTTAGTGATACTCATGCACAAACATTGCGCTGGAGTGTTTATTTCGCGCTCGACCAATGGCATGACTGGACATTGCACCCACCCGCAACGTCACATCGTATTGCTGGCTGGAAAGAATCCAATCTCCTCTATCGGTTTATAAGCCAAGCCGACGCTTAACTTTTTCTCTCTTGCCCTTTTTTGGGTTCAATTTGTCACACCTCTTGTTTCGTAGTCACCGTTTTAGCGCCGTAGTTACGTTCGGTTAATTTCGAGCAAACGGCACAAACAACGCTATAAGCGACTGCGAACGATGACGATTCATCTCTCATCATACTAGGTGCGACACTTTTTCACTCCTATCGGCCTTGCCGAAGAGAAAAATGTTATGCATAAAAAGAAAACTTCCCGAACTGTGCTGAACCACTACTCAGCATGGAAATACGTTGTGTTAATCACAACGGTCATCATCATGTTGTTCAGCGCCTTACCATCTTGGTTTGGTGAAAATGCCGCCGTGATCATGAATCACAAAGCTACGCCAATTTCTGTTGTGACAGCCCAGCAACAACTTGATGCTCACAATATTGCAGTGAAGCGTATCAACCAACAAGACAACGAAACCACCGTTGTACTTGAACACGCGAACGACCAAAACAAAGCCAAAAACATCTTGGCTGACTTTGCGCCAAAAGAAGATATCGTCACACTGGCCATGGTACCAGCCGCACCCACTTGGTTACTCGACATGGGCTTCAAACCGATTAAGCTTGGCCTAGATTTACGCGGTGGCGTGCAGTTCTTACTTGATGTGGATATGAAAGAAGTCTTCCGCTCTCATGCTGAGCAAGCGCAAGATTCTATTAAAGATTACGCTCGTGAAGAACGCATTCGTGGTGTTCGCATCGAAGCCGATCGCGATGCCGATATCAGCATAAAAGCACCGAATGAAGAGTCGGTTGCCACCCTGCGTAAATACATCAACCAACAATTCCCTCAATGGGTGGTGAAAGGTGAAGGTGATAACGGTTTAACGATGGCACTAGCGGATTCTGAAAAACAGACGCTAACCAGTCTAACCGTGCAACAGAACTTGCAAACCATGCGTAGCCGCATCGAAGAGCTTGGTATCACTGAAGCGGCGGTACAACGTCAAGGTGAACATCGTATTCGTATCGAACTACCGGGTGTACAAGATCCAGCGGCAGCGAAAAACGTAATCGGTGCAACGGCTAGTCTTGCGTTCTATGAAGTGAAGCCAGAGCGTATGGCTGGCACTGAAATGATCATGGACAAAGATGGTCGCCCAGTACATGTGACTCGTAAACCAGTCCTAACCGGTGAACACATCGTCGACGCGCGTGCTGGAATGGGCGAAATGGGTATGCCGGAAGTTAACATCAGCCTCGATTCAGCGGGCGGTAAAATGATGTCTGACTTCTCAGGTAAGCATATCGGTAAACCAATGGCGACGGGTTACAGTGAATACAGCCGTGATGCCAATGGCAACGTTGAGCAATCAAACACCATTATCAGTGTCGCAACTATCCAATCTCAACTAGGTAACCGTTTTAGAATTACCGGTGTTGGTCAGCTCAATGATGCACAAGATCTCGCGCTATTGCTGCGCGCAGGCTCGCTAACTGCGCCGGTCACCATCGTTGAAGAACGTACCATCGGCCCATCTTTAGGTGCTGAAAACATCCAAAATGGTTTTGCCGCTCTTGCACTTGGCATGGGTCTTACTCTGTTATTTATGGCAGTTTGGTACCGTAAACTGGGTTGGGTGGCAAACGGTGCTTTGCTGATCAACATGGTGATGCTACTTGGCCTCATTGCCCTCTTACCTGGTGCGGTATTAACACTACCGGGTATCGCAGGTTTGGTATTAACCATTGGTATGGCGGTAGATACCAACGTACTTATTTTTGAACGAATTAAAGAAAAACTTCGTGAAGGTCGCAGCCTTGCTCAATCAATTGACCTTGGTTTTAGCAGCGCGTTTGCCACCATCCTTGACTCCAACATCACGACGCTGATTTCAGCCGCTACGCTCTACATGATTGGTAATGGCCCAATTCAAGGCTTTGCCTTAACGCTTGGCTTAGGTTTGTTAACCAGTATGTTCACCGGCATTTTCGCGTCTCGCGCGATGATCAATTTAATTTGGGGTAAAGATTCACGTCGCGGAGTGAGAATTTAATTATGATTACCAATAAAACACTAACCAAATGGCGTCACGCTGGCAGCTTGATTTCTTGCCTGCTGATCATCGTATCGATTTTTTCTTTGGCAACTAAAGGCTTGAATTTCGGTCTCGATTTTACTGGCGGTATGATCAGCGAAGTGCGTTTAGATAACACCCTAACTGCAGCGCAAATCCAAACCAACCTTGAGGCTGCGTTACACCAGCCAGTATCGGTTGTTTCAACGGGTGATGATGGCCAGTGGATGCTGCGTTACGCCGCCACAGAAGACATTCAACAACAACCTGAAATTAGACAATTGCTGGCAAGCTTCTCAGACAATGTGGAAATGATTAACGTCAGCTTAGTTGGCCCACAAGTGGGACAAGAGCTGGCAGAACAAGGCGGCCTAGCGGTAATGATTACCTTGATGGTGATCCTCGCCTACCTAAGCTTCCGCTTTGAATGGCGCTTAGCATCGGGGGCTCTACTTGCGCTGATGCACGATGTGTTTATTCTGCTCGGTTTCTTCTCACTGACTGGAATGGAATTCAACCTTACGGTACTAGCGGCGCTGTTAGCAGTGTTGGGTTACTCACTCAATGACTCAATCATCATCTCTGACCGTATTCGTGAACTACTAAGAGCGAATGTGAAATTACCAATCGCAGAGTTAAACAACCAAGCAATCTTAAATACACTGTCACGTACCCTAATCACATCTGGTACCACGCTGATTTCGGTTGCGTCACTGTGGTTATTGGGCGGAGAGCCACTATTCGGCTTCTCTGTCACCATGTTCATCGGCATTGTGGCTGGCACATGGTCAACCATGACCATCGCAACCATCATTCCTGAACTGACTCATCTAGGCCCTCAGCATTACGCGCCAGAGCCTATCTCTGAAGCGCCATAACCCCTAGGGTAAAGCTTGATAACTTAGATAGTCGTTAATCGGTATAATATAAAGTGCAATAATCAAATCAGACCCTCAGGGTCTGATTTTTTTTACTTGATGAACATCGCTGCCATGACTTTCTTCATCCACTTCCGGTGCTGAATAATCCAGCGAGCACGCGGTAACCAACTTGGCGTCGTCAAGACTGTCTTCGCTTTCGACAAACTGCGAAATCCCTCCACACCGTGATAATGCCCCATTCCGGAAGCGCCTATCCCACCAAACGGCGCATCATGCGCTGAAACGTGCAATAAGGTATCATTGATACACAGACCACCGCTGTGTGTCTGGTGGCTAACCTGTTCAATTAACGTTTTATCGTTACTCATTAAATAGAGCGCTAATGGCCGCGGGCGATTTTCGATATATTCGATTGCTTGGTCAACATGGTGATAACCGATAATCGGTAAAATAGGGCCAAAAATCTCTTCCTCGGTCACCAACATATCATCACTGAGAGTGGTGATCAGATGTGGCAGCATCTCACGTTCAGCGAGCGGCATATCTTCGATAGTGTAAACCTTGCCGCCTTTTAGTTTGGCATCTTCGATATAACGGATTAAACGCTCAAACTGCGCTTGATTGATGATGCGTGTCATCGCCAACTGATGATTCTGATTAAGATATGCTTGGCGATATTGGCGAAAGTAACTTTCTATAAAGGCTTGTTGCTGATCTTCTGGCAGCAAAACATAATCTGGGGCGACACAGATCTGTCCAGCATTAAGTGATTTTCCCATTAAGATGGCCGCCACCGCTTTATCAATATCAGCATCCGGTGCAATAATAACCGGTGATTTTCCACCCAATTCGAGTATGACTGGGGTTAGGTTTTTCGCTGCTTGCTCTGCCACCATACGGCCAACTTGAGTTGAGCCAGTAAAAAGTAAATGGTCAAAAGGCAATTGAGAAAAATACTGCGCGATCTCAACCTCTCCTTCCACCGCGCAAACATAGCCATCAAGGTGGGCGAGAATCTTGCTCAGGATCTGATTTGTATTCGGGGTATGCTCACTGAGTTTCACCATCACTCGATTACCCGCAGCTAATGCAGTAACGACTGGCGCAATACTAAGGAAAATTGGGAAATTCCAAGGAACGATAACCCCCACAACACCTAGGGGTTGATAGATAACGTTAATACGAGAAGGGGCTAATAATAAGCCCGAGCGACGTTTTGATGGTTTAGCCCACTTACGCAAATTTTTACAGGTGTAATGGATATGTTCAATCGCCGGAAGTAAATCGCAAATCGTACTATCAAATTCGCTACGGTAACCATAATCTTCATCCAGCGCACGAATCAGATCGGCTTGATGCTCAATTAACGCCTGCTTAAGCTGCATTAAGATCTGCAAACGATGCGACAGTTCTGGGTATGACTGTGCTTGAAAATTCCCGCTTAACTCTTCAAATAACACCTGTAATTCTTCCTGAGATTTCACATGCGCTTTTTGCCAACGATTTAGATCGACGATCTTCTCCATAACCTTAATACACTCTTACGATTCATCGACTTAAGAATAGCCAGTTTTAACTCAGAAATCACGGCTGTTCGATAGCCTCCTTGTAACACACTTCTCTGGGTAGTAATCCCCCCATACCGAATAACATCTCCAGTAACATCACCAATAACATTATCTAAGAATGCGCCAAATAGTGATTCCCCACTCCAAATTATAGTGATATGTTCTCGCCATCAGCATAAGACACTAAAGACTGTGCTGTTACTACTATATTTACTTGTTAATGGAAAGTAACATGGATAATGAAATCCGATTACGTGCTCTCGAGCAAACAGACCTTCGCTTTATTCACCAGCTAAACAACAACCGTTCAATCATGTCATATTGGTTTGAAGAACCGTATGAATCGTACTACGAGCTGGAAGACCTCTACCGTAAACACATTCACGACAGTAATGAACGCCGTTTTATCGCGGAAAACTCGGAGAATCAAGCCATTGGCCTTGTCGAGTTAGTTGAAATTAACTCCATTCACCGCAACGCTGAATTCCAAATCATTATTGCGCCAAACTATCAAGGTTGCGGCTATGCTCGCGGTTTGATCAATAAAGCGTTGAATTACGCTTTTACTATTTTAAACCTGCACAAAGTGTATTTGCATGTGGCCGTCAACAACGAGAAGGCGATTCATCTGTATGAAAAAAGCGGCTTTGTTGAGGAAGGGCATTTAGTCAAAGAAATCTTCGTTAACGGCGAATACTGCGATATCAAGCGCATGTATATTCTTCAAGATAACTACCTAGCGAATCGCAATAAGCAATAGCACATTACTGATATCACAGATATATACGGCAATTGATGCAAAGGGCTTCTCACAGAGAAGCCCTTTTCTATTTAAGCCTGAGGGAAATTATCCAAGATATGTATGCTGTAAAACCACAAAATACAATCAGCACCACATAAATTATTGAATAGAGGAGTTAAAGTACGGCCTTCTATTTTCATGGTTCACTCCTCTTCAGTGAGCAAGTATTTCTCTTATATAAAAAATAAGGCTATTTGTTGTATCGTTATGGCTAAAAATAAACGCAAAAATTCGGCTAAAAAAGAAAAAAAACACTCCAACGTACCACCTAAAAAACAAAAGCGATTCTGGCACAACCCAATCCTAATCGCCTTAGCCATTATCATTATTACCCCGTTTACCTCTCTGGTACTGGTCGGTAAAGACAGCATGATTAACGCAAAGCTTGAACATATCTGCTCGGCACTCGCAGCAAAAACCTACCCTAACGGCAAAATCGACTACATCAACAATAAAACGCAGATCTTCGATGATTTTGAGTATGCGCTAGCTCTGGAAAACCCAAACAGAGAAGAGATGGATGGAATCAGCTATAGAGGACAATATAATTCACTCGACATCGCTTACAGCTATGGTGAACGTTTTCAAACCCGAGACGTTAAGATCAAGATTCAAGAACTGATCGATGGCACAAAACTCTCTTCTACTCTGTCGTGTCATTTTAAGAGTGAACTCGGATATCTTGAAGAAAGGTTGAGATTTGATCGATTTACTTATAAATCTGTCGAATATCCGAGTGGCAACGCATGGTTTGTCTATGATGGCAGCGTCGATTACATTGAGGTTGGCGATCATGGTTACTATGTCTCAATGGACTCGAGCGTACTAAGCCGATGGGCGTTTCTCTACAAACAAGTAAAAGCGCTGTTTGTTTAATGGCCCCCACCAAACAGGATGTGTAACACTTTAAAGTAGCATGGCCAAATCAATCGCTTCTTGGCATGCTGCTTACCTCGTTTGTATACAAAGTCACTGAATATTATCGTCAGGCTCGAGCAAATACGCCTGAGCCTTTTTCCAGAATCAAGAGGAAGTCATGAATAATTCCAACCGCCAAGCTCATACTCTGACATTAGCAGACGTTGAATTTGACCAAAGCTCGGGAATGATTACCGAATACACGGCAAGCTACACCGAGATTATTATTCCTGAAACATTCAATCATATTCCCGTCGTCGCCATTGATGAAGAAGCGTTTAGCCGCTGTGACTTAACCCATGTCACTATCGCCGATTCAATCACTTATATCGGTGAATATGCGTTTCTCAATAATGAACTGACCAGTGTAACGTTGCCTAACGCTCTAAGCACTATTGAGGAAGGTGTGTTCATGGGGAATGAGCTTGGTCAGGTCACTATTCCAAATTCCGTCACCTCGATTGGAGCGAGAGCTTTCTCTAATAATCAATTAACTGATGTGGCGATTCCAAATTCGGTGATTCGCATCAATAAAAGCGCTTTTGCCGACAACCAACTCAGCGCGATTTCGCTACCTGACTCGATACTAACGATTGGTCACAATGCATTCGATGGTGATCTACTGGAATCAACCCCTTTTTCTGCATCTGCTTTAGAGCAGGAGCATACCCTCACGTCAATCGACGTCGATTTTAATCCAGAGACAGGCCGAATCCTCCAATACTATTCCAGTTACACCAACATCATTATTCCAGACAATTTTGATGGTATGCGCGTAACCGAGATTGAGTATTGCGCCTTTCGCCACTGCCACTTAACACGAGTAGTGCTACCTCACTCATTAACCTTGATTGGCAACGGCGCCTTTGAACATAATGCGCTAAGTGAAATAGAGATTCCTCATCAAGTAGAATCCATCGAACGTGACGCCTTTGCCAATAATCAAATCACACATGTCGATATTCCCAACTCAGTGAAAGAAATCGGCTATCGCGCCTTCGCTGAAAATGGCTTAACCAGCGTGATCTTACCTGAAGGCATTGTCACCATTGGTAATAGTGCCTTTATTGAAAATTCGCTGGCACATGTCACCATCCCTGACTCCGTCACTTCGATTGAGTATCGGGCTTTTGCTGAAAACGCCTTAACCAGTGTGACTCTGTCAAATAATTTAGTCACGATTGGAGAAATGGCGTTCGAAGAAAACCAGTTGATGAAAATAACAATTCCAGACTCCGTCACTCAAATTGGCGAATATGCCTTCAATGATAATGAACTTGAAAAAGTGACGCTATCTCAGTCACTCGAGAGCATTGGTGAACATGCTTTTGATGGTAACAACCTAGACGAATTGGTCGTGCCAAACTCTGTCACCAGCATTGGTCGTTTTGCCTTCTTCGATAATGAACTCACCAAGGTGACACTCTCTGACTCATTACGAGAAATCCACGACTACGCTTTTTCCGTCAATCAGATCGCCAGTATCACTTTGCCTGATTCTCTCACCTTTATTGGCGAGCGGGCCTTAGCCGAAAACGCCCTAACTCATGTATCCATTCCACCATCAGTGCAAGTTATCGCTAAAGATGCCTTTGACTTCAACCCATTAACCAGTATCGCAATACACAGCCCGACGGTTTCGATTGCCCCTAACGCTTTTCCAGAACACTTACTCGATGCGACGCCATTTTCTCAGCATCAACTTACCTCGCCTCATACGTTAACCCTGAAAGACGTTAATTTTGAGGCAGAAACGGGCACTATTTTGGAGTACTTTGCCCGTTATACCGAGATTGTAATTCCGAATCAGTTTAATGGTGTCACGGTTGAGGCTATCGGCTCCGATGCCTTTCGCAGAAGCAAGTTAACTAAGGTGACCTTGCCTGATTCGCTCAAATTAATCGGCCATGCAGCCTTTACCGACAATAAGCTGCTTGAATTAGAGATCCCAGCCTCCGTGACAAGGATTGAAGAATATGCGTTTTGGAATAATGAAGCCATCAAAGTGATCGCTTATAACCGTGATACTCAGGTGGACTACGCGGCTTTTGCGTCAGAATCAAGCGACGAAGAAGATGACTACTATGGCTATCCTGAGGATGTAGTCTACCGTTGATGCAGCACTGACACGATAACCCAATCCGCTTATGAGCACGCGATAGATAAAGAGTGAGTTAAGATAAGTTCGCTGAGATAAAAACAAAAACGCAGAGCTCTGATTGAGACTCTGCGTTTTTACTTGTGTTCGATTTATGAGGATAGAAGGCAAACCAAAGCGATCACTCATATTACCGGTCTAATTATTCGATCTCTTTCATCGCAGACACAACCGAAGGCTCATTGATCAGGTTAAACAGTAGACTTTTCGCTGATGAACGCTGTGCATCAGAAAGAACCTTGTTCGGGTTCTCTCTCGATTGAGTAAGAATATTCTTCACAAAACGGCTGTTAGTACCCGACAGTTCATAAACAAAGCGCAGCGTATCAAGCAGCTCGCTCTGTGGGAAACTGTACACCGCCATTTCACAACTCAGTTTATCCATCGCCAATAAGTTGTTTACTACCGCTTTGCGTTCAGAATTGAACTTC
The DNA here is from genome assembly GCF_000222565.1 of Vibrio sp. N418. Lineage (NCBI taxonomy): Bacteria > Pseudomonadati > Pseudomonadota > Gammaproteobacteria > Vibrionales > Vibrionaceae > Vibrio > Vibrio sp. N418. The sequence goes on from NZ_AFWD01000035.1 coordinate 89,406, forward strand.
TCTTTAGCTTCATGAGCATCAATCAGCGCTTGCACCCTGTCGGCAATCGCGACAGGGACTTCCATTGTTTTTGTTTTATGAGTCATTACTGATTCTCCTGCTCTAACTGATTCTATTATAAGCTTAAGTTTACGCGCTCGCGTATGCCTCGGCATCAACTTTAACTTTTATATGCGGTAATGAATGGAGAAATAACCGCACCATATTGTTACAGCTTGCCTCATTTCAAGCCCAATGCCCACCCTTTGTCAAAACGATTGGACAAAATTAGAGCGGTTGAATTCAGAAACAGGACTCTCAATACATCTTTTGATGTCAATCGCTTACGCGACATCACTGGTCGACTTAATCACAAGCTTATTCTTATTATCACGGCTGCTGCGGATCAGTTCATCACCTTGAATCATGTTTTCTGACTTAGCCAAACGATCATAAAGCAGTACATTCACCGAAGCGGCAAGATTCATACAGCCAATCGTTGGTACGTAAACGACGTGATCAGCTCTATCGGCAACTTGTTGAGGAATCGAGCCATCTTCCGGCCCAAAAACATAAATCGCTTTGTCTGGATGCTGAAAATACGGCAGTGGTGTTGCCCCTTCTGCCAATTCAACACAGACAATCTTTACATCTTCCGCTAAACCATCAAGCACACAATCAGCACCCGTCAATGGAATACTCTGAATCATACTCTTGGTATCAGTCGCAAACTTCACCGCACGATCGTAGCGTTCACCCGTATAGGTCACTGCATTCGCTTGATAACAGCCAGCAGCTCTCATTACTGCGCCGACGTTTTCAGGACTTTTCGGGTTGATTAATCCAATGATGGTGTGAGTGTTATTCATGTTATGCGTCTCTGATCTTGCATTATCAGGCACCGTAGCCTGCGAAGGGCGGCATTCTAGCAAATGCAGGCCTAGATTCAAAAAAACATCGTTAATAGACGCGCAGCAATCCTGAGTGCAAGGAGAAGGGTTAGCGAAGAAAACAGCAGAGGTGACGAGATTAATCAGCGATCATGGCTGAATGATGTGAGCCTCTGAAGAGAGGTGGGTGATCAGGTTATTGGCAATGCTCATGATACTTGAGCACTGCCAATGTCAACTTAGCCTAGCGTTTATGCGCCAGCTTAGATCAGATAGAGCCGCGTTAGATTAGCGACGCTCACGCTTGATCATTTCAAATTCAAACTCATCAGGGTAAAGCACTAAGCCTTCGCCTTCCGCGTCAGGGAATACCACAAGAGAAAGATCATCTTGTTCTAGACCACGAGTCCAGCGGCTTTTCCATTTCGCTAAAGAGATTGGCTCTGCCGTAAAGCCTTCCCACTCATCGGTTGCCCATTGCAACGCGTGCTCTTCTGATGGCCATACTGGCACACACTCTTCATCATCCGTGTTCAGCAGCACACTGCCGTGCTCATCAATCAATAGCCAGATTTTTTTGCTTTCAACAATTGCTTTAAAAAACGCATCGAAACGTGCCATTGGGTCACGTGGTACAGTTACAGCAGATGAATCACTCATAGGTAGCCTTTTAATCATAGATACCTCGCCAGTATATCCTGCTTTTCTACTCGGATGTACTGGCTAATATAGAATTAAACGCACGCACTGAAATAGAATCGCCAAAACGAATGCAACACTTCTCACGAAGCCACGAACCTATAGCATTCTGTGGCTGATTGAAGCACGACAACATTAGGTGGATGGCATCAGCGAATTTGGCTCCTCGCACTCCGATTCTTGTTCCGCCTCCTGCTCAACACGTTTGGCGTCCTCATTAGATTGATTGGTGTGAATCGCTTGGCTACGTCCATTATCTTTGGCTTGATAGAGCGCAGTATCGGCGGCTTTGACCAAATCTTGGGTTGAAGCATTCAAGTCTGGGTAGGTGGTCACCCCAATAGAGACACCTAATTGGCCTAACGATAAGCCTTTCATATCAAGATGCAACTCTCGCACGGCTTGAACAATCGCATTGGCCAGCAACATCGATTGTTCAATATTACAATTCGGGCTAAGCACCGCAAGTTCCTCCCCGCCTAATCGGCAGGCGACGTGCTCTTCACCAATGGTACGCTTGAGCAGATTCGACACTTCTTTAAGTACATAGTCGCCCGCGTCATGACCGAAATTGTCATTGAAGCGCTTAAAATGATCCAAATCGAGCATCAGCAAGGAAAGCGGTGCTTGAGTTTGACCTGACTTCACCCACTCACTCTCTATCGCTTCTTCAAAGAAACGGCGATTGTATAGCCCCGTCAGTGGATCACTTAATGCTTGTGAACGTAACTTCTCTTGTAAGCTTAAGTTAGCTAATGCAAGGCCAAGATGTTCGGCAATAGTGAAAGCAAGTTGCTTGGTTTCCTCATTAATCGGCTCAAATTGCGAATCGAAATATAAATGGAACATCCCCACGGTATTGCCATGTGCCGTTAACGGCACACATAAGGTGAGGCCACTCGTTTCACAGTGATCCATATGGGTACAAGGCAAGTTGTGATGCTCATCTTGAGACAGATGATGCTTACCTTTGCGTAGCGCCCAGCAATCTGAAGGCGCGTAGACTTTATTAGCCGGCCACTCGCCCCCCCAATCAAGCTTCACTTCAAGTTGGTTACGTGACTCACGCATAATCGACACGCAACCATTTATGTTGCCTAAGATGCGCGGAATGATGTCAGCAACCACACTCTGCGCTTCACTAATGGTATTACAAGCAGCCAGCATATTCGCCAACCGATGCAACAACTCGATTTCTTGGGTGCTTTTTCTAATCCGCTCTTCTTGCTTATCTCTTTCCTTATTCACTACATAGAAGATTTTGCGGTTGCTGTACCACAACGACGAGATCAACACGATAAGCGAACAACCCAGCAGCGCAAATACAATCAGTTCCAGATCGATCGCCATGGCATAAAGCGTTGTCATCGGCATCGCTAGCCGTAACACATAGGTTGTGTCGTGGCCATGTTCATCATCCATCATCTTCAGTTTCTTCGCTACATACAGCAGTTCTTGGTTGAGTGTCGGGCTATAACGTTTGGCGATACCCGGGTCACCCGAAAGCGCGGAAATGATTTCACCACGATTGCTGTGGTCATCAAGTAATGAGACTTCATGCTCAGTCAGTTGGGAATCACCCAAGACTTTTCCAGAGCTGTGGACGATGGTAAAGCGACGGCCAAAATTAGCTTGCGGGATCTCGCTGAGGAATTGGTCAATCTCTGCCGCGTCCATGTCATACAAGTCCAGTTGTGAGCGTTGCATTTCAAACGAGACATCTTCGATAAGACCAAACATATAGCTACTGACAATTTTAGTCAGCCACTCATCTAAGGTGCGATTGTAAAGATAGCCGCCAACCACCATCGAAATGGCAAGGGCGATAATAGGGAAATATTGGAACTGACTAAATGACTTCTTCATTGTTTCTCCATAAACAACGTGGGAATCGTGAAATATTTAGGCGAATGTCAGTCAATAAAAAACCATAAATTGAATAGGTTAGCCGACATAGCTCATCCATAAGTTTAGTCTTGAAATCGAATAGAATGGTTCTGGATAGCAACCAATATTCATTTATGTGCACTGGGTTCAATTCCGCACTAGCAACGCATTAAGAACAGCAAGTCAATGTGATGCTTCTCGCCGAACATAACTTTCCGATATAAAAAAACCAGTCAGCAAGCTGACTGGTTTTTTACATGGTGTATATTCTCGCGATGATGACGCTATCTATCACCCACTCTCGGCTAAAGCCGCATAACACTAGTGGATAAACGCGATACAGCCTTGCAGGATCATTAAGTTGACGATGTCGATAAAGAATGCGCCCACAATCGGCACCACCATAAACGCTTGTGGTGACGGGCCGTGACGGCTCACGATTGACCCCATATTCATCACTGCTGTCGGGGTCGCTCCAAGGCCAAAGCCGCAATGCCCACTCGCAATCACCGCTGCATCGTAGTTGCTGCCCATAACACGGAACGTAACGTGATAAGCAAAGACCGCCAAAATCATTGACTGCACGCCTAAAATAATCAGGAATGGAATCGCTAGATCAAAGATATTCCATAGTTTTAGACTCATCAATGCCATCGCTAGAAATAGGGACAATGATACCGTGCCAAGAATATCAACGGTCTCTAAATCCAATTTACGAACTTTAGTCACTTCAAGAATGTTGGTGATCACCACACCAATGAACAATGCATAAACAAAATCAGGGATCATTAACCATTTGATACCAAATGAACTTACCCACTCTTCTACATAGCCAGCCCCCGTCACACAGAACAAGATCAGGGCTAAGCTCTCAACCACCTTCTTCGCCGTAACACGATCTTCCTCATGCTCGTTGTAAGTGACCAATTCAGGAAACTCTTGGTGCGTTTGGTTGGTGTGGCCGTAATCTGACTCTAACTTGCGCTTTTCAATCAAGCGTTGAGCAACAGGGCTACCAATAATCCCCCCCATCACCAAACCAAATGTGGCTGATGCCATCGCAATCTCAAGCACATTATTTAAGCCATAAACATCTTGGAAGGTTTGCGACCATGCCGCACCTGTGCCATGACCACCGGATAGCGTAATGGAGCCAGCAATAAGCCCCATAAGTGGGTCTAAGCCCAGCATGCTCGCCAAAGAAACGCCTACAGCATTTTGGATAAGAATGTAAACCGATGCGACCGCAAGGAAAAGAAAGACCTTCGCGCCACCTTTGACTAACTGAGTGTAATTCGCCGCTAAACCGACCGTAGCAAAAAACATCAACATGAATGTGTTTTGTAATGGCAAGTCAAAAACCAGATCGATACCTTGGAAATGCAGCGTAGTGATCGCACACGCGACAATCAAGCCACCGACGATGGGTTCAGGGATGTTGAATTTCTTTAGGGTCGGTAATTTTGCGTTAATAAACTGGCCTAAAAATAGCACGAAAATCGCGACTAAAAATGACTCCTGTGGACCGACAGATATAACCTGATTCATACAACCTCTTTATTCCTTTTTCTCATTCCTTGAGTTACCGCTTCATTATGTGAGCTATAGCTCGCGAATCAGGTTGCCTGTTGATAGGTTACATTACTAGGTTGCAGACTAACTCGATTCTCATTAACTAAGAATTAAAAGCGAATTAGGCGTTAATTATTCTTTCCTGATAAGAATGCCCACATGGAACGCTGTTCGTAATTAGTAAATGTCCTGTTGAATTGAGTCAAATTCAACAAAATCACCTAGTGAGAAAAGTACGTCAATGCCATGATTGAGTCATGAAAATAATCTGGATAGCCGGAGAGAAAATGGGGCCGAGGAAGAAGGAATGGAGAACAATAAAAAAGCCAAACAATCGTGTTTGGCTTTCAGTATAAAACGAACTCGTTAACTATCGACGATGATGGAAACGCGAACGATCTGCACGCTGTCTGGATGCGCGTTCTTTGTGCGCAGAAGCCGCTTTTGCTTGAGAAGCTAAGATAGACTCTACCGTTAACTCCATTGGTTCACGTGGCTCTAAACCATGTGGGAAAGTACGTGAACGCGGTGGTAAGTTGTATTCGTATTCCGATGCTTTTGGCATGCGTTTAAAGCGGTATAGATAAAAGTTCTCTACACGCTCACGCGCCCACTCGGTCTTTTTCAGGTATTTAACACTGCTCGCAATACTTGGTTTCGTGTTGAAGCAGTTCATACGCATTGCCGTATCAAGAATGACCCAGCCGTAATGATCAACAAGCTGCTGCAGCATGTCTTCTAATTTAAGGCCGTGCAGTGGGTTATTCTGTTGTAGTTCGATGCGTTCTTCGTCGGTCATAAATTCATGGCTCATGAACGGCTCCTTTATTATCAATGGCGCGCTTTCAGCGCTCCACCATACCTTTCTAAGGGTATAAATTAATTCATTACAGCGAATAACCTACATCGATTTGAATTACGGTTATTCGCCATTCTAAGGCTTAGTGCGCGAGATTACGCGGCGCTAAGAACTTTTTTCTGATGTGCCATGTACTCATCAAACGTACCTTGGAAGCTCACCAATTTTTTCTCTTTCACGTCAATAATAGACGTCGCAAGTGATGAAACAAACTCACGGTCGTGACTGACAAAAATCAACGTGCCAGTATAAACCTTTAATGCGCTATTCAGTGCTTCAATCGCTTCCATATCCATGTGGTTGGTTGGTTCATCCATTACCAGTACATTGATATCTTGCATCATCAGCTTACCAAATAGTAGGCGGTTCTTCTCACCACCTGAACAGTTTTTGGCTTTTTTATTGGCATCATCCGCCGTAAACAACAGACGACCCAAAATACCACGCACCATCAAGTCATTGTGCTTAACAGTACGCCATTGCGAGATCCACTCAAAAATGGTCAGATCGTTATCAAAATCTGCAGTGCTGTCTTGCGGGCAGTAACCGATCGAGGCATTTTCTGACCATTTCACTACGCCTTGTGTCTGCTCTAGCTCTCTCACTAGACAGCGTAGTAAAGTAGTTTTACCCACGCCATTTTCACCGATAACCGCTAAACGCGTGCCCGCTTCAAGCAATAAGTTGCCTTTTTCAAACAACAGTTCGTCACCAAAAGCGTGGCCAAGATCTTGCAGTTCAAGCGCTAGACGGTGCAGTTTTTTACCTTCACCAAAGTCGATCGACGGGCTAACACGGCTACTTGATTTCACTTCATCTAATTGGATCTTATCCATTTTCTTAGCACGTGAGCTTGCTTGCTTCGCTTTAGAAGCATTGGCACCAAAACGGTTTACGAAATCTTGTAGTTCGTTAATTTCTGCCGTTTTCTTTGCATTCGAAGCCAATAGTTGCTCACGAATCAAACCCGAAGCTTCAAGGAAGTACTCATAGTTACCAGGGTAAATGCGTAGCTCACCGTAATCGATATCCGCCATGTGTGTACACACAGAGTTTAGGAAGTGACGGTCGTGCGAGATGATGATCATCGTACATTTACGTTGGTTCAACTCTTCCGCCAACCAGTTGATGGTATGAATATCCAAGTTGTTGGTTGGTTCGTCGAGTAGCAAAATATCAGGGTTGGCGAACAGCGCCTGCGCCAAAAGCACACGTAATTTCCAACCAGGTGCAACTTGCTGCATCAGGCCAAAATGAAACTCTTCCTCAATACCTGCTTGTAGCAAAATATCACCCGCGCGGCTTTCTGCAGTATAACCGTCCATTTCGGCAAACTCGCTTTCAAGCTCTGCCACTTTCATGCCGTCTTCTTCACTCATTTCCGGCAATGAATAGATACGCTCACGCTCTTGCTTCACTTCCCACAGTTTACGGTCGCCCATAATCACAACATCGATAACATTGTGTTGTTCAAAAGCGAACTGGTCTTGGCTCAATACGCCTAGTTTAAGCCCTGGAGTAATCGAAACATTACCTGAACTTGGTGTTAGCGCACCGCTCAAGATTTTCATGAATGTTGACTTACCACAGCCATTCGCACCAATTAGGCCGTAACGGTTACCATTACCGAACTTAGCTGAAATGTTTTCAAACAGTGGCTCGGCACCAAATTGCATGGTGATGTTATTTGTACTTATGATAGCAGTGCCCTCGAAGTAAATTTCTTTTAATAACAAGCTCTTAATTCACTTTCGAGATACTGTTAAAAAAGGTCATATTGGATGTGGGCGCTATTCTAGCTGATTCATTCATAAGGTGATATAGGTCACGTTAATAATGAGTGTAATTTTCACAAAAAAAAACGCATAAATGGCTATTCTAGGCGGATGATAGATAGCAAAAATAGACCTTAACCAATCAAATCACCTCCAAAGCGCTTAATTTAAATGCTTGTGCTGCAATATCGTTCAATACTCCATTTTTACTTCACACTATATTGTGGGTAGTACAGAAAGGATTGCACAATGAATAGTCTCGTTTTCGCCATGGTCGTTTTTGCTTTTGTTGGTTCAACGACACCCGGCCCGGTAAACCTCCTCGCCACCAGCACAGCCATCAACCATGGCAAACGCGCCGCCGCTAGATTTGTCACCGGTGCATCCGTCGCCTACGCGATGGTGGTTTTTTTAACCGGTGGTATGATGCAAACCGTTGCAGCACTCATCCCTAAACTCACCACGGTGATGCAATTGAGCGGAAGTGTGTTTATTTTGTATTTGGCCTACAGAATTTTTACCGCCCCCGTCGCCTCACTTGAGTCATCTAAAGAAAAAAAATCGGGCTTTTGGACGGGATCGCTCACACAGATCCTTAATCCCAAAGCGTGGCTAGTTGCCATGTCTGGCGTCAGCCTTTATGTTATAGGGCAAGAGAATGAGTATTTTTCATTACTACTATTCACCGCGGTATCGCTTGTTTTATGCCTGATCGGGGTGGGAATTTGGGCAGTGATTGGCCGAGTACTGGCCAAATATCTCAATAACGCCCAACGATTTGTATTGTTTAATCGCATAATGGCGGTGCTGTTGGCTCTCTCGGTCGGTGCAATATGGATATAATGCCGCCAAAGCCAATTTTATAAAAAGCCTATCACAATGGCTATCATTCAGGGATCGTGACGAAAGATGAAAAAAGATGACAGTGTCAGTTTTACACAAAGTACATTGTTGCCTTGGATTGAGTTAAGAACAGCCAATCAAAGCTCGGCTTGTTATCAAGCCCATTCCCATGATGAGTTCTCTTTTGGCATTATCGATAGCGGTATTGCCGGCTACCACAATCGTGACAAGCACTACCGCATTAGCCAAGGCGATATCGTCACCATTAATCCGTTTGATGTGCATTCTTGCAATCCTGAAACCAGCACTTCTGGTCACGGAGAATGGTCTTATCGGATGTTGTTTGTCGACGCGATCAAAATGGGCGAAGTGCAACAAGATGTGCTGCACAATCGCACCTCAAGCTATACACGCTTTGCCCGCGATTTAGAACGAAGTGAATCATTACAGCGGCGATTTAACTTGCTATTTGATGCTCTCGCGCAAAACGCAAGCCGTCTGCAAGCTGAAGTTTTGCTGTTTGAATTTGTCGCCGAGTGCTTTATTGAACAAGGCGAACAAATAAACTGCTCCACTCAAAGTGCTCACCATTCCGCGCAGGCTCAACCTTGTCTTGCTCATGTGCGCGACAAGTTACTTGACCAAGTCAGTCACAATCATCATTTGCAGTCATTAGCCGATACTGTCGGAATTAGCCGCTATCAATTAGTGCGGGCATTTAAAAACCAGTTTGGTCTTCCTCCCCACGCTTATTTGATGGATGAAAAAATCAAGCGTGCGAAACAGATGCTTAAATCTGGCCAACCTATCTCTGATGTAGCTTTGCAGCTCGGATTTTCCGACCAAGCACACTTTCAGCGCCAATTTAAAAGAAAGCTTGCGGTCACACCGAAATTCTATCAATCGCATTTTGTAAACTAGGCGCCTAGCGCCATCAAGTAGCACTCGCGCGATTGGCTAATGATTGCAGCCTAATGGCATCGACATAAATACTTCCTTAACAGCCAAGATACTTAGTAACTACCAACCCTCCCTACCTTTATCTTTTTGTTCACATTTTGGCTAAGAGTAGATTTGATCAAAATCATGTTTGCGAGCAAAGGGAAGAAAACTACCACTTTAGGGTTAAAAACGACCTTTTGCCCATTAATAGAATACTCAATATTAGCGCTGAAATTTAAGTAGGACGTTTTGCATGATCAGCACTAAATGGCTAGAACTCTATCAATATCTACAAAGCCAACTCCCTTTACTACCATCACAACAAGACGTTGAGCCAAAGCTCAATGATCGTTTGATGTTTTTAAGTGCCCAGTTTGCCCAAGCAGGCCGTGAGCAGGATAAAAACCAACTCGATTGGTTAGAGCATGAAAGTTTCACGCTGGTAATGAGTGAGCTATTTGAACCGATTTCCATTACCGAAGCCCAACTGCAATTTCTGTTTGAAACTTTAATGGCAGCACAAATGTGTCAGCTCGCCATGATCGTCACCAACCTTTACAAGTCGCTACTCCCTGAACATGAATTCAAAAGCAAATGTGGCCTTGTTTACCAACAGCTAGGTGATTACGAGATGGCAAAAGCGATGTTGCAAGAGTCCATCGCACTAAATGAAAACAAGCCAATGGTTCATTGCCACCTTGGTTTTAATCATCTTTACCAAGGTAACAGTGATTTGGCCGCAGAGCAGTTTCAACGCAGTATTGAAATTGATGAAAACTTTGTCGGCGGCTACCAAAATTTGGCTGGCCTGCATTATCAAGACAGTAAATTTGAGCTGGCAGCCAAGTATGCCGAGCAAGCTTTTGCTTGTGATCAATCGTTAGTCTCCACTTACATCACAGCCGTGAGCTCATACCTTGCCCTTGGTCAAAATGACAAAGCGGATCAGTGGATCACAACCGCACTCAACAACGATATTTCTTCGATTGAACTGGTGCGCTTGGCCGGGATCACTGCACACCAAAATGGTCGCTTAGAAGAAGCACTCGAAGCGCTGGATCACTATCTGCTATTGAAACCGGAAAGCTACGACGTGGTCAGCATTCGTGCTCGCGTTAAAGCGGACTTACGTCTTTATGTCGAACTTGAACAAGATATTCGTCAATTACTGATCTTTGAACCACATGACGAATGGTGCTTAGAACACCTCTTCCTGTGCTACTTCCACACTGAAAAATGGGCCGATGCTCAATTGGTGATGGTTGAGCTTAATAAGCTGGCAGCACACTACAAAATTACCTATCGAGATCAGATCAATACTATTAACAAAGCGCTGAGCCTTGATGTGGTCGAAATATAATTATAAGTCTGGAGTTAATGTGAAAGAGCAAGTTGAATCAGGTGTTGCAGACACCTCTCGCCGCGACTTTTTGAAGCTAGGTGGCGCAGCTGCCGCAACAGCGACAATTGGTGCAGCGGCCGGCGCTGGCTTTGTATTGGGTCGAGATCCTGATGCAAACGTCGGCTGGGGTCGTACCGAATCTGGCCACGATATGTACTTTGATCGTGAACCGTTCCGTGTCGATGTTGCACCTACGATGGAAGTTGCGGGTGAGTTAACACGCCCTGAATGGAGCGATTTCTTATTCCACCGCACCCGCGTTCTGGGTGCAGAGATGAAAAACGGCTGGGTTCCTACTGCTGATTGGCGTGAAATCCCAAATGAAAGAGTACGTGAATACTACTCACGCTACCCTGAGCGTTGGGCCGACATGCGTCAATCGTTTGAAGAGAAAGCAGAACACACGCAGAACTTTGAACAACACCGCTCACGCTTTGCACTTGGTTGGGCCTACTCTGCGGCTTACATGCGCGGCAACATGAGTAACTTCCCTCCGAAGCCTGATGGTCACCCTGACGAAGTGGATTTCCAGTGGGTTAAGCGCACTAAGCAAGAGTTTAAATCACCAAAACACGCGTCTGAACTGATCAAAAAGATGGCTTTCAAATTTGGTATGAGCATTGTTGGCATCACCAAAATGGATCCTAACTTCATGTTCAAAAATACCATGCGTGGTATGCCTGATTGGGACGAATCAGTACCAAAACACTGGAAGAACGTGATCATCTTTGGTACCCCAATGAACTGGGACCCTATGTACGCTGCGATCGGTTATTCAACCTCTTACGATGGTTACTTCCGTGCGAAGAATGCCTCAGGTTTGATGGCGGCATTCCTTGGTGAACTGGGTTACGCAGCGCGTCCACAGTGGCCAGGTTCTGACTATGAAATAGTTGTACCACCACTGGCTATCCAAGCGGGCATGGGTGAAGCGGCACGTAACGGTATTCTATTAACGCCGGAGCTAGGGCCAAACATCCGTCTTGCGGCGGTCATCACTGAACTGGATCTTGAAGCCGATAAGCCAATCGATACCAAGGTTAAGCACTTCTGTGAAGAGTGTAAGATCTGTGCTGACTCTTGCCCAAGCGGTTCAATCAGTAAGGCCGATAAACCGGATGCCATTGTCCGTGGCTATCGCAAGTTTGACTTCAACCAAGACAGTTGCTGGACAATGTGGCGTCAAGGCCCTACGGAAACCGCAATGGGTTGTCGCGTATGTATTGCTGTGTGTCCTTACACTCGTAAGAACAACTGGATTCACGCCTTGGTGAAGGAAACTGACCCGCGCGATCCAACTGGTATTACACGTAAAACACTATTGGCGATGCAACACAACTTCTTCTACTACCCAGAGGCCGAAGCGTACCACGGCGATTGGAATGGCGGCCGCTTTGCTGGTTACCACCAACCACCAGAATGGATGCGCAGCGAGAACTACCTCAAGGTTGAGAAAACTTGGGAATACGACGGCAACTGGGAGGGCTTCTAATGTTTCCACAATCAACGGTACTTGATCCACTATTTTGGATGGCGTTTGGTGCACTACAAGTCTTAGTGTTTGCTGGTGCAAATCAATGGGCGAAGCAATTTAAGCTCGGTATGAACTGGTGGAAATGGGCACTCGTTGGCGGTTGGTGGGCATCTATCGTCCTGACTGTCGCGGGAGCATTCACTCTACTGGGTGAAAACGAAGGTTTCGCAGGCTGGTACTTCCTTGGCTTTGCAGGTACTGGGCTTATCATTGGCGGCGCAATTCTATTGCGTGTGTTGATTGCTCTAAAACCGAAAACCACACACTGATCTCACCCATCATGATTTAGTACAATGTTAAGGAGCAAGCCACAGAATCAAATTTTGTGGCTTGTCTATTTCTGTATGGCAATAAAAAAACCAAAAACTCCAAATCGAAATAAAAACATCGAGAAGATCCTCAGCGTCTTATCGATCTTACTGCTGATTGTTGCTTGGTATTTAGGCGGCTTACGTCCGAATAACTCTCAAACGCAATTTTTTGAACACATTACTTCATCGCTAGATCAACGGATTGAAATCTCGCCGAATCTATACAAGTTAGTTGGCGAAGAAGGTGAAGATAATGCCAAATGGATCAGCTTTGGCTCTGGCATCGGCTATGGCGGCGAACTGACGATTGGCGCAGTATTTAGCGCTTCAGGTACCGTTGAAACCATCTCCCTGCTCTCATCAAAGGAAACCTCGTCCTACTTTGATAAAGTGGTGGAAGAAAAACTACCCGAAGCGCTATTGGGAAAAAACATCAAAACCTCGCTTAATGTTGATGCGATTACCGGCGCAACCTTGACGTCTGATGCTTATACACAAGCACTCGATCAAGCAGCCGACCCCATCCGCCAAGCCATGTTTGGTTACCGCTTATCTGAGCAAGCTTCGCCGTGGAGCTATTTTAAGTGGTTAGATGCCGCGGCTCTGATCTTCTTTGCGATTGCCGTGTGGGTAAACCGCACACGCTCAGAACATAAGGTAAAAATGAATGTTGCCTTATTGGCTGCATCCACTCTACTGTTTGGCTTTCACTCCGCATCACTTTACTCGGCTTCAACCATGGGTGGCTTGATTTATGGTTCGTGGATCTCTGGGGTCGCCAACTACACGCCATTTATTTTGTTGGTACTTAGCATTGTCTACATCTTCTACTACAACCGTAATGTCTACTGCCAAAGCCTATGCCCATTTGGCGCAGTACAACAATGCCTAGCTAAAGTGGGAAATGCGAAGTCATCACCAGTACGTCACCAGTTCTTTATTTGGTTTCCACGCGCATTGTTGCTAATCACATTGTGTTTGGGCGCCTATTTCCGTAGTCCAGCGGCTTTCGTTTACGAACCATTTGGCATTGCCTTTGGCATGATTGGTGGCATGTACCTATTTGTATTGACTGTGATGATCATTTTAACGTCTTTGGTCGTTCGTCGCCCTTGGTGCCAAAGTCTTTGCCCGATCAACGCCATGACTGATTTCTTGGTCTTTAACAAAAACTGGTTTAAGCAAGTACGTAACCAAAAAGGTAAGAAAGCTCGTCAAACCGCGCCAAGAAAACCAAGAGCTGGGGCTAAAAACGAAACCGCTAAACAAGAGAAGGAATAACAATGAGACAACATATCTCTATGGCATTTTACTGTTTGGCTTCAGTGGTGATCATTTTGCAACTTTCGACTAGCTTCATCAGTTTGAGTAATGAGCAAACGACTCAGCAATTACTGCATACTGTGACCAAGCAGGCAGAAAAAGCACCTGTAGTAGTAGAGAGTAAGGCCAAAATCGATTATCAGCAGATGGCCGAAGATATGGCGCAAGAAAGCTATTAGCCATATTGATTGGCTAGCCATGCGATAAACAAAATAAACGTAATAATAAGATTGGAGCTTCACCTTGTGTAAGCTCCTTTTTCGCTAACTATGAACAGTAAATGTATTCCACTTGAGCGCATGCGCTCCGAGTCTGATTTAACCAACCCTTATCTTTTTCGTATCTCACAGCTTTATGCTGAACGCGGCATTGAAGAGGTATCACGTCATCATCGACTCAATTTTAGTGCTCTAATCTATATTACCGAAGGCGAAGGTCAGCACTATATAGACCATCAATTTCATCAAGTACGAGCAGGCACATTATTGACATTAGGCAAAAACCAGATCCATGCCTTTGCCAAAAATCGTACTGTCGATGGCTTTGTGATGCCGTTTAATTGTACCTTTTTAGCTGAAAGCGGCCATGACCCTTATTTTGATTCGATCATTGCAGCTTTAGTACAGGTCAATTGCATCCACAATATCACTGATGATATTGACGCTTTGTTTCGAGTCATGGTGCAGGAGTTTTATTCTGATTCTGAATTTCGCGCAGAAATCATCCGCAGCTTACTACGTAGCGTATTGCTAAAAACCATCGTGCCTATCTATAAGGCTAATGCCAAACAGGTGCAGCTGGGTGCGAGTGATTTCTACCGATTAAAACACTATATCGATGAGCACTTTCGTCAACGCCCTTCCGTGGCTGAGATTGCCCTTGCGATGGGTAAAAGCGTCAAACAACTTGATAAATTGGCTAAGGATAATGCCGGAATTAGTGCGAAGGAACTGCTGGACGAACGTGTGTTAATTGAAGCCAAACGTCAACTGGCCTTTAGTCAATATTCCATCGCAGATATCGCCGAGCAACTGGGATTTAACGAAGCCACCAATATGACCAAATTTTTCAAACGTCATACCGATGTGAGTCCAAAAGACTTTCGTCAGCTGTGCCGCATGGGCTTGAGACAAAACTAGTTTCCCCCACTTATCGTAATGATCGTGGCAATGACAATAAAATCGCAAGACGTGTTAAGCGTCTTGCGATTTCGATTATCCCTCTATCAATGCGTTGTGCGAATCAATGTATGCCGCACCACATTCCACTTTTTCCACGATGATGGCTCAACTTTGGTGACAAAAATACCACCGAGTAGAGGCAACATCAGCGCCATAGAGAACATTGAAATGGCGTTACCCGCAAACCAAGTCGATAAACTCAATGCAATCAAAGGGAAAAAGAGGAAACAAATTGACGCGGTAAAAGGGGTCGAAACTTGCCCCAATTTGAAATAAGCGACAATCCCGCCGACACTTGCAAACAAGCCAAGATAGAGCACTGCTGCCAAAGAGTCTGAAGAAAACGCCGTAATATCCGGTTGTTCTACAACCAATGACGTCGCAAAGAGACAGATGGATGCGACAAAACTCGGTAAAGCATTGTAAGTCAACACGGCAATCCCTTTGCAGTATTTCTCAACCAACACATACATCACCGCATGAGCGGCCACAGCACCACCTAAGGCCAAAAAGCCCAGCAAATAATCACTGCCACCTAAACTCATCTCATTGATCAAAATTAAGATGAGGCTACTCACTGCAATCAACAACCCCATGATTTGTACTTTACGCAGCCTAAGACCAAGAAATAGACCAGATGTGATCATCACGGCAATCGGCATATTGGCGAAGATAATTGATGCTAATCCTGAAGAGATATACTGCTCGCCAAAAATCATCAAGGTAAACGGCACCGCGAAATAAAAAATCGCTACAACCGCCATCCAGGCCCTTTTTTCTTTAGGGAACAATAATGGCTGGTTAAAGCATTTGGCTAACAGGATCAATAATGGTGCGGCAATGGCAAAACGGAGCCCAGTCGCGAATATTGGCGGAATGGTTTTCACTGCGACTTCCATCGCAAGCCAAGTCGTTCCCCAAATTAAACATACAGAAATGAACAACAGCATAGGTAAACGTTTAAGCATCATCACGTTCCCCTGTAACCAATAAAACAGCAGTAGCGTCAAAGCAAGCAACGTATGAAGGCTGTGCTTGTGCGCACAACACTTGAGCGATCAATGTAAAATTCATTGTATTAATTCCAATCACTAAGCGATGCAAATAAGTCGGCTTATTTACATGCATGGCAAATACGCACGGTTAATTCGTGCAAAAAAGAAGCAGTAGCGAAATGCTACGAGATTGGAATTACGCTATCGGAGGACGATAAAGAGAGTGCAGATCAGCGCTTAAATAGAAATTTATCCGAGGAACGTCAACAAGTGAGCGATAAGGAGCGGCATAAGAAGAGAATAAATTACCAACCAAACAACTACCGCAGGTAGGGGCATGCGAGCAGCATTGCTTATCTCTACAGCTTCCGCCGGGATCGCAACATCCGATTTCATCCGCTAAGAAAACCGCGAACAGATCATCACTAAGATAACCAGATTCACTCGTTTGAACATCAATATTATCAATGGGAAACGGCACAGGAGAAACATCAGCGCGCACAGAAAAGCTCAATAGTATGGCTACCATTAGAGTCATTATCAGTAAGCAGATTGTGGTTAGTTTTTTACTTAACACCACTGTGTCTCGCCAGAAGGAAGTTTAGATTTATCGCGAAAATAACGATAAATAATACAATTAGCAATAACAAAATTGGCGCTTTACACTCTTTTACCCTTCAAAATCATGATTATGTCATGATCAAATTCTCACCATTTATATTATCGAGCGGTTTCCATCAGGTCGGCTGACAAACTCTATAACCTCTGGACACACTCTATAAACCAAAGCCACGTCAGTCATATCACCCCACGCTATAACTAGCGAAGCGATACTCATCATTTGCTTTACACCTGTAAAGCAAATGCACCAGTGTATTGATGATTTTTTTCCTCAAGTCGTTGTTAGGTTTGAGAACTAGGTCTAGTATTTGTGTAAGTAATTGTAACTGCGCACTTCTGCGTGATTCTCAAACGCCCCGAACAGGGCAACTAACTTAGTTGGTTTAAAATAATGAGTGAAAATACTGCACCGTCCCATTTCATCCGCAACCTTATTATCACCCTCATTGGTGCTGCGCTTCTTGCTGCCGTGGCCTATTTTTATGTCGAGCATCAGAAAAACTATCCAAGTACCGATGATGCTTATGTTCACGCCAATATCATTTACGTTGCGCCTCAAGTTAGCGGCAAAGTGCTTAATGTGAATGTTTCAAATTACCAAAAAGTTAGTCAAGGGGATTTGCTTTACCAAATCGATCCTGCGCCCTTTCAAGCTAAGCTAGATGAAGCGCGTGCCGCTTACGAAATGGCGATTCAAAGTAATGCCGCTACTGATGATGCGATTCTTGCAGCGAGTGCCAATGTCAAAAGCACTGTTGCCCTACTCGCCGATGCTCAGTCAACCTACCGACGCATCGATAACCTAGTCAAAAAACAATTGCTTCCAGCGCAACAACTCGATGATGCTAAAGCCAAGCTTTCAAGTGCAGAAGAGAATGTGATTGCCGCTCGTGCCAGTATGTCACAACTGGTGAAGGCGCAAGGCGCACAGGGCACAGCCGCTCCTGAGGTCAAAAAAGCCGCTGCCGCATTAAGCCAAGCAACGCTTTCTCTTTCGTACACCAATATCTTTGCTCCAAAAAGTGGTCATTTGGGCAAGTTAAGCGCCCATGCAGGCAGTGTTGTCTCGCCTGGCCAAGCTTTGGTTCCTTTAATTGAAGACAATACTTTCTGGGTTCAAGCTAATTTCAAAGAGACTCAGCTAGAGCGTATTACGACTGATATGCCAGCGACGATTGAACTCGATCTCTACCCTGACGCAAAATACCACGGTACTGTAAAAGCTATTTCACCAGCCAGCGGTTCAGCCTTCTCACTACTACCACCAGAAAATGCCACCGGTAACTGGGTAAAAATTCCACAGCGCTTCCCGATCTTGATTCACCTAACCAATGAAACGGAGCATCCAGATTTTCCATTGCGCGTAGGGGCGAGTGCAGATGTAACCATCGATACCGTACACACTCAAACAAGCCAACAAGAGCAATAGTATGGCGGAACTAGCCCACACCGCTTCTTCAGAGGATGAAGAAGCCAATGTAATGAGTGAAGGCACTCGTAAGCTAGTCACCTTGGCGGTGATGCTGTCCGCCATTATGGTACTGCTGGACATGACGATCGCCAACGTTGCCCTACCGCATATGATGGGCGCACTTGGCGTAACCTCAGATCAAGTCACTTGGGTCCTGACCTCTTACTCGATGGCGGAAGCGATCTTTATTCCACTGGCCAGTTTTCTGGCGCTGAAGTTCGGTATACGTCGTTTATTATTAATTTCAGTCGGTGGCTTTATCATTACGTCAGCGTTATGTGGCCAAGCCGATAGCATCGCCGAGATGGTTACTTTCCGTATTATGCAGGGCGCTTTTGGCGCTTCAGTGATCCCGCTATCACAATCGATCATGGTGCAGATTTATCCAAAAAATCAACGTGGTAAGGCGATGGCACTGTTCAGTGTTGGGGTTTTACTTGGCCCAATCCTTGGCCCAACTCTGGGCGGCATCATTACCGAAAATATGGATTGGCGTTGGATTTTTTACGTCAATATGCCAATTGGTGCTATTTGCCTCTCGCTGCTGTACTTCTTCGTAAAACTGGATGGGCGTGGCGACAGTAAAATTGACTGGCCTCTCGTCATTGCCATGACCATTGGTATCGGTTTGCTGCAAATGGTCCTAGACCGAGGTAATGAAGAGTCTTGGTTCCAATCTAACGAGATACTGCTTGCCGCCATTATTAGCGCCTTCGCTATCATATTCTTTGTTAGCCGCTCGCTAATCACCAAAGGGGATATCGCGCCGGTATGGCTATTGCGTGACCGTAACTTGGCCATGTCGTGCATCGTGATGGCTGGGTTTTCGATGGGCATGTTTGGTATTACTCAGCTGCAACCGATGATGCTGGAGCAACTGCTCAACTATCCCGTTGAAACCACGGGCTTCATGATGGCGCCCCGCGGCTTAACCTCCGCCATTGTATTGCTGGCTCTCGCCCGTTATATGGACAGAATTGACGCGCGCTTATTGATTGTCATCGGCTTATCACTCAATGCGATAGGCACCTATTTGATGACGTTATACTCGCTCGAGATCAACATCTACTGGATCTTGCTGCCAAGCATCATCCAAGGTGCAGGCATGGGGCTAGTCTTTGCGCCATTAAGCCAACTGGCTTACGCCACTTTGGCTCCCAAAGATACGATAGGCGGTGCGGTGATCTTTAACCTATGCCGTACTATCGGCGGTTCATTTGGCATCTCGATAGTAAATACTTACTTCTCTCGCATTCAACAAAAAGAGTGGAATGAGCTCGGTGGTTCATTATCACCAATGAATCCAGCTCTACAGCAAGCCGCCCACGCTCAAGGGACAACGATTACTGACCCATCGTTTTTGGCACAGATTCAAAACTTACTGCACCAACAATCGACCTTAATGGCGTTTGTTTATACCTTCGGCTTCTTGTTGTTTTCCTATGTCTGTTTGATCCCCTTACTGGCGCTGTTTAAACCCAAACCCAAGATGGATAGCTAGATGGACCACGGATTAAAGGCTGTACGTTGAAAATAAAAATAGGAGTCCATTTGGGCTCCTATTTTTATCTCAGATAATTTCATTTCAGAAAGGGAGAGTATTGTTAGAAATTAAAAGCGAATCCCGCCCCTAATGCACTCTCATCAAAATTGTAATTGGAGATGGTAAGACCATAGCCCGTTTCAGCCTTCAAATAACCATTTAAGCCCTGATAGAGCGGAAAACTCCACGACACGCGGTAAGCCCCGTTCTGCCAATCTTTGGTCAATAGATTGGCGACGGTCAGTTTAACTTCATGGGAATCTAACGGTTGCCAACCTAACTCCACTTCGCCATAGCCCAAAAAATCAACAATGTCTGGGTTATAGTCGTTATTACCAATATCAACCCAGGGCTTTATACGCAAGAATCCCTGTTCAAACCGCCATTTCGCATCGACATAAGCGCGATTCCAACTCACTTCATAATCACCACCCGCGCCATTTGACTGATGTTCAAAACCAACCGACAGTTGCCAAGCATCATGATTTAGTCGGTAGAACAGCTCGGGGTTGTACTGATCATCACGAAAATAGGCTGAATCATCATACGCTTCCCAGTTTGAGCGCTGCGTATAACCAATAAAAACACCATGATCATCCCACGTCAGTAGTTTGTATTTCACACTCAGTTGAAATTGAACGAAGGTATCTTTCGCGGCATGCCCATTGGGATTGAGCGGTTCATAACGACGCTGGTTGACCTTGCTCTCGTGATAAAATGGCAATATGTAATTATCTCTATGCGCCGAAAAGCGACGCTCCTCAGCCTGTGCGAAAGAGAGACATACCACAGGCAAAGTAACCATAATCCATCCAGTTTTTGACCACACCATACTCATCCTTTTTCATTCGCAATATTCAAAGTGAGCAAATATCACATACCCTTAAGGAGTATAGAAAAGTCTCAAGAATCAGCCATTACTTCTTTTTTCTCAATCATCTAGCATATTGCAGACAATAAAAAACGAAGCCTCGATTTGATCGAATGGCTTCGTTTTCTTTTTTAACGCAAAGGTTGTACTAAATCGCAGTGATTAGCTCAAGTGTGCGTAAGCAGTAATAAACGCCGCTTCTTGGAACTGACGTAGACCCGTATCACGGAAATCGACCATTGGCGCAGTGCGTTTAAGTGCTTGCTTGATATCAACTGAGCTCATAAATTGAACGTCAAGGCCGTCGATAAGCTGGATCGCAGACTCTAGCTTAAAGCCGATTGCGCTACCGGCAAATTTACCGCGAGTTTCGCGAGTACGGATAACCACACGATCTACTTGGTAATCATCAAGCAGTTTTTTGAATGCGAATTGGAAGTCACGCATCTCTTTGTTATCCAAAGAATCCTTGATAATGAACTTTTGAGTTCGACAATCAGGGATGTCCATCATGCTATTACTTTTACTTAACAAGCAGATAATCGCTTCGTTGCTACGTAGCTCAACAGCACAAATTTTCATGTTTTCACCTATCTTTTAGTTAGCCCCTAAGTGTAAGCAAGTTTGCTGACGATGTCTTTAGGTTAAAGGCGTTAAAAGGAAAAAACTCATTGCTGTAGAGCCTACGTGAAGCGAGAACAATGGCGGCGTATCAGTAATCTCATATCTATAGCGTGCTATCAATGGTTTAGCATTAACTCATCGCTTCACTATCAATTTGAATTAACACCGCATCAGGTCGCCAATATTCAAATTCACCATCCATCAACTGACCATCTTGTTTGTAGTTAATGCGACATATCTTCAGCACCGATTGCCCTTCAGCAAGATTGAGCGCTTTGGCGACATGGCGTGGCGCCGAGGTTGATATGACATCAAAATGGGATCGTTTGGTTTCATAACCATATTTATTGCGATAAAGCTGCGTCAGCGACGTTGACAGATTTTCATCTAATATGTCTGCAAACAATGCACTTTTGAGCACATTTTCGACGAATAACACCGCCCTTCCATCAATATATCGCAACCTCTCAATCACATACACTGACGTCATTTCGGGTAGCTTGAGAGCCTGAGCATACTCCCCTTGCACGCTTTCTTTGCGGGCATTGATCACCTTAGTTGCCGCGATTCGTTGTTGATCACGGATCATCTGATGAAAGTGCGTTCGCGAAAGTGGGTTATAACAAATTCTTGGCGGAGAGACGTACCAACCTCGTCGCTCTTCGCGATAAATCAGCCCTTCTGTTTCCAAAGCCACCAGCGCATCTTTTATCGTAATGCGAGTGGTTGAATACAAACCGCTCAATGCCCTTTCAGATGGCAACTTTTGCCCTTTCACCATCAATCCTGAATGTATTTGGTCACTCAAGCTGGTTTTAATTTTGCCTAGTTGTGTTTGTGAATGCATTACCTTGCTGATCTTCTCCATCAATGATGGCTACACAACATAAAGTGGGTTTGTCACAAAAATATGACAGCTAACAGGCTGATTGAAAACAGAGTTGTCATCACTAACCTCACTCAAAGTGAAATATAACTGCCATCGAAAAACATCAAAACTGTCAAATAAGTTGCGCCAAACCGTCACATTACGCCCCTAGCATACAAAACGAACTTACTGACCTAGTCCAAGAGGATAGAGACTATGAAAACTTTGTTAAGTCGTTCCACTTTTGTATCTGCCACTCTGGCTGCGGCGACACTCTCTGTACCGGCTCTCGCGACATCAACGGATGATGCCAATTTAGAAGTACTGGTAAAAGCGGCGCAAAAAGAAGGGGCGGTTTACAGCGTCGGCATGCCTGATAGTTGGGCTAACTGGCAAGGAACATGGGCAGATATCAATGCGAACTACGGTTTAAAACACCAAGATACCGATATGAGTTCAGCGCAGGAAATCGCCAAATTTGAAGCAGAGAAGAAAAATGCTACGGCGGATATCGGTGACATCGGTTTTGCCTTTGCTCGCGTTGCGGTCAAAAAAGGGGTCACTCAACCTTACAAACCCACTACATGGAATGATATTCCTGACTGGGCTAAAGACAAAGACGGCCATTGGGCACTGGCGTATACCGGGACAATTTCATTTATTGCCAACAATACATTGGTCGATAACCCACCGAAAAACTGGAGCGACCTATTAACGGGTGATTACAAGGTAACCGTTGGTGATGTCGGTGTTGCTGCTCAAGCCAATAATGCCATTCTCGCCGCGGCCTTTGCCAACGGTGGCGACGAATCCAACTTGAAGCCCGCGATCAAATTCTTTGCCGAGCTCGCCAAACAGGGCCGTTTGTCATTTACCGATCCAAACATGGCTACACTTGAAAAAGGCGAAGTTGAAGTGGCCATTATGTGGGATTTCAACGCACTAAATTACCGCGACAAAATTGACCGTGAACGCTTTACCGTTACGATTCCACAAGATGGTTCGGTCATTTCAGGCTATACCACCATCATCAATAAATACGCTAAGAACCCTAACGCAGCCAAACTTACTCGCGAATATATCTTCAGCGATCAAGGCCAAATCAACCTCGCTGACGGTTACGCACGCCCTATTCGTACCAGCATTACCCTGCCAAAAGCAATTCAAGACAAGCTGCTGGCCAATGACCAGTACAGCAATGTTCACCCGGTTAGTGATTTCTCTGCATGGGAAAAATCATCGCGCAAACTGCCGCGTCAATGGCAAGAGAGTGTGTTGATTCACCAACAATAGTAATCAATGTCTAAAACTCCTATTTTAGAACTCATAGAGAAACTGTAATGAGCAACAAGGTAATCCTTATTGTTCTAGATGGCCTCAACTACCCGGTAGCCCGTGATTGCATGGGCTACCTCAATGGTCTACTAGAACAACAACGTGCGACACTTTATTCCATCCAGTGTGAATTACCGTCGATGTCGCGACCTTTATACGAATGCATTCTAACGGGCGTGCGCCCGGTCGACAGCGGTATCGTCAATAATGACATTGTCCGTTTATCGCATCAGCAATCGATTTTTAGTCTTGCTACCGCACAAGGCAAAGTCACCGCGGCAGCCGCCTACCATTGGGTCAGTGAACTTTATAACCAAGCGCCTTACCAAGCCGTACGTGACCGCTTTACCAACAACAAAGCACTCAATATTCAACATGGCTGCTTCTATCATTGGGATCATTACCCTGATGAAGCACTCTTTTTGGATGCCGAGCATTTACGCCTAACCCACCAGCCTGATTTTTTGTTGGTTCACCCAATGAACATTGATGATTTGGGCCACAAATATGGCGTGGATTCGCGTCAGTATCGCAACAGTGCGCGTCACGCAGACATCATTTTGTCTCACTATATCGATGGCTGGTTAGCTGCTGATTATCAAGTGATCGTCACCAGTGATCATGGCATGAACAACGATTTATCCCATGGTGGCATTTTGCCTGAAGAGCGCGAAGTACCGATGTTTGTCATCGGCAACCAGTTTTCGCATCACAGCGCTGATACTCAAAAACGAATCGACGTGAAACAAACCGAGATTTGCGGCTTGATTTGCCAACTACTTAATCTCGACCACGACAAACCCTACACTCCGGAGTTGCTGGCGTTATGAGTACCACTGTCATTTCACAATCAAGTACCGCCTATCAATCTAGGTCACATTCAGCACTCAATCGATTGAAAGGCTTCAAACCCGTTCTGTGGCTCGTCCCCTTTGCTTTGTTCTTCTACCTGTTTCAGCTCGCTCCAATGGCGTGGGTTTTCATCAATAGCTTTATTTATGAAGAGGCGTTTTCGTTAGAGAACTACATCGAGGTGCTTGATTCTGCCTTTATGCTGCAAGCGTTTGGCAACAGTCTTTGGCTCGCCGTATGGTCGAGCCTATTCGGCTTAGTGATCGCAACTTTATTGGTTGCATCCCTACGCTGTGTCGATAGCAAAATTCGCGATGGGGTGATCGCCTTTACCAATATGAGCAGTAACTTTTCCGGTGTTCCTTTGGCATTCGCTTTTATCATTATTTTAGGCACCAATGGAGCGATTACTTTACTGCTAAAACAGCATGGCTTATTGGGTAATTTCGACCTTTATGGTCAATGGGGATTGCTGATCATTTACGTCTATTTCCAAATCCCACTGGCGGTTTTATTGCTCTACCCTGCTTTTGATGCATTGAGCGATGACTGGCAAGCGGCGGCCTCACTGTTAGGGGCTAAAACGTGGCAATACTGGAGCAAAATCGCTTTACCCGTGCTTTCACCAGCGCTGCTTGGCACCTTCATTATTTTGATCGCCAATGCCATTGGTGCCTATGCCAGTGTCTATGCACTCACCTCTGGCAACTACAACGTGATTACGATTCGCATTGCCAGTCTTGTCTCGGGTGATCTATTCCTTGAGCCTAACTTAGCCGCTGCTATTTCTGTGGTGCTGATGGCTATGCTGGCCTTTATTACCGTCATCAACCAATGGCTCATCTCAAAGAGTTACGCAGGGAAGAAGTCTCATGCAAAACGTTAACCTTCGTTTTCATCAAACCGTGGTGTATTCCATCGTTGGCATCATGTTGGTGCCCATTCTTGCAACCCTCATTTATTCGCTTTCTTCGAGTTGGGGCGCCACCATTTTGCCTGATGGTTTTAGTTTAGATTGGTATATTAAGCTACTTACCGACCCGCGTTTTTTACACGCTTTTGGCCGTTCATTGTTCATCTGCATTGCATCACTCGCCTTGAGTGTGGTGCTGGTGTTGCCGGCAATTTTTGTGGTGTTCTATTACTTTCCAAAACTCGACAAGGTAATGAACATCCTTATATTGCTGCCGTTTGCTGTGCCGCCAGTGGTCTCATCGGTTGGTCTATTGCAGCTTTATGCCGACAGTGAAATCACTTTAATTGGTACGCCTTGGATCTTAATCGGCACTTATTTCACCATCGCCTTACCTTTTATGTACCGTGCTTTAGCCAACAGTTTTGAAGCGATCCATTTGCATGATTTGATGGATGCCGCTCACCTACTTGGCGCAAGCACCAGTAAAGCTTTCTTATTAATTATTCTGCCTAACTTAAAGAAAGGGTTAATGGCGTCACTGTTTCTCTCTTTCTCATTCCTATTAGGCGAGTTCGTGTTTGCCAATATTCTGGTGGGCACGCGTTATGAAACGCTACAAATCTACTTATTTAATATGCGTCAAACCAGTGGCCACTTTACCTCGGCACTGGTCATGACCTACTTCCTATTTATATTTTTACTAACTTGGCTAGCAAGCCGTTTCAGCCAAGGAGCTAAATAATGAGCTACGTAACCGCAAACAACCTGACCAAACGCTTTGGTGACAATACCGTGTTCGAAAACATTCAATTTACTATCGAACAAGGCGAATTCATTACCTTACTCGGCCCCAGTGGCTGTGGTAAATCCACCCTACTACGCAGCCTTGCTGGGCTAAATCCTGTCGATGGCGGTGAAATTTGGGTCAACGGTGAAGAGATCACCCATCAAACACCACAACAACGTGGTATTGGCATGGTATTTCAATCTTATGCTCTGTTTCCCAACATGACCGTCGAAGGCAACATCGCCTTTGGTCTGAAAATGAAGAAACTGTCTAATGATGAGATCCAGCGTGAAGTGGCGAAAGTCATTGAGCTTGTTGATCTAAAGGGCAAAGAAAAACAATACCCGCACGAACTTTCTGGTGGGCAACGACAGCGCGTCGCACTCGCGCGCGCCTTAGTGGTTAAACCTCGCATCCTTTTGTTGGATGAGCCTTTATCTGCCCTTGATGCCAAGATACGTAAGCACTTACGTCAACAGATCCGCGACATTCAAAAAGAGATGAATTTGACCACCATTTTTGTCACCCATGATCAGGAAGAAGCGATGATCATGTCAGACCGAATCTTCTTAATGAATAAAGGTGAGATCGTTCAAGCTGGTACACCTGAGGAGATTTATACTCAACCAGCTAATGAGTTCGTTGCTGGCTTTATGGGCCATTACAATCTCGTGGAAGCGCATAACGCCAAACGACTATTTAATATCGATACTGGATGGAAAGTGGCCATTCGCCCAGAGTCTATTTACGTCAAAGAGCAAGGTCGCCACTATGGCAGCCATATTTCTGCTCCTCAAACCGCCACGATTAAAAATCATCAGCTACTTGGTAATGTAATCCGCTATCAAGTAGACGTTGACCAGTGTGAATTAACCGTCGATTTATTAAACCGTTCATCAGAGCGGCTGCTCGCCAACGGCAGCCAACTTGAACTACTATTTAACCTCAACGAAATTCAGCCAGTGAGAGCATAACGATGTCGAAACCCCTCTATGTATTTGATATGGACGACACACTCATCGATGGTGATTGCGCCATGATTTGGAATGCGTTCTTAGTGGAAAAAGGCATCGCAACACAGCCGGATTTTCTGAGTGAAGATCGTCGTTTAATGGCACTCTACGCCGCTGGTGAAATGGATATGGAAGACTACCTGCAGTTTTCCATGGCACCACTGGCTGATATACCTATTGAACAGGTTAACGAGCTCGCCGACGAGTGTGTTGTTCGCGACATTCTACCTAGGCTATACCCACAAGCAACACAACTTATCGAGCAACTCGCCCATGATGGCTGCGATATGTTGGTGATCTCTGCCAGCGTCACTTTTTTGGTCGAAGCCGTCGTAAAGCGGATCGGGATTCCCCATGCATTAGGCATTGATCTTTTCCAAAATAACGGCTGTTACAGCAGTGATATTCTCGGCGTACCAAGCTATCGTGAAGGTAAAGTCACTCGCCTAGAAGCATGGCGACTCGCCCAACCGCAGCGATTTTCTCCGATTCACTTCTATAGTGATTCGATTAATGACCTGCCATTGTGTCAGTACGCCGATTTCACCTATCTAGTCAATCCTTGCCCACGTTTGCGCGAGCATGCCAACCAACCAAATTGGCAGGTATTAAAGTGGAGCCAATACTGATTCCCCCAACTTCACCCATGCTGATGTGAGGCTAATTATCGAAGAGGGGAACACATTCCCCTTTTAAAATTGCAATTACTTCTTCAAATTTGATAAAACCATTTGAATACCACAAATATATCCAATCCTATTAATTTACGCCGCTCATTGCCCTACCTCTTCTTATCTCATCCTACTCATATCCACTCCATGGCTATAAATTTAGGCGGATAAACTAAAACCCCCTCTAAAACATCGTAAATCCCCCTACAAGAAGAAATTATCTTTTTATGGCTTAGCTCAACCTTTTGAGTAATTTTTAAACACAAAAATAAAACTGAGATCTAACTGGCATTAAATTGGTATTACTACTGGTAATTTATTGCTCAGAGTTTGGTTAAAAGGAGTTTAAAAATGTTCAGCGTTAAAATGAAACTTTCAACCATGATGTTTATGGAGTCGTTTATCTTTGGGGCTTGGTTTGTGCCATTGTGGCAATTCTTGAGTTCTAACGGATTTACTCCCAGTCAAATAGCGTGGTCATATGCTTGTACTGCAATTGCTTCACTCATTTCCCCACTCTTTGTAGGAGCGATTGCCGATCGCTTTTTCTCCGCACAAAAAGTTTTATCCGTTCTTATGTTTGCTGGTGCAGCGTTTATGTTCATCGCCGCTCAACAAACGGAATTTAGCGGATTCTTCATCTTTTTAATGCTTTATGCGATGACTTACATGCCGACCATCGCACTAGCAAACAGCATTACATTTTCTAACGTAGACAATGTAGAAAGAGACTTTCCTCGCATTCGAGTACTTGGCACCATTGGTTGGATTTTCTCCGGTGTGATCTGTGGATTTGTCCCGACTTGGCTGGGCTATGGTGACATTTCGTCTTCCAATATCCCGCTTTTAGTCTCTGCTCTTGGTTCATTATGTCTTGGTGTCTTCGCGCTGCTATTACCAAGCACACCACCTTCGAAAAAAGCATCCGCGAGCTTAAAAGAACTATTTGGTCTTGATGCTCTGGTACTACTAAAGGACCGCAGCTTTCTGGTTTTCTTCTTTGTTTCCTTTATGTTCAGTGTACCAATCTCGTTCTACTACACCTTTGCTAACGGCTATCTCACCGAAGTTGGGCTCGATAACGCAACAGGGTGGATGTCATTGGGCCAATTCTCTGAAATCTTCTTCATGCTTGCCCTACCTTTTTTCATTAAACGCTTTGGTATTCGTAAAGTGCTTTTAGCGGGACTTTTCACCGCAGCGCTTCGCTATGGTTTCTTCGCCTTCGCTAACGCTGAGTACTGGTATATGACCTCGTTACTCTTCGCAGGAATATTACTGCACGGGATTAGCTACGACTTGTTCTTTGTTACCGGCTTTATCTACGTCGATAAGAAAGCACATAAGAAAATAAGAACCTCAGCTCAAGGCTTATTGGTTTTAGCGTGCAATGGCATAGGACAGCTACTCGGCTACAACATTGGCGGTGCGCTGATGGAAAAAATGTTTACTTATTCAGAGCCTGTTAACGGCCTAACCTTCAACTGGGCAGGAATGTGGACGTTTGGTGCCATCTTCATTGCCATCATCTTTGTCATCTTTTTGCTCTTCTTTAAAGAGGATAAGCACAGCATTAGCGAAATCATTATTCCAGAAAAGGATGTTGAAGTTCGCTATACGAGGTCAGAAGTATGAAAGTAGTAACATGTGGCTATGCCAGCTTGGATCGAATCTTCCAGTTATCAAATGCACCGAAAGTCGGCGAAACATCCCTTATCTTGAATGATAACAACTGGATTTCGTCATTTGGTGGCTGCTCACCCAATATCGCCTACAACTTAGCCAAACTAGGGGTGGATGCTTATCCCGTAATGAGAGTCGGTCATGATTTTGAGTGTACAGGTTATAAGCAATACCTAGCAAATGGAGGCGTTCATCTCGATTATGTCTCTGAAATCAAAAATGATGTCACTCCATTTTGCTTCCTATTTGAAGACGATTGTTGTGAACACACCACCATTTTTTACACCGGTGCGCAACATTCAAAGTACTACCAACCAATCAAAGACGAGTATTTCGACCACGCTTCGTTTGGCGTGATTACTGTCGGCGATCCAGATGAAAATATGGAGTTTTTGCAAGCTTGTAAACAGCATAACGTGCCAATAATTTTTGGTATGCGCGGCGATCAAAACTCATTTCCACCAGAATTATTGACCGAAGCATTAAACAGTTCAGCTGTAATTTTCATGAACCGCATGGAGCAAGGCTTTATAGAGAAGTATTTAAAACTCTCATCGATTAATGATCTCTACGAGACAGGTCGTGCTCAGATAATCGTCGTAACTCAAGGTCGATATGGTTGCCAATTTTCAACCAAACAACAACGAGAGTTTGTTCATGTTCCAGCCATCCGTACCGAAGTGGTTGATACCACAGGTTCCGGTGATGCGTTTATGTCTGGATTTATTTACGGTCTTCTCCATAAAAAAGAGACATTTATGTGTGCGCAAATGGGGGCTCTTTTATCCTCATTTACGATTCAAGCTCAAGGCTGTACGACAAATTCACCCAATCTAGAACAATTTTCAGAAGCTCTAAAAGAAGCATTTTATTAAGGAATAACGCTATGTCTAGCTTATATATGAAGGCATCTTCAGATCAGGTCGCAAAGTATGTCATTTTTTCTGGTGACCCATGGCGTATTGAAGTCATCAAAGAGTACTTAGATAACCCGGTGCAAATCGCCTTTGCTCGAGAATACAACACTT
This sequence comes from Vibrio sp. N418, assembly GCF_000222565.1. Taxonomy (NCBI): domain Bacteria; kingdom Pseudomonadati; phylum Pseudomonadota; class Gammaproteobacteria; order Vibrionales; family Vibrionaceae; genus Vibrio; species Vibrio sp. N418. The sequence continues at coordinate 119,881 of NZ_AFWD01000035.1, forward strand.
ATACAGGTACTTATAAAGGCGTGCCTGTAACAGTCACATCAACCGGCATCGGAGCCCCATCGGCAGCAATAGCAATGGAGGAAATGTACGAATGTGGTATGGAAGTCGCGGTACGAATGGGCACCACGATGTCACTCAACGATGACCTACTTGGAAAATTCATCATCCCTATTGGTGCGATGCGAGAAGAGAGCACATCCGAAACTTATGTACCAAGCACCTATCCTGCTGTTGCAGACTTTGAGCTTATTCAAGCGATGAACAAAGCAACAACCATGCTGGGTAGTCAATATGACAACGGTATTAACTGCACTATGGATGGTTTTTATTCCCAAATGCGTGAAAGCCGCTTATCCAAACAGATGGGCACTAACATTCACCAAACCTTCGAAGATTTAAAGAAATATAACATCAGCTGTATCGATATGGAGTCATCTTGCATGCTCACAGTCGGTCGATTAATGAATGTGAAAACATGTGTCGTCACTATGGTGACAGTACTCGAAAACCTCAAACAAGTCCTAGAAGGGGAAATTCGCACTCAAAGTGAAGACCTACTTTGCCGTGTCACACTCGAAGGTATTTACCAATTTCACCAAAGCAAACAATAAGGGGGATCATCATGAATATTATTAAAAACAATGGTCGTTTTATTCTAGGTATGGTGCACTGCCTTCCGTTGCCAAGCACGCCAAATTTTAGTGGTGATTGTAAACAGATCATCGAACAAGCTCTCCAAGATGCAAAGGCTCTAAAAGAAGCTGGAGTGGACGGGATCATGATCGAGAATATGGGTGATACACCATTTGGTGAAAAGCTCAACATTGCACAGATCACTGCATTAAGCGCCATTGCGGGCATCATCAGCCATGAAGTGGATTTACCGATTGGTATTGATGCCGCTTTTAACGATTACGAGACTTCAATTGCACTTGCCAAAATCATCGGCGGTGATTTTGTTCGTATCCCGGTATTTGTTGACACGGTTGAATTTTATGGCGGCGTGATGAATCCCGTCGCGCGTGACTGTATGTACTATCGCAAAGCTCTACAAGCTGAACATATTAAGATCTTGGCTGACATCCAAGTCAAATACACCAATATGTTAATCAAAGATATACCAATTGAACAATCTGCGATTACCGCACAAGCATGTGGTGCAGATGCCATTATTGTTACTGGCACACACACAGGTTCTGAAACTCCGATGGAGCTCATCCAACGAGCCAAGAGTGTTGTTAACATTCCCGTCATTGTTGGCTCTGGTGCAACTAACCTCAATATCGCAGAACAATTAAACATCGCAGATGGCGCCATCATCGGCAGTGGATTAAAACAAGATGGTGTGATCACTAACCCAATCAACCTAGACAAAGCGCTACAAGTAGTAAACGCGAAAAAAGGAGCGATGCTGTAATGATGAGACCAATGAAACTTGCAGGCCGACAACTACTATTTGGCCAAGGTTGTTTAGAGCACTTAACGACTCTGCCACACAAAAAAGCCATCATTGTGACCGGCGGAACAAGCATGGAAAAATCAGGCATGCTGCAAACCGTGGCTGAGTATCTACAAAAAGCTAACATGGAAATCGACTACATAAACGGTGTAGAACCTGATCCTTCTTTCAAAACGGTTTATTCGGGTGCATTAAAAATGCGCCAGTTCCAGCCTGATTTAATCGTCGCTCTTGGAGGAGGTTCAGCTATGGATGCAGCTAAAGGTATGTGGGTGTATTACGAGCACGAACATATGAATACTTTGGACGATATACTACCGCCCCAAAAAGTCCCTACATTACGTAATAAAGCCGAGTTACTTTGTATTCCGTCAACGGCAGGAACGGCTAGTGAGGTCTCTCGCTCTATCGTAATCACCGATGAAACCACTCATATCAAATATGGCATCGGTGATATGGAAATGATGCCTGATATCGCCATTTGTGATCCGCTAGTTACCCGCTCAATGCCACCAGCCATCACCGCTGAAACCGGGCTTGATGCGATGACACATAGCTTAGAAGCACTCGTATCAAACCGCGCCAATTACATCAGTGATATTTTAGCGCGCCAAGCGATTAAAGATATCTATGAATATTTACCAAAAGCCTACCAAGACGGTCAAAATCTCGAATATCGTGAAAAAATGCTTAATGCTTCCATGGTTGCTGGCATGGCATTTACCAACGTCTCTCTGGGCATCGTCCACTCAATGGCTCATACACTGGGTAGCTATTTTGGTATTGCCCATGGCCTTGCTGATGCCATTTTATTGCCCTACATCGTGAAATTTAATTCGCAAAACCCAGAAGCCGAAACAGCATATAACGTCCTCGCTCAAGAGCTTGGTTGCACCAATATGGTAGAGCTGGTAGCGAACCTCAATAAACAGCTCAACATTCCAAGCAAACTATCCCAAGTGATTAGCGACCGTGATCTATTCGTAGAAGCCCTTGATGAAATGGCACTAATGGCTCTCAACGATGGTTGTACTAAAACAAACCCTGTCATTCCAAGCGTTGAGCAATTCAAGCATCTCTTTATGGCGGCATTTGAATAGTCACATAAATACGTATGAATCTTGGCTGATCACGAATCAGCCACTCTACACCCTATTAGCGCTGAACAACAAAAAACAAAATTTAGGAATACAAAATGAAACTAATTGGCTACTTATCAAATGGATACCCATCACTAGAACAGAGCAAGGCGCTCGCAAATCATTATATAAAATCAGGCTGTGATGTTATCGAAGTCGACTTTCCAGACTATAACCCTTATCTAGAAAATGATCTTATCAAAGGTCGTATGCTTAAAGCCTTAGAAAGTTGCCCGGATTACGAGCAGTACATGAAGGTGATTAGCGAAATCAAACAAGAAAACCCTACAGCACAGTTCATTTTACTTGCATATGAAACCAGCGTAGAAGCAATCGGAAAAGAGAAGTTTGCGCAATTTGCTAAAGACAATGATCTACTTGACCTTATCTTCGTTGGCTTAAAAAGCAATGAAATAAAAGACTACTTAATTGAGCAAGGACTGAAGGTCAGTTGTTATATACAATTCCATTTGCCAGAAGATGAAATTCAATTTGCACTTAACTCAAATGGCTTTGTTTATCTACAAGCTAAGCCAACCACTGGCAATGTCAACCCAGCTTACCCAACGCTGACGGATTGCATTAACTATATCCGCGAACGCGGCATTGGACGAGAGCGTGAGATTTACTGTGGTGTGGGGGTGCATACACCTGAAGATGCCAAAATGGTCAAACAATCCGGTGCTGATGGTGTATTCGTCGGGAGTGCCTTTCTAAATCTACATAATGATTTAAAAGGTCTCGCGCAATCCATCCATGACTTCAAATTAGAATGTTAATCGAGGCTGACATCCAATGAATAAAACCGCACTCGTTGTCGTTGATATGGTGAAAGACTTCACCTCTCCGGAAGGTTTAGTTTACTACCCACAAAATGAACATATCCTTCCCATTATCAATCAAGTCGTCATTGATGCACGCAAAAAAGGCATTCTGATTGTATTTTTACAGCATCGTTACCGTGCTAATAAACTAGAGAAAAACCTGCTTAATATGCGGCCTAACTGCATTGAGGGTAGCGGCGGAGAAGAGCTCGATGCGATTTTTGATGTACACGACCAAGATTACGTAATACCAAAACGTCGTTACAGTGGCTTCTTTGGTACTGACTTAGACAGTGTGTTACGTGAGCACAAAGTATCAAATGTGATTGTTGTTGGCACAAAAACAAACTGTTGTATTCGTGCTACCGTAACCGATGCCTATAACTTAGACTATTTGCCTATCGTCATTAAAGAGTGTGTAGCAACGAACAATGAAGCTTCTAACGAAATGCACTTAGATGAAATCAATCGCTATCTAGGCAATGTTATTTCGTTAAACGAGTTTTACGAGCAGTTCATCAACTGATGTGAAAATACGAGTATGAACTCCCCCCAATAATCATATTAGTAGCGCGAACTTCCATTCGCTGACCATACTCCTAAAGAGCCTGAGAGGTCACCATACGCAAAGATCATGCTTCGTGTTCGTACCTCTCTTTTTGCAAAATTTTAAAGCCGTACGCTCAGAAAAATATAACTTTTTTGATAGTTAATTCAATAACGTAAACAAGGCAACCAAGTGCAGTCCAATAAGATTGTAATCACGAACACGATTAAGTATCCTGCCAATCAAAAGCAAGTGATTAAGGTGGTCTAAGCATTAGATTACCCACACTATAACAATTTTAAATCAGTCAGATGTGTATGCAAACTTTGCACAATTTCAGTCAGCGCTATTTTAAGGAATCATGATGGGAAAAGAGCTCAAAAACGATGAAGTCTCCGCTTACATCAAGGAAAAGATACAAGCAAATAATAGCGTTCCTATCTATATCAAACTGGCAGAATCAATTAAAAGTGCGCTTAACGAAGGTTTACTTAATGAAGGGGACTTTCTTCCTACCGAACGAAAACTGTGTGATTACACTGACACATCTCGTGTGACTATTCGTAAGGCTTTGGAGTTACTAGAAAAAGACAAAATAATCGTGCGTCAGCACGGTAAAGGCACCTTCATTGCTGATGCCGCAAAAGAACATCTATCGTTCACTAAAAGCTTCAGTCAAAAAATAATCCTAAGTGGACGTACACCCGACACGGTTTGGATTTCAAAATCCCTTGTTGATGCGAGCGAGTTTTTAATCGAACATTTCGCTCTACAACAAAATACCAAAGTATTCCTATTAAAGCGGATTCGTTCTGTTGATAGCTCTCCGATTTCAATCGAAGAATCCTACGTCCCAACGGATTTAATCGACTCGCTGGACGACGTAAAGTTATCTCTATTCGATTACTTCAAAGAACGTGGCATTATCCCTGCAAAAATGAAATCAAAAGTGACTGCCGAAGTCGCAAACGAAGAACTTGTCAAAGTCACTGGCTATGACAAAAGCCAACCAATGCTTGTCATCAAGAATTTTGTCTATGCTGAAGACGGTGTCCCTATTGAATACTCGATAAACTATTGCCGTGGTGATATGTACGAGTTCGTCATTTAGAAAAGTTCATCATCAAATCGCTGGTAATCTAGCGACTTGATGATGGGTTAAGCCGTTAAATCATTCCGCTATGCCACTGGTGTTTCTATTCCTATCCTCCAATTATCGTGCGAACATTTCGCCGTTTAGTTTCTTCCAAAAATGAGCACTTATGTTGTAGGCAAAAACATAGCGCACTCTAATGAACGGCGTAGACTCAGTAAAATAAGACAGCCGCTATACTGTCTTTATTCATAAATTAATAAGTCAGCATAGAAGATCACATTATGGCCTTATCACGTGTAAAGGAAGGAGTGGATGAGCTGTTCGCTGATCTACCAAAGTCCGAAAAAGTGCTGCACGCTTTAATTCTTGTTTGGGTCTTAGCGCAGATCATTACCTCGAATTTCATGCATGTTCATGCGGATACACTGTGGGGAAGCATCAACCTCACAGCTAAGTTGCACGCTTATGGTGGACTTTGCTTACTGCCTATCACATTGGTGTTTGTCTACCGAGTCATTAAACGCCGTACCATTGCCGATATGTACCCTTGGTTATCTGGTAACATCAACCAAATTAAACAAGACATAAAAGTCATTAGCACGTTACGCCTACCCGAATCACAACCAGCAGGTTTAGCGGCGACCGTTGAAGGTTTAGGTCTACTTGCTTTAGTGCTCGCATTATTGACGGGGGCGATATGGTATCTCGTCGCCAGTAACTCAGGCACCGCACCACAACTTCTCGAAATACACAAAACCAGTGTTGGTTTAATCGAAACTTACTTCTACGCACATGGTGGTATGGCACTACTGCACTATATTCACTGGTGGCGTAATAAAGTATAAATATCAACAGATGTAGTTAAGGGGCTTTAAACGCCCCTTTTTTATAATTCAAATTGATGCTTCATCTTCTACAAAAACGATTTTAAGCCCTGCGCTAAGCGAGTTACCGCGTCGGTAAGCTCTTGTTGATTTGCGTTAGTGAAGTTTAGACGCAACGCCGCTGGAGCACTTTCTGCTTCAGGGTAAAATACTGGGCTTGGCACCACAGCAACCCCCGTTGCGAGTAACTGCTTTGCCAACTCAAAAGTGTCACATTGTGGAAGCGAAACCCAAATGAACATCCCACCATCAACCGCATTAATCTCACATGATGTTGGTAACTGCTGCTTAAGCTCACTATAAAGCGTTTCATAACGTGCTTTATATAACGAGCGAATCGACTCAATATGCGCAGGGAACTCATCATGTTGCAATAAACCGAGTAATAGGGCTTGCATCGGCACACTAGAGTGAAGATCAGCGCCTTGCTTGATTTTAATCAGAGGCTCTATGAAGCTTTGCTTGCCGCTCACGACACCAATACGCAGACCCGGAGAGGCGATTTTTGAGAACGAACGCAGTACGATAGAGTGCTGCGGGCAAAACTCTGACACCATCGGTAATGCTTGCCCTTCAAAGCGCAGTTCACGATAGGGCGCATCTTCAATAAACGTCACTTCATATTGTTGACATAGTTGTGCCACTTTCTGGCGAGTCTCTAACGTCCAGCAGACACCGGTTGGATTATGAAAGTCCGGTACGGCATAGAACATCTTTGGCTTATGCTCAACAAAGCTTCGTTCTAGCTCTGTAAGATTTGGGCCTAATTCGGTTTGAGAAATCGTCACTAAATTAGCCTGAACTAAACCGAATACTTGCATTGCACCAAGATAACTTGGCGCTTCCATTATCACAGTATCACCTGGATCGATATAAGCACGCGCAATCAGATCCAAACCTTGCTGGGAACCTGTCGTCACCATCACTTGATGAGAATCAGGCAATTGATAGTAATCACGCAAGAAACTGAGCAACGGCGTATAACCGGCGGTCGAGCCGTATTGGAATACCTCTGGCATAGTGGCCAGGCTATTTAACATCGGCTTCATAAGATCAATAGGGAACGTCGATTCGTCCGGTAAACCACCCGCCAACGAAATGACATTTTTATCACACGCAGCCGCGAGGATTTCCCGAATATAAGACGATTTTACTTGTTGTAACGCGCGCGCAATTTCCATGGAGTCCCTGTCTGTTTTTGTTTTTTATCGTTGCCAAGTCATCTCTGTACTTGGTCAAAGTGCCCACTTCCATGGTTTAAAAACCTATTTTGCGAAGTGATGTACAATTTGTTGTGTTTATTGATAGTACTGCGTGTTGCGCGAATTGATTTGTCCATTTATGCTCTCTGTTATGTCCATTTATGCGAATTTTATTGGTGAACCAACAACACATATCTCGAATCAATGATGTTCTTTTTTATATCCATCAAGATATTAGTCAAGAATTGGCCGGCCGAGAGTTAGCCAAAATTGCTGCCTACTCCGAACAACATTTTCACCGTATCTTCAAACAAGTAGTGGGAGAATCACTACATCAATATATTCGCCGCACACGGATGGAATATGCTGCAAACCAGTTGATGTTCGACACCAAATCACCTGTGATTGATATTGCTAACAAATGTGGCTTTAGTTCGCTTTCATCCTTTAGCCGTGCATTTAAAACCACCTTTCATATGGCACCCGGACAATGGCGACAGCACGATTTTCAAACGTCAGCGAAACCCTATTTAAAAGATCCAGAAATCGCCGCCGGCTACCGCCTCATTGCTCAGCGTCCGATACCGCAAGCCAAAATCCTTAACGTACCCTCACGAAATGTCGCCTATGTTAGACACGTCGGTTATAACCGCTCCATTCGGCAGGCATGGCTGATTCTCAACGCATGGGCAAACTCAGAAGGACGCAAAGTAACCGAACAATTTGGCTTGCATCATTCCAATCCAGCCTGGGTCGAACTCAATCAATCACGTTATGTGGCCTGCATGACAATCGACAAACCCGTCGCAGTTCGCGGCGTGGTCAATCAAATGGTGATCCCCGGAGGCTTACATGCCGTCTTTAGGTTGGAAGGAAACTATGGCGAACTACTGCCGCAGATTAGTCTGATCCTCGAAAAGTGGCTGCCTAATTCAGGGTTTAAATTACACTCTACACCCGCTTATGTGCACTATCATCAAAATCACTTTCTCAATGATAGCGAACACTTCGAGTTAGACTTTTTTTTGCCGATTGGTTTCTTTTAATAACAGACATTAAAAGCGCGACAAATAAATTCAATCGAAACCATCATTATATTTAAAGCAATTAGTATCCTATATCACTGCATAAATTCTCATTTAGTGATACATTTTGCCCAAAATATAACCCTACTCCATGCGGTTAATAGCTAGAACGATAAAAAAACCGCTGCTAGGCAAACGTTTACAATGCATATAATAAAAATAACGCCCCTACTCGCGCCGTTGTTATGTACTCTTCCAGCATTCGCCGTTGATTCGCTTGATGACCTACTTAACATGTCACTGGCTTCCCTAGCGGAAACAAAAGTCACCTCAGCCACTCGCACCTCACAAAGCCTTGCGGATACGCCTGCTGCGGTTTATGTGATTACTGCCAAAGAAATTAACCGTTCCGGAGCTCGCTCTGTCGCCGATGCCCTTACACTCGCACCCGGATTGCATATTGCCAAATACTCAAACTATGACTGGGGCATTAGTGCTCGTGGTAATAATAAAGTTATGAGTAATACCATGTTAGTTATGGTTGATGGCCGCAGTGTCTTTAACCCGATGTTTTCAGGCGTAGACTGGGATCTCATTCCGGTCAGCATTGACAATATTGAGCAAATTGAAATTGTTCTTGGCCCAGTAGGGACGACATGGGGTGGAAATGCGGCAGCAGGGGTAATTAACATTATTACCCTCGATGCCGAAAATGCACTAGAGGCACAACTGACAGTAAAAACCGGCAACTGGGGTTACAGTGAGTACCAAATGCGCCACGCTGGACAGGTGAATGACTACGCGCACCTCAGTGGTTATTTTGAGTTTGTTGAACATCCACCTTGGACTAGTGATGAAGAGCGAGTCCAACCAAACAACCATTTTACCGTTTATACCGAACGTTTCGGTGCCCGCTACGATTATCAAAAACTATCACAGACGTTAAGTATTCAAGCTGGCGGTATTCGTTCACGCGAAGATTACTTATGGGCGAACTATTACCCACATCTATTTTTCCCAAACAATTCAGGTGTAAATCAATACGAAACTGAAATGACGATGGAAGAGTATTTTGCTGGTATCCAACATATTTATGAAATGTCTGCCAAGCAACGATTGGAAAATGACATCTGGCTAACCTACAGTGCTAACGACAGCACTCATCGTAATGCTAACTTTTTCCGTGCCGACATAGATACAAGAATGGTTTGGGATAACCTTTGGGGTACGCAGTTAACATTAGGTGGTAATATTCGCTTAATTGACGAAGAACTCGGTACTTATGATGCAATTGATTTCTATACCATGCCATACCTGCGAATTACTGATGAGCCTGAGTTTTTCAATCAAAGCTATGGTATCTACAGCAACTGGGCAATTCCCGTTTCTGACGATGCCACCTTCACGCTAGGCAACCGTTGGCAATACAACAACATAACTGATGAGGTTCATGCTCAACCGCAAGTACGTTTCAGCTATGCTCTTTCCGAACAACAACGTTTATGGGCCGGCTGGGGAAAAGCTATCATCACCCCGTCACGGTTAGAACGTGAAACCACTTTCCGTCGTAATACACTCATTGAAAATGCACTCTTTAATGATGGTAATTATTACGACTATTACTACTCAACTTCAGATATCGGTAATGACCAATTACATGTCGAAACCGTCGAAACATGGGAGCTTGGCTATCGACTCTGGAATGAAGAAAAAATACAGCTCAGTCTTAGCGGCTATTACAGTAAACATGACCATATTCGCGTAATGAAGAGGCTACAACCATCACAAATTGTCATTCCTGGCGGGTCATCTTCCGGCACCGTAGGGACGGTTATTGAGGCTTATGCCTCTCAATACATAGACCCTTTATGGACGGAAACCTACGGTGGCGAACTCGCGATAAAATGGCAACCAACCGAGCAGCTGCAAATCAACGCTAACTATAGCTATAAACGAATTATTGGCCATTGCAGCGGCGCTGTCTGTCGCTCAAGCGATGCGCCAAAACGCAGTTTAGAAAACGAACCGAACCACTTCATTAATACCCAAATCATGTGGGACATCAATGAACAGTGGTGGGCCAATGCGACACTGCAATATATCGGTGAATCACAATTGCATCAAGACTATACCGATGACGAACGCTACGCTTGGCCGAAAGTCGTCAATCTCGATTTGTCTTTGAGCTGGAAGTACAACCAATACTCACCAAGGATCACCGCTACCGTTGAAGGTGTTGGCGCCGATCAAGACGTTGAGTTTGCTGAGAGTATGGGGCCATTCCAAAATGGCACACAATATTGGGTAACGGTCGAATGGGCCGTTGCACAAGAGATATGAGTAATCTAAGCCTATGATGCAACGTTTTTTCCGCTATATAAGCAGCAGTTGCGCCAGCTTGATGTTGGGGCTGCTGTTGTTCACCAGTAGTGCTAGTGCTAAATACAGCGATGAAGATCTGATGGCGGTCTATCTATACCGCTTTGCGCTGCTGTCTGATTGGCAAGAGACTGGCATGCCGAGTCGTCCATTGGAGTTTTGCGTAACCGAAGAATCGGATGTCGCCCTGCGCCTACAAGATATCGTGTTGAGCAAACCAGAGTTGGCGACTTTTGATAATATTGGTGAGCACTCTGACAGCTCGATTTGTCACATACTCTATGTCGAAAAAGCGGATGAGCAAGCCGTCGCTCAACTCAAACTTGATTACCCACACGCACTTTTGGTCGGTACCCATAAAGCCTTTATCCAATGTGGTGGCATGATTGCATTTGTCAAAGTAAACAATCGCATCAAACCAATGATTTCTCGTGAAAATATTGAGCCTAGCCAGATCAAGTTGCGCGCACAGTTACTCAGTGTCGCCATCTTAGCGAGCGAGGCATAACTATGATTACGACATTAATGGCTGGTCTACCGCTACGCTACAAAATGATCTTACCAACATGGTTAATGGTGACCTTTATTATTGGCGGCATCGGGGCACTCGCCATTCAATTTAACGTCAGTTCGCAAAAAGTGAATCTCGATCATCGTATCAGTGTGCTCACCCAAGCGGTGGCAAATACCTTGCCAGCGGCGCTGACCTTTGATGACTCTTTATCTGCACAAGAGCAACTGAACAACCTGACCTTTGATCCCGATATCATCGCCGCTCAAGTTCTTAACAGTGAGCACCAAGGCTTTATCGACATTCAACGCATTCCTCGTGGCTGTGCGTGGAACAACGGGGTTGTGCAATGCCAAAGCAAAGAGTTTGAAGTGCATACGACACCAATCTCGTTAGGCGGAGAGCAGCTAGGTACACTAAAAGTTTGGGTATCGCTCGAATATCTCAAAGCAATGGCAAACAAACTGTGGACCTCGTTGCTGATCATTACGCTCTCTCTCTCCGTTTTAGCATGGTTATTTGCCCGGTCACTGCATCGTTTAATCATCACGCCTTTGAGTGTTTTACATCATTCAATGGAAAAAATGACTCGCGATGGAGTACTGAAAAAAGAACTGCCAGTGCTGCATGACGATGAACTGGGCAAACTCACAGCTTGCTTTAACGAAATGGTCAGCAGTCTGCGCGAGCGGGAATTCCAATTGCATTCAGCACTGGATAGCGTTGAGCAAAAAAACCGCTACATCTATCGTGCACTTGATGTAATGAAACGTGGCATCGTAGTGGTTTCTCCGGGGAATACCATCACTTATCACAATCCTGCGGCCGCAAAAGAACTAAAAGACATCGAGCATGTCAATAATACTCGTTGTGTGTTGGAGCGTTATTTTGAGCCACGCAGTGCGATTGAAGAAGTGTTAGCGGCTATCGACAATCAACAGCCACTCCATGCTATCGAAATGCGGGCAATCCAAACTCAACGTCACTATCAGGTTAGTTGCCATCCGATGGACGAAAATAAGCACGTATTGCTACAGTTAGAAGATATTACTGCGCGCCACCTTGCAGAACATCGCCGTAAACTGGTTGAGCTGATGTTTGAGCAAAACCAAGATGCCGTATTAGTGGTGTCTCGTAATTTTGACGTTGAAATGCAAAACCAACAAAGCCATCAATGGTTTGGCCAACTTACTTCGCTCTATGATTTGGCGATGGAAAATGAACTTAATCTTGAACAGCTAAAAACACTGCTCAAAAAAGGCCACTTATCGTTAGAGACCAAAGTACGGAGTAAAGTGGACTGGCTACCGTGTCAACTAACCATTCGAACTTTGCGTAGTGCCAAAGGCGTCGTTGAAGCTTTGGTGTTTACCCTGATAGATCAAAGTGTCGAGTTAGAACTAAAACGCCTCAACTATGTCGCTAACCATGACCAATTAACTGGTTTAGCAAACCGCGCTAATGCAGTCCACCGCTTGCAAGAGTCACACAACAATGGTGAGTCGCAAATGGTGTGTTTCATCGATCTAGATGGCTTTAAAGCCATCAACGACGAACACGGACACGCGGTTGGTGACCAACTACTTTGTATGGTAGGAAAACGCCTCACCAGTTGTCTTGCACAAGAAGACATCGTCTCTCGCCTTGCGGGTGATGAGTTTTTGCTGGGAATTAACGGCATGTGCTCTTCACCCTCAATTTTCAACCGAGTGGTAGAGAAACTCTCAACCCCGTTTATGATTGATGGTATCGCATGCCAAGTGACAGCAAGTTTAGGTATCAGCTACTGGCCAGCCACTGACACGACTAGCCTAGACCAAAAAATCACTGAGGCAGATGAAGCAATGTACATCGCTAAACGCCAAGGCAAAAATCAGTTCTATTGCTTAGATCATATCCAGGCTCGAAGCAATGAAACTGAGGTAGGACAATCCGCATAAACTCTGGTTCGCCGCCATTTTGTCCGCGGTTGCGATAGCTTTGTACTCAAGATTCCCGCCTTGGCGGGAATTTTTTTATTCGATGAAAACATAGCCTTGCAATAACAAACCACGCATTGAGAAAGTCTGCACTATAAAACCAACATTAGGAGAATATTATTCTCTAAGAGCAGCGCTTTATGATGAATAAAGCAAACCTTTTTCCTCACGCCAGCGCTATATTAAACCACATAATAACCAAGGGCTTATACCCAGACGAATAAGCTCATCAGCGCAAGATCATAAGCTGATAGCACACTATAGTGAGTGGATAACGTGAAAGAACATTTGTGGAATGGTTTTATCAATGTCGTAAAAAAAGAAGTCGTACCTGCACTGGGGTGTACTGAGCCAGTCTCTGTCGCACTCGGTGCTGCAATTGCAATACGTCGCCTTGCGGCAATGCACAACCTTAACTCAAGCGATTCAGAGCAGAGCTTACCTCACCAAGATCTTCGTATTGATGTCCTGGTTTCACCGAATCTGATGAAAAATGGCATGGGCGTGGGCGTGCCGGGAACTGGGATGGTTGGCCTGCCAATCGCCGCTGCGGTAGGCGCTCTCGCAGGAGATGCGGATGCTGGTTTAGAAGTATTAAAAAACATCTCAGCCGATGATGTCAGTCGCGCAAAAGTACTGCTTGATGAACAACGCGTGTCTGTCAGTGTTGCCACAACCTCCCACATTCTCTATGCGCAAGTAACTATCACTCTTGGGCGATATTCTACTGCCGTCACCATTGCTGACACACATACGCAAGTCATTGAAATTACGGAAAACGATCAAATTATTTATCGTACTGATCCAACCCTAGCGCAAAGCAATGCTCAAACCACACAAGACCACCCCTTTGCCGATGCTAACGCTATCGACATTTTTGAGTTTGCCACTCATGCAGAACTGCAAGATATTGCTTTTATTGAACAAGCTTACTTGCTGAATAATGCCCTCTCCGTCGAAGGTTTAACCGGAAACTACGGCTTGCAAATTGGTGCCACATTCCAACGTAACATTGATCGCGGGTTACTTAGCCAAGACTTGCTCACCGACATTATGCGCCGAACTGCGGCAGCCTCTGATGCCCGTATGGATGGCGCAATGAAGCCGGCGATGAGCAACTCTGGGTCAGGAAATCAAGGGATTGCGGCTACCATGCCGGTCGTGGTTGTGGCAGAACATTTAAAAGTCGATCGGGAGACCATGATCCGCGCTTTAATGCTCTCCCATTTAATGGCGATCTATATCAAGAGCCACCAAAATAAGCTCTCTGCACTTTGTGGCGCAACCACTGCATCAATGGGAGCGGTAGCAGGGATGACATGGCTACTCGGTGGACAGTTTACTCACATCAGCTCCGCGATCTGTAACATGATTGGCGATATCACCGGCATCATCTGTGATGGGGCAAAAACAAGCTGCGCGATGAAGGTGTCATCATCTGCAAGTGCGGCCATTAAAGCCGCAATGATGGCGCTCGATGGCATTCGCGTCACAGGAGCAGAAGGTATTGTCGATACAGACGTAGATGCCACAATCCGCAATATGTCAGCGCTAGCCAATGGCGCGATGACACAAACTGACGTGCAAATCCTTGAAATCATGGTGCAGAAATAGCGACAGAGAAGATTAAATAAAATCACAAAGAGTTGTCGATAATGGCAACTCTTTTGCGCTTTAAGATCCGATAAATAAGCCTATTAACGTCAACGTTTAAAGCTTACATGTTATGAGCGGTTTTATGATGTTCACGTGAATGCTCTTTATGGTCATGCTGCTTGGTTTTATGATGGCGGTGTTCACCATGCTCATGACGGTCTTGGTGAGTTTGCTGAGGATGTTTGTGCCCTTCAGGCTCTCCACCATGTTGAATGTGTGGGTGACTTTTCTCATGCTCACGAACTTGGTGATGATCTTTATTATGTTTATGCTCTACGTCGCTACCATAACGACGATCCATTTTTTCATGATTAAACTCTGCACCATGTTGTTTACCATGAATCGCTTGATTATCTTGTTGTTCGTTTAAATTACTCATAATAATTACATCCTTAATCGAAGGGAGTAATGAAGCAAGTTCGGAGGAAATTTAAGAGACAACCACCACCAAACTCGTTCTTGTGTAACTCGAACTTACTCCTCTCCTAGCCCGTCGCCAATGACGAATCAACCAAAGATAATACCCATTAATGAGTGTTGAAATCATCGCGAGACAGGCGTACCCCCTGCATAAACTCGTTTAAATAAATCAATCAAAGCAGAAAATTATCGATAAAAAACCAGCCATAAAGACTGCTCTCTGAGACAATTTTTGTAGGTATACTCAGAAGTAATTACGCAGCCGTTTCTAATGGCTTATCTAACAATATTTTAAATCGTTTACTCACTCGCCAACACTTTTTCTGTTTTTAGCGTCATCGAGCAACTCGTCCATATTCACATTAAGAGAACGAATTCTGACCGCGCAATAACAGATTAAAATGACAAATATCGCAATAAACGTGACCGAATAACTGTAATCCGCACGATCAATACCTGATGCTAACGTCACTAAAGCCATCAAAATATAAAAGCCTATAAAGTGGCTATAATTCTTCTTCCTAGCCAGCATCGCACGCATTACTATCTCATTCGCTCGATCAATATTTTTGTGCTCTTGCAAAGCAAATTGATGGTATTGCTCAATAGCCTCGATATTCTCTCGGCAACTCTCTGAACACACATAACCATGTTCGATTTTTATCGCACATTCAGTGCACAAGAAGACCAAGCAAGACTTACAAGAACACACGGCATCCACTTCAGGATGATTAAAACAGCGCATTGTCGCCTCTTATCACTTTATAAATGGTGTACACATCGTGTAACGCTAGGAAAGGCGCTCATTCTAGAGAGAAAGTAGCGGTAACTCATTGCGACAAGTCACAAAGTTAATGCTTTGAAATAAAAGCGAATAGCATGCCTATAAACTAAAGTGAATGAAAATGACCAACAATGCGTTTCTCTCACGCGCCCCCCTTTCCTTGCTAAAAGACACGTTGTTCACCACTTTAAAAGCCATGAATATCACTCAAAAATTATTGATAAACGATAAAAATTGATTGTTTTATTATTTTTCAATGATAGATTAGTGACCTCACTAAGGAGTTTCGCTATGCAAAAAATTCAAACATACAGCCGCTATATCCGACTCATTCTTCTTGCGCTGATCGTTATCACACCGATCGCTAATCTGTACTTTTGGCTAACCGTGCAATCAGAAAATGACTTTTTAACCTCAATGGGCATTATTCAATTAGGGTTTGATATCTCAGCCTTCACCCAAGATTCATTAACACTATCAGCAAGATTGTGGGCATTCACCGCTAGTATGCTGCCGTGTGGCATCTTGATGTACGCCTTTGGCATTTTAGCTAAGTTATTTAAGTGCTATGAAAAAGCAGAAGTTTTTACGCTTGATACGGTAAGATACTTCCATAATTTAGGCTGGGTGTGTTTTTTCTGGGCCTTTGGCAACGTAATTTATAGTGGTTTGATTTCAGTCGCATTAAGTTTTAACAACCCACCAGGCGAACGCATACTCGCAATATCTTTTGTTGGATTGGACTTAATGTCGATCTTCTGTGGTTTTATTGTTTTAACTATCGCGTGGGTCATGAAAGAAGCGCAAGAGCTTGCAGACGAACATCAACACACCATCTAAGAGGTAACTATGACCATTACGATTAATCTTGATGTGATGATGGCTAAACGAAAAATCCGCTTAAAGGAGCTATCCGTCCTTGTTGGAGTAACAGAGCAAAACTTATCCATCCTTAAAAATGGAAAAGCCAAAGCCATCCGCTTTAGCACTCTAGAAAAAATCTGCCAAGCTCTCGACTGTCAACCTGGCGATATACTTGTCTACAACCAAGATAACAACGTAGATTAAGAGTACGCACTTTATTTTCATTTAGAGTCAAGATTCTCTTTCCAAGGAGAATCTTACTCCCCCTTAAACACATTTTCTGCACCCAGAACCAGCCATCACTTTCCATCCGAGCACCAATAATTCTATCCATTCTTTCATTTAGAACGTGCGCTTGCTTCCATTACCATGTTAATAAATTGTTAATTGCGATCGTTTATTATCCAACCCTGTCGAAAGTTGTTTTATTTTTTCTCTCTAAAAAATAAGTATTCCCAATACTGATTCTGATGCCTTGATTTACTCACGGCAGCTTTCTCACGATGTTTTGTTCGACTAGGAGGTAAAGAACAATGTGAGCTCAAATAAAGGAAATAAGAGACTATTATGAAACGTTTTTGTATCAGTGCCACCAGCATAGCAATGGCACTATCAGGGTTCGCCAACGCTGCACCTTCAGTCCCAAGTATCGATATTTACGGTTCAAACAATTTACAGTTCTCCAAAATAGAATTAGCAATGGAGACCACCACTGGATACAACCAAATGGTGAAATATTTGGATGAGGCGGCTATTGATATCACCTTTAATCAATGGAGTGGAACTACCGGCGATACCTATAACATTTACTTTGATGCTACTCAGGTTGCAACTGGTCCTATTGCAAGTAGCCAAACCACCGCTAGCTTTAAATACGCACACGGTGGACGCTATCAGATGACCGTTGAAGCTTGTGATGCCTCCGGGTGTAGTGCAAGCTCCCCAGTAGAGATCGTGGTTGCTGATACTGACGGCGCTCATTTACCGCCATTAACAATGAATGTTGATCCCAATAACAAGAGCTACAACTCCGATCCCAATACGGTGATTGGTACTTACTTTGTTGAATGGGGCATCTACGGCCGAGATTTTACCGTGGACAATATTCCTGCAGAAAACCTCACGCACATCTTATATGGTTTTATCCCTATCTGTGGTCCCAATGAGTCAGTCAAATCCGTTGGTGGAAACAGCTATAATGCCCTCATAACTGCCTGTACCGGTGTTCCTGACTATGAAGTAGTCATACACGACCCTTGGGCTGCCTATCAAAAGAGCTTTCCTCAAGCTGGACATGAACACAGTTCACCGATTAAAGGCAACTACGCCATGTTAATGGCACTCAAGCAACGCTACCCAGATCTAAAAATTATTCCATCAATTGGTGGCTGGACATTGTCGGACCCCTTTTTCGATTTCACGACCAAAGCAAATCGCGACACTTTCGTCGCATCAGTAAAGCGCTTTCTACAGACTTGGAAGTTTTATGATGGTGTCGATATTGATTGGGAGTTCCCCGGAGGTGGTGGTGCAGCACCAAATTTAGGTGATCCGGTAAACGATGGCCCGGCCTATATCGCTCTAATGCGTGAACTAAGAACCATGCTCGATGGCTTGCAAACCGAGACAGGCAGAACCTATGAGTTAACATCAGCTATTGGTGTTGGTTACGATAAAATCGAAGATGTGAACTTTGCTGAAGCAATCCAGTATATGGATTACATCTTTGCCATGACTTACGATTTCTATGGCGGTTGGAATAACGTTCCTGGCCATCAAACTGCACTCTACTGCGGCTCTTTTATGCGACCTGGTCAATGTGAGGGGAATGGGGTAGATGAAAACGGAGAACCTTATAAAGGGCCTGCGTATACCGCAGACAACGGCATTAAATTACTACTTGCTCAAGGTGTCCCCGCCAACAAGTTAGTCTTGGGAGCAGCGATGTACGGCCGTGGCTGGGAAGGTGTCATGCCAAATACTCTCAGTGACCCAACCGATCCTATGACAGGCACTGCGACCGGAAAGCTTAAAGGCAGCTCCGCACAAGGAATTTGGGAAGATGGTGTAATTGATTATAAAGGGATTAAATCCTTCATGTTAGGCACTGACAGTCAAGGCATAAATGGTTTTGAGTATGGTTATGATGCTCTTGCTGAAGCTGCATGGGTTTGGAACCAAACAACTGGTGAACTGATTACCTTTGACGATAAACGATCAATCAAAGCTAAAGGCGCTTATGTTCGCAACCTTGGTCTTGCGGGATTGTTTTCATGGGAAATCGATGCTGACAATGGTGATATTCTCAATGCGATGCACGAAAGCTTAGCGACTGGATCTCCGACCAATCGTCCACCGACAGCTGCTGCCGGTAATGATGTAACAGTGATTACCCCTGCAACAGTGCTACTTGATGGGAGTGCTTCCAAAGACAGCGATGGCACCATTAGTCGCTATACTTGGCAACAAACCTCCGGTCCAACAGTGACACTAATCGACGCTTCTACGGCAAAAGCCAGTTTTACTATCGCAGAAGTGAGCCAGACCACTATCGTCAGTTTCCAACTTAATGTCACTGATAATCAAGGAGCTACAAGCTCAGACAGCATGATTGTGACCTTACAGCCCCAAAATGGCACAATCAATACTCCGCCTGTCGCTGTTATCTCTGCCCCTGCGACCGTCAACGCTGGTGATATTGTGAGTGTCGATGCATCACAATCCAGCGATGCTGACAATGACCCACTGCTATTTACTTGGGATATTCCAACCGGAATAAATGCAACAGTTAGTGGTGGATTAGTGACATTTGTTGCTGCCGAATACCCGCAAGATACACCACTTAACTTCAAGGTTACCGTCAACGATGGCCAGACTACATCAGTCACCACAAAGACCATTATCGTGACCAAGCATAGTGCAGGGAATCAATGTAATGACTTATGGAATAGCCAAGTCATTTACACCGGTGGCGAACAAGTCAGCTGGGCAAATAAAGTATGGCAAGCTCAATGGTGGACGCAAGGTAATGACCCAAGCCAATCAGGTCCTTGGGGAGTCTGGAAAGAAGTGGGCAGCGCAAATTGTGTCACACCTTAATTCTTTACTCTAAAAGCAATACCTAAAAAATGCCTCATTACATGAGGCATTTCTGCTCTGTACGAATACAGCGCTTTATCTTTTATCTCAAACTTCCTTCGACGATTTGATCTGTAACCGTTGGAACAACCACCCTAAACCAATCAAACAGCCGCCAAGGCCCATAAAACTGATGGCTCGCCATAACCCTTCAAGTGCCGCTGCATCCCATAAGAAGACTTTACACGCCGCGACACCTAACATGGCAAAACCGATGCTCTGTAAAATACGCTGCTCGTGCTGTAACGCATAATAGGTAATCGCGACGCCAAGCAAAATCAGCGCCACCGAGTAGCTAAATAACTCCGCCATACTGGTTGGCATATCGAGCGTCAAAGGCCCTTGCTGCCAGAACTGACGAATGCTGTACATCACCCAAAGCAGCATAAGCGTCGCAGCGGCGCCAAATACTTCACGAGTTCGAGTTGGATAAAGTTGCAAACGTGCAATTACCACCAAAATCAGAGCAGGCACCAGCCAACCAACACTGAGCCAATTCAACACTGGCCAATCACTACCAAGTACATAAAGGCTAGTGAAAGGCTGAAATACCGTATTTAGAATCACGGCACATAGTGCGGCTACCGCTAACAAAACCAGGCTGTAACAGCGATAGAAAAATTGCAAAGACTGGCTATGGTACGCTTTGAACTGATACACGCCCATCAACGCTAAACTCTGGCCTGCAAAGATGGCGATATTTTCAAATTCAAATTGATAAAGGAAGTTGAAATAACCAAGCAGCAGGTAATTGGTTTGAGCAAAGACTAATATCACCAATAGATGAAGCATTGCGGCATCAAACCATTCGGCAATACCATGTTGGTGCTGACGCAACATGCCGCGAATCCAAGCAAAAACTAACACACTTGGCACAATGGTTAGCAATAACCAACTCCATTGTGGAGCCGCTAATGTTTGTAGATCAGGAAAAAATGGCAATAGTGACAAGCGCACCACAAGCACACTGCCAAACGCCTTAAAAACTGCTAGATTTGGCGCTAGCCAATTGCGTTGAACCTGCATCGCCATCAACAACATTTGCGCCGCAATAAACAGTGTTAATTCACCGCCTGCACTGTAAATAATACCGATGGTCAGCAATAAAGCGTGTATCGCCACCGACAAATTGGCTCTAAGGGCGACAAACTTAATCGCTAGCCAAGCCAACAGTAGCATGAACACCACCGCAAAGAAGGTCGTCGTTAAGCGATATTCAGGTTGATAATGGTCAATATAGAATAGCGACAACACGATAAGCAGCGGAGCTAAAATCACCGCCTGCCAACCACTTACTCTCGATTTATCACCTCGCTCGTATTGCATAATGGTTCTCAGCAGTAGCAACAGAATTAGCTCACCACTAACAACCAAAATACCCACTATGATGTCTGGCTGAGATTCTATGAGCATCAAAGCCGTTACGATAATACTCAGCGCTGCAACCACATTGACCCAAGAGAACGACCTTGGCGCTCGGCCTAGACGACAGGCAGGGAATATCAACAGTAGTACTGGCAATACAAAATAGATTAAAGACCACCAGCCCAACACTGGCGTCTTATCAAGTAAAAACGCGCTGAGAGTTGCAAGAATCGCAGCGGGAATCGTCGCATTAAAAAATGGCGGACGGGTACGGTAATGACATTGGAAGCCCAGTGACCAACCCAGTTGTGGTACAAACACCAACAAGTAACATGAAACTGGCACAAACAGTACAAACCACACCAACAAATCCGCTTGCGGAAGCGCATAGGCAATCGCGAATAGCCATAAGCTGTGTAACGCAATAATTCCGTAAGTAAGCCACGGGATACGCGTAAGCTGCTGAACCCACATCCCCGCAATCGAAATACTCGCGATATAAGAAGAAAGCAAAATGAAATTCGGCTCAGTACCGCCAATCCATATCGGCGCCGTATAACCACCAAATAAACCCAGTACGGCCATTAGAGGCCCTAACCGCTGCGTTAATGCAAGTGCTGCGGCTGCTAATATCGCCATTAACCCAAGCGCGATCGCCGGAGGAATAAATGCATGGATCACCGCAGAGAATATCACAGTACCATAAAGCCCACTCATTCCCGCACCATACACCGCCGCAGGGATATAGGCATCGGCCTTTTGGTGGAGAAAGTCACCGTCAATGGCGGTAATTTTTCGGTGTAACCACTCACCAAGACCAATCATTGAACAAGAAAGAAGGATCGCAATCAGAACGCGAACAAATAATGGAATGGTGAAGTTAGTTCCGACCGTTTCAATCAAATACGCCACACCGATCACCATCGCTACGCCACCGACCCAAACCAGCCAATTTTCTTTTACGTGTGCCAGCCAACGATCAAATAATTGCGTCACAACATCAGAAGTATTTACTTTCGTTTGTGAGGAGTGCGGCTTTGGCTTAGTCGGGGGGAATGACAATCCACCATTCGGGTTCACCACAATTAGCGGTTCATCCGCAATCGAAGAATAGTCTGATTGGGGCTGTTCTAAGTGAGAATGAGTAGTCGCTTGAGCTATTGGCGGCTCAGGGTCTGTTTGAGTCTGCGATTTAGCGTTAGAAGGCTCCGCCGCGATGTCATGCATCGTGTTTGGTGCACGATTCTCATGATGAACCTCACTCGATGAAGAGTTCACACCAGCAGAACGTAACTCAGCGACTTTTTGCGTCAATATCGATACTTGCCGCTCAAGGGATCGCACCTTAATAAAAGCCACCAAAGCAATGATGGGGGTCGCTATGACGGCAAGCCCCAACACAACCACTAGAAGTTCCATTTATACGCCTCTCTACAACAGATAAACAACATCTCTTTTTGACGAGGCATTGCTCTTAATGGTGACAGTGTGGCGAAAAATGCCTGAAAAATATATGAAATGAGCGACATAATTTTATGATGTCCGATGTACTCCCTTTCTCTCTAGGCAGCAAGAAGTGCAACATGCTCAGCTGAAAAAATAAACCAGCGGTTGATTTCCATCATCACCCACTGGTTTACCTTTCTCATTATTCAACACTTATGACTGAGCATATCCACTCGCCAAAGTACTTCGCTAACGCTCTTACACGTGGAGAGTTAACGTAAAGAAGATGGAGCAACAAGTTTTCCTTCTGCAATGGCGTGTTGATGAATCAAATAGCCACCATAAGCCGGCATCGCATTGGCTGGCAGGTCTATATGCTCCACATCTAATGCATAAACGGTAATGGTGTAATTATGTGGCTGCGCACCTTCTGGCGGACAAGCGCCACCAAATGCTTTGACACCAAAATCATTGGTGACTTGAGATGCTCCTGCTGGTAAGAACTCATTGCTAACGTTGCCAGCATGAGCCTCAAGCATATGCACCTTCGCAGGGATATTAATCACCATCCAATGCCACCAGCCACTGCCCGTAGGCGCATCAGGATCATACATGGTCACCGCAAAGCTCTTCGCGCCTTCAGGGATATCTGACCAAGTTAATTTGGGTGAAATATTCTCACCGGTACAACCCCAGCTATTGAAGACTTGTGCTTTAGTGAGTGATTCCCCGTTCGTCACGGTAGGGCTGGTTAGTGTCATAGTATCGCCAGAATCCGCCGCAAATACGTTACTGATACCAAACAACGGAATACTCATCAACAGTGAAACCGTCGACAACTTTTTTATCATGTTCATCTGCTTTCCTCTGCTACGAGCGAACTTACCGCTCAATTAACAATTCAATCAAATAACAGCACTAAGCGTAGGATCGGTTGACGATAATCGCATCATCATCGACAAAATATCCGTAAAAAAATGGCGATCCGCTAGCAAATAAAGCTCGTGAGATAACACTTTCCCAAACTGTAATTGGTTATTTCACCCTCAACGAATATGCTTTTAGTTCAACTTCTATTACTGTAGCGAATGTTATGACGACCAGCATTGATACCTCAGAGCGCGCGCGTATGGGCGATGCTGCTCGGTCTTTCTCTGCTTTGGGGTGGCTCATTTTTCTTTGTCGGCGTCGCTGTCCGAGAACTGCCTCCGTTAACCATCGTGACACTAAGAGTTGGCCTTGCCGCTATCACGCTGTGGTTGGTGATCTTGGTGAGTGGCATCCGCCTTCCTTTTGATCCTAAAGTTTGGCGTTCCTTTCTTGGTATGGGGTTACTCAACAATGTGATTCCCTTTGCACTGATTGTATGGGGACAAACTCAAATCGCTTCGGGACTGGCTTCTATCTTAAACGCAGCCACGCCTATTTTCGCCGTTGTCGTCGCAGGTATATTGCTGCCAGACGAACGGATCACACCATTAAAATGTTTGGGAGTCGCACTCGGTTTTATTGGTGTGGTGGTCATGATTGGCGTTCCAGCCAGTACTGATGTCAGCAACGTGCTACCTCAACTGGCCATCATTGGCGCAGCGCTCTCTTACTCTTTTGCGGGGGTATACGGCCGTAGATTCAAAGGGTTTAGCATCAATCCCATTTTAACGGCGGCAGGACAAGTAACAGCCTCTACATTGGTGCTATTGCCGATCACCTTTGTTGTCGAAGGGGTACCGAACATCGCCGACGTTAGCAGTAATATTTGGGGGGCAATCGTAGGGCTTGCGATCATTTCAACCGCCGTAGCCTATATCCTCTATTTCGAAATATTAGAACGCTCTGGCGCGACCAACGTATTACTTGTGACACTATTGGTGCCTGTTTCGGCTATTTTATTGGGTTCGCTATTTTTAAATGAAACACTGCAAACCATACATTTCGTTGGCATCGCATTAATCGCATTGGGCTTATCGGCTATCGATGGGCGTTTATGGCGGTTACTCAAGAGCAAGCGTTAAATCACTCATTGTGACCGCCAACAGTATTCATGATCATTTATCCATCGCAGTAATTTTATGCACTTTCAACAAAGTGCGAACTGATACGTTTTTATTGGCGAAGAAGGCATAAAATGACACTCTAACCATTGTCGCCTGAGCTGATAGTTTGAGTAAGTTAGCTTACCCTCCGACTTCAGCGCCCGACTCATCCCAATCCTTCCACCCATAAAAATGCATGGGTTCAAGTTCACTAAGTTGTGTCACATGGCTGCGCCAATCTTGCAAAATTTCCTCAAGATCCAACTCAAACTGCTGAGGTGCTTTATAAGTAAACCCTTTATTTTGGATCTCGGTAGCGAGATAAGGAGGCAATACTTCAAAACCCATGTAGTGGAGAGAAAAATTGATGGAACGTAACAATATTTCGATCTCTCCACCACCGCGGCCATTTTCTGTAAAAGTCGATAAGGGAGCTCCTGATGTAACCGAACAGATTGCTCTTCGACCTTTAAAATAGCCCTTATCGTAGCGCATTGTACTGGTATACAAACCACCGCCGACGAATACACGATCAAACCAACCTTTTAGCATCGCCGGTTGTTGATGCCACCAAAGTGGAAACTGAAAGATCACTAAATCACTCAGCTCTAGGCGCTCAATTTCTCGTTTGATATCTGCGTTAAGAGTTTGAGTTTTATAAGCATTTCGTTGTTCAGAAAGAATGTCAAAACGGCTCAATTCAATTCGACTTTTATAATGTTCAGCACGCTCTACCGGGTCAAAATTTTGTGCATACAAATCGGAAACGACGACCTTATGTCCCGCTTGCTCTAGCGCTTCCACTGCGGAATTGGTCATCGAAGCATTAAAGGACTGTGGCTCAGGATGGCAATGTACGATCAAAACTTGCAAATTAATCTCCTTGTAGATATTGGTTAAAACATCAGCATTGACACTAAATTCTATCGTCTGGGATCTCCAATAAGAAATCCGTTACGCCGACATCGACTCCTAACTGGTTGAGTACCGTGCTTAACTGACCTCGATGGTGAGTTTGATGATTAAAAAGATGGCTGATTAATGCGCCAAAATTCCGTTCACTGACCACACCAGCCGTATTGGCATACACCAGTTGGTAGGTAAAATCCTCACTAAGAGCCTCGTTCGTTAACCAATTAATGATCAATCTATCAAGGCTTTCTCTTGCTTGTTTTAACTCGGAAAAATCACGATAAATGACATCGTTTAGAGACGTTGGCACTGGCCAGGTAACCAGCGATGCGAGTGAGACGTAACGGTCAGAAAAATGACCAAATCTGCGTAACCAAATAAGATCACCGACCAAAAGGTGGTTCAGAGTGCCTAGAATCGATTGAAAAAACAGCCCTCTATCTTGATTGATAGTTTCGATCGATAACGGTTCTATCGCTTGATACAGTTGCCAATTCATTCGCTGGTTATATTTGGCAAATAGTAAATAGTGTTGTGCTGTCGACATGGAGACTCCTTTCTCTTCAAGATCTACGGCCATATTAAGTTGCGAATCGTTTACCACAGATATAACGCCACCTCACGAGCAAATGGAAACACACGCACTCAATATAAATGTGACAATGTCACGAAATTCATTCGTCGCACTTCAGGTGGAAACTAGCATGGGTCATTGGCACTAAAAAGCACCGATAATTGGCGATCGTCTTTAATTCAACAAAGCTCGCATTTTCGCAGGTAATTATATGAATGGGCTTGAACGAGAAACTCCTGTGCTAGGAGAAATCTGTTTTATATACAAAAGAATAGGAGTCGTTCCACAACTTTTGTTATTTAAGCAGTAGGTAGCTTGGGAAGCTTTTCTTCGTGACCACGATATAAATCCTAAATATGACGATAAAAGCAATGCAGAGGATGGTGTTCACATCAGCATTCATACCTAGGTGCGAGAAGCCGACAAACGCCGTACAACCAATAATTACCGGGGTAGCGTAAAATTCAGTGTTGTTGAACATGGTTGGGCGGTTAACGATGACATCACGAACAACACCGCCAAAGACTGCGGTAATCACCCCCATTGTAATGGCTACATAAGCCGCATAATCTTGATGAACCATCTTTTTGACGACCAAGATCGAAAAGATTGAAATACCAATCGCATCCAAGACTAAAATAAGTCGCTCCGCTTTAAGCTTTCTCAATTCCGCAGCAATAAAAAAACCGACCAGCGAGCTGATAATTGCCGCCCAAAAATAGTCCGGATATTGAATCCAAAAAACTTGCTCAGTCGATAAAATAACATCCCTAACCGTACCGCCTCCCAAAGCGGTGACTAAACCAAGCACTAATACACTAATAATATCTTTACCTTTATTGGCTTCACTGAGCACAGCACTGAGTGCAAAGGCGCAGATGCAGATAATTTCAGTAATATGGACAAACATACGATTCAAACTCTTATAGCTGGCTAGACATAAAACCAATAAAGGCCAACTGCATACACAATCGGCCTTTATTTTAGTATTGCACCTTATACCGTATAGACGGTAGTTCGGGCTTAGTGACCACTATGATCAAATGAACTTGAATCTTCCGCAGTACAATTAGTTGAACCATTTTTCTCTAGGAACTCGATTGAGCGTTTGAAATCTGCAATCAGTAGGTTCGCTAAATCAATAGTTAGACCCTGTTTTGCTAAGATACGTTGCACGACCATTGTCTCGATGTTTGCTGGCAAGCTGTAAGCTGGCACCAACCAACCACGAGTACGTAGTCGATCCGCTAGATCGTAAAGTGTGTAATCCACTTTCACACCCGGTTTTAAGCGCCATGCGATAGCTGGAATACCTTTCTCGCGGTTACCATCGAATAAGAACTCAAACAGATCGAATTTATTTAGCTCTTGAACTAGGTACTCACACACATCATAGCTTGCTGAGTGGATACGTTGGTATCCTTCAAAGCCTAAACGAAGGAAGTTGTAGTACTGAGCAATAATCTGACCCGCAGGACGAGAGAAGTTCAACGCGAAAGTCGGCATATCACCACCAAGGTAGTTAACGTGGAACACCAAACCTTCTGGTAGGTCTTCACTGCTACGCCAAATGATCCAGCCAACGCCCACTGGTGACAAACCGAATTTATGACCAGAAGTACTGATTGATTTCACACGCTCTAGACGGAAATCCCATGCATCAATGTCAGGTGCACAGAATGGAGCTAACATAGCGCCACTTGCACCATCAACGTGGATATCGATTGAAATACCCGTCTCACGCTCGTAACCATCTAATGCATCCGCAAGCGGTTTGACGGTTTCGTACAGACCCGTAAAGGTTTGACCGAATGTTGGTACCACCATAATGGTGTTTTCATCCACCATATTCAGCATATCTTCTGGCTGCATGAAGTAGTGGTGCTCTTCCATGTCCATTTGGCGGATTTCTACATCCCAGTAGCGTGCAAATTTTTCCCAACACACTTGCACAGGGCCGCACACCATATTCGGCTTGTCTGTTGACAAACCTTGCGCACGACGTCGATCGCGCCAACGCCATAGCGCAGCCAAACCACCCAGCATACATGCTTCACTCGAACCTGTGGTCGAAGTACCGACGGTTGTCACTGCGTCCGGCGCATTCCAGAGATCGGCCAGCATATGCACACAACGGCCTTCAATTTCTGCCGATTGTGGGTATTCATCTTTATCGATCATGTTCTTATCGATGGAGAGATCCATCAACTTATGAACTTCATCTTCTTCCCATGTTTGGCAGAACGTCGCCAGGTTTTGACGCGCATTACCATCAAGGTAAAGCTCATCACGAATCATCTGGTAAATGACCGTTGGTGATTGTTCTTGCTGTGGAAGCTTTTTCGCAGCCGCAACTTTATGGATGTCTTCTGAGCCAAAAATTGGGTCATTGTTTGGATTTACATTATGAAGTGCCATATTTTTCTTCCTACCTTAATGTTGCTGACTACTGAACAAATTCCAACCCATAGTTTGAGCGATTTGTTTGATCATTTGTTGGCCACGTACGCTGTTACCGAATTGGTCTAAGCGTGGAGAGAATGCCGCCAATGCGCCGACATTTGGAATAACTGCGACCAAGCCACCACCGACGCCACTTTTGCCTGGTAAACCTACGTCATAGGCCCAGTCACCAGAGGTGTCATAAAGCCCTTCCATCACCATTTCAGCCAAAATGTGTGGGATGTTTTCTGGCTTAATAACCTGCTTGCCTGAACATGGGTTTTTACCGCCATTGGCCAATGTTGCCCCTACAGTTGCCAATTCAACCGTGTTAAATAGCGTAGAACATTGGCGGGTATACACATCACACGCCGGCATCGAATCGGAATACATACAGCCTGACGATTCCAACAGCAACGCAATCGCACGATTATGAGTATTGGTGGTCTGTTCAGACTGGTTAACTTCATCTGACAACTCAATTTCGCTATTAGCCAAAGCTGATTGAAACGCTAATATTTGTTGCCAACGATCTTCAGGATCAGTCGCTTTAACTAAACTCACGGTTGCCATTGCACCAGCGTTAACCAATGGTGTTAACGGTTTACCTTTGTGAAGCTCTAATGCTAATACCGAATTAAATGGCATACCTGTTGGCTCAGCGCCAATCTTATTATGCAGCTCGTCGGCGCCAGATTGCTCTAACACTAATCCGAGCGTCATGATTTTTGAGATTGATTCAATCGCGAACTTGTAATCCGCATCCTGCAATTGAATTACCTCGCCGGTGACTGAGACAAATACTAGGCCAGCTAACTCAGAAGGCACCGACGCTAAGAACGGAATATACGAAGCGTTCTCGCCATCGGTATTGCTTGCACTGTTATCCAGCGCTTGCTGCATAACTGCAGCAAGCTCGTCTTGGGTGATTGATTTAGTAACTAATGACATTTCGCAAACCCTTAATTTAAGAATTCAATGTGTGAGTGACTTTATCTGAAGGGTTGATGACACCCGGGTGCATATCTTCAATTTCCCACGTGAATGGGGCAAAATCGGTTACCGCAGGATCTTTCCAGTGTGGTTTACGCGCTTTGTAGATTACAAATGGTACCGCGGTAAAGATCACGGTCAGAGCAACAAGAATACCAACGTACGCTTCAGGACTACCCACCGCGATTTGGCTTGGTGGAATAAACGAGAATAGAAACGCCGTTAATGAACCGATGAACCCCAGACCCGCTACCAACCACATCCCAATATTACCGCCTGGAATTTTGTATGGGCGTGGACGATTTGGTTGGCTGTAACGTAAGTAGATAGCTGCAGCGAACATCAGTAAGTACATAATTAGGTACAATACAACCGTCAACTGGCTAAGGATTTGGTAAGCAGCTTGTACTGATGGCAACACCACAAAAACGGTAGAAATCATCGTCACAAGTAATGCTTGCGCCATCATGATGTGCGTTGCCATACCATGTTTATTGGTTTGCTGCCAAAAACGAGGTAGAAAGCCGCCTTTTGCAACCACAAGCAAACCTGATGAAGGACCAGCAACCCAACCAACTACACCAGCAAGAACGCCCAGAGCCAAACACGCAGCCATAATAGGTGCAGCCCAACCGATACCGGCCCAATCAAACATCTTGTCGTAAGTAACCAACAAGCTTTGCGTTAAACTTATGTCTTGTTGTGGAATGATGAAGGCAATCGCAAGCGTTCCGAGAACAAATACACCCACAGTACCCGCAGCTGCAATCATGATAGCCAATGGATAATTACGAGGGGCGTTTTCGACTTCTTTCACGTGTAACGCGTTCATTTCCATACCGGCGTAAAACAAGAAGATACTCGCGGCCAGTACGACATTATTGAAATTAGAGAAGTCTGGAATAACGTTACTCCAAGACAATTCAATTTGAGCTGGTTGACCGGAGAAAAATAGGTAAGAGAAACCTAATACGATCAGCACGATACCTGGAATAACGGTACCAATTAAGCCCCCCCATTTGGCGACTTTTGCAAACGCATCCGTACCACGCAATGCGATGATAGTCGCTAGCCAATAGATCGCCAGTACAACCCCTAATACAAAAAATTTATTTTGGGATAGCGCTTGGTCCCATGTTTGATCCGGACCAACAAAGGCAAGAGAGACTGAGCCAAAGGTTAATGCGGTCGGAAACCACACCGTTACTTCAATCCACAGCATGAACATGGCCACTAAAGCGAGTCGAGGACCAAACGCCTCACCCACCCAACGGAACACACCGCCTTTTTCTGACCAACCCGTCGCAAGTTCTGCCGCGACAAGAGAAACAGGGATAAGGAACACGATAGCTGCGAAGATGTAGTAAAAAATCGAACTTAGCCCGTATTCCGCTTCTGCAGGAAGGCCTCTTAAACTGACTACGGCAACAATGTTTAGCATTGCAAGGGCGAATACACCTATCCGCCCTTTATTTATATTTCCCGTATTTGCCATGTTAACTAACCTCATATTCATCACATTAAAATTAAACAGGTCAGGTACTGCGAGTAGGCATATAACCACATGATTGATCTGGATTATATGGAGACAGGAGAAACCCAATGCCCGCAAAGTACCACTATGAGACTAGACTGAATATTCCAGAACCGACAATTTAATATTGCGTAGATAGAGGTTGTGAAACAACGTGCGACATGAGAAAGGAGTAATATTGCCCGGGCCTATATAAAGCGCAATATAATTGCTGTAGCACAGCATTTATCGCGTAACAGACAGAAATGCATCATTTTAGTGAATGAGTCGCCAAATATAGATGTAACCAATGATTTATCACTTAGCTTTATAAACCATTCCAACCCAATCCAATACGACTTATTGATAACTTTTAAATAGTTAGTGTGAGTTTTGTTATTTAAACCTTAAAAGTAATGATTTACACAGACAACTAAACGTGATTTGCATCTCATTTAATTGATATTTGAATGACAGCGCTATAACTGACTTAGCCTAGAGGCTGAAGTGGTAACTCACCTGATACTGATGAGAGCACATCGAACACACCGTAAAATTTACATTTAGTTACATTCACAGTGAATGAGAAAAACACTGTAAGATCAATGGAAAAACCGTCAAAAACGGCCATTTTTTGAACTAATTTATTTTGATTTTTTTCGCTTTGATCACGAAAAAAAAACTGGTCACATAAAGAAACGGTATACCATAAATGTTAAACACATCCCTTTTGAGCAATTTTTATCTCTTAATCAGACGCTTTCAAATTGTATAGATACAAAAAAGCCAGTGAGTCATCACTGGCTTTCCCTTTAACTAAGCACTCTTTTTACCTTGTCATTGACTAACCACGGTTGCTATTTGCTGCAGGGCGAGGACGGCGGTTTTGTTGTGGCTTACCCGCACTACTTGCGTTACCACCAGTGCGTGAGCGATTACCGCTATTGTTCGCGTTGCGA
This sequence comes from Vibrio sp. N418, assembly GCF_000222565.1. Classification (NCBI taxonomy): domain Bacteria; kingdom Pseudomonadati; phylum Pseudomonadota; class Gammaproteobacteria; order Vibrionales; family Vibrionaceae; genus Vibrio; species Vibrio sp. N418. Next base: position 152,025 of record NZ_AFWD01000035.1, read on the forward strand.
TTGCCACCAGCGTTACCGTTGCGGTTAGCGTTGTTACCACTACCAGAGTTGCCGCTGCCAGTATTACCACCTGATTTCACCGCAGGCTTTTGACTATTACCGGCAGGTTTAGAACCCGTGTTTGGCTTACCATTTTGAGTTTTTTGTCCATCCGCTGATTTAGGACCAAAATGACGTTTATTTTTGCTTGCAGGCTTGTTACCACGTGCGTTATCACCAGAGCGTTGACCATCAGCATGGCCTGTTCTTGGCTTTTTCGCTTTCTTTGGTTTCTTCGCTTTGAATGGGCGGGTATCCAAACGTGATTCTGGTAGTGGATTACTTGGTTTAAAGCCTTCCAACTCCATGCGTGGTAGTAGCGTTTGAATTAGACGCTCAATACCAAATAGCTCATCGGTTTCATCCGCACACACTAATGATACGGCTTTACCCGCTTCGCCAGCACGTCCAGTACGACCAATACGGTGTACGTAGTCTTCTGATACGTTCGGTAGATCGAAGTTCACGACTTGTGGCAACTGAGGGATATCAATACCACGCGCAGCAATGTCGGTTGCGACTAATACACGTACATCACCAGATTTAAAATCAGCCAATGCACGAGTACGCGCACCTTGGCTCTTATTGCCGTGGATTGGTGCCGCTGTCACACCTTGCTCATTTAGGTAATGTGCAAGACGGTTTGCGCCATGTTTAGTGCGGCTAAAAACCAATACTTGGCGCCAATTACCATCGGTAATCAACTTCAATAGCATCGCTGGCTTCTTACCTTTATCCGCAGGGTAGATACACTGCTCTACTTTTTCTGCGGTTGAGTTAGCCGGTGCAACTGAGATTTCGACTGGGTTGTTCACCAAACCTTTTGCAAGATCGCGGATCTCTGGTGAGAACGTCGCTGAGAACAGTAGGTTTTGACGCTTTTTCGGTAGCAAGTTTAGGATTTTGCTGATATCGCGGAAGAAGCCCATATCCAACATGCGGTCGGCTTCGTCTAAGACTAAGACTTCAAGCTGTGAAAAATTCACCGCTTTCTGATTGAAAAGATCAAGTAGACGACCCGGAGTTGCCACCAAGATGTCGCTGCCTTTACGCAGTTGCATCATTTGCGGGTTAATTTTTACCCCACCAAATACCACGGTAGAATTTAGATCTAGGTAACGGCTGTAGTTGTGCACGTTCTCTTGGATCTGCGCAGCAAGCTCACGAGTCGGCGTTAGAATCAAAGCACGAACATGGTTGCTCTTCGCTTTTTGACCTTTACTTAGTAGTTCAAGGATTGGAAGCGTAAAGCCAGCTGTTTTACCGGTACCCGTCTGGGCTGCTGCCATGACATCTTGTCCTTCAAGAACGGCAGGGATAGCCTGAGCCTGAATTGGCGACGGCGTATCATATCCTTGCTCTTGAATAGCTTTAAGGATTGGAGCAGAAAGAGCGAGCGAGGTAAAACCCATAAATTTGATTCTCAATATATAGTGGTTCTTGCCGAGCAAGACATTTTTGTTTGGCTCGGGTAGAAAAGTTCGACATTCTGAGGCTTTTACCCTTCGGTATCAACATATCAATGCAAATAACCACCTTATCACGCCAGATAGAGCCAAATCACTCGAGGCTAGTGCTTTAATATCAATAAGTAACACCCATATTTCTTTTTGTTTTTATTTGATGACCACTTTCTCATTGCGCCCTTAGTCATCAAGCCTTGCTGCTATTTCGCACACAAAACCCAACCGTTTGCGTCACCGTTCTCTTTTATGGAAAAACTTTAACAAAAGTGATCGTTGTCACGGACCGAAAGCCTGCGTATACTCCGCGCCCGGTTAGATAAGAAGCCTACTCGCACAATTGTAATTGTATGAATAGGTCATAACCGGCTTTCAATCGACTGAAAAATGGATATTTGCCCCAAGGAATCGGGCCCAGCGTAACTGTGAGCGTTTACGGGTCTTGAATTTGCTATCGGGCAGAACCAACACGACGCAATAAATACCGTCTTGTTGTCAATGCTTGTGTGCGTGTAATTCTTCACCCGCCTTAAGACTGACATTTAGCAAGGCAATACAATGCAAATCATCTTCAGCTTGGCCGGCATATTGGCTCTATTGGCGTGTGCTTACGCACTTTCAGACAGTCGCCGTGATATTAACTGGCGTACTATCATCGGGGCATTTTCACTTCAGGCAGGCTTTGCTGCCTTAGTTCTCTATTTCCCATTGGGTCAATCTTTATTGGGAACCGTGAGCGATGCCATCTCTGGTCTGCTCGCATTCGCTGATGCCGGTATCAGTTTCCTTTTTGGCGATCTAGCCTCTGGTAACTTCATCTTTGCTATTCGCGTTCTGCCTCTTATTATTTTCCTTTCTTCTATTATTTCTATGCTTTACTACCTTGGCATTATGCAAAAACTGATCAAGGTGATTGGTGGTGGTATTGCTCGTCTACTCGGAACTTCTCAGGTTGAATCTCTGGCCGCAACCAGCAATATCTTCCTTTCGATGTGTGAAGCTTCGCTAGTTGTTCGTCCTTTCCTACCAAAAATGACTCGTTCAGAGCTGTTTGCAGTGACTGTTGGTGGTATGGCATCCGTTGCTGGTTCAGTTCTTGGTGGCTACGCCGCTCTTGGTATCGAATTAAAATACCTAATCGCAGCCAGCTTTATGGCGGCACCAGGTGGCCTATTAATGGCAAAAATGATGGTACCCGAGCGTGAAACGTCTGCTCATCAAGGCACCATCGAATTAGAGAAAAGTACCGATTCCAACATTATTGATGCTTTGGCTTCAGGTGCGATGAACGGCGTAAAAGTAGCGGTTGCCGTTGGCGCTATGCTGCTTGCTTTTGTTAGTGTCATCGCAATGGTTAACGCTGGTTTTGAAACCGTAGGTAACTGGTTTGGTTTTGATAATCTAACGCTACAATTAATCTTTGGTTATCTATTCGCACCGCTTGCATTTATTGCAGGTATTCCAATGAACGAAGCTGTCACAGCTGGTGCATTAATTGGCCAAAAAACCATTCTAAATGAATTTGTCGCTTTCTTGGATTTTGTCAACGTTAAAGACACGCTGTCTGCCCATAGCCAAGTGATCATCACTTTCGCACTGTGTGGTTTTGCCAACATCGGCTCAATTGCAATTCAGCTAGGTTCTATTGGTGCTATGGCACCTGAACGTCGTCAAGATGTCGCAAAACTTGGTTTCCGCGCGGTAACGGCGGCAACGCTAGCGAACATGATGAGCGCAGCATTAGCTGGTCTGTTTATCGCGCTATAGGTTTTCGGCCAAAACCTGAAGAAACTCGGGTTAAAACGATAGCTTAAATTGAACAAGCCCACTCTTTCTCATTGAGTGGGCATTTTACTATTCACAATCCGCTTTGCACGCTCAGCGACTTTCACTCTTCCACTACTTTAACTCTTCCACCACCAAATCAATAAAGCGACGAACCTTAGTCGACATATGTTTACGACTTGGGTAGACCAGACACATTTCGATTTTATGTACCGGGAAATCGGTAAATAACTCGACCAATTCGCCTCGCTCAATGCTGTCTAATACCAACGCTTCAGGCAAGCGGCAAATACCTTGCCCTAACGTGCTTAAACTGAGAGACATTTCTGGACTGTTGGTCGTCATCACTCCACTCACCTCAATACGCAGTAGTGAGCCATCGTGATCAATGTAGTTCCACACATAAGGCTGCTTGTGGTTGCTATAACAAATCATTTTGTGTTTGCTAAGATCATTCGGGTGTTTGGGCATGCCATGTCTTTCTATATAACTCGGTGAAGCAACGGTGCGAGTACAGGAGCGCTGAACAAGACGGCTAATCAAACTAGAGTCAGCAGCGCTTGACGATGAACGCAACACCACATCATAGCCTTCACCAATCAAATCCACCTTATGGTCGCTGGCAAATACTTCCACTTTTACCTTGGGATAGAGCTGCATGTATTTGGCCAATACGGGGCTGAGTTGAGCCGCACCAAAATTGACCGGACAGCTAATCTTCAGTACCCCCGTCGGCTCTTGTTGTTGGCCACTGATCGCCAATTCAAGCTCTTGTGCACTTTCAATCAGTTGCTTGCTGTGCTGAAAATAATGCTGCCCTTCTGGTGTTAAACTTAACGTGCGCGTTGTCCGATGGAGCAAACGTACCCCTAATCGCTCTTCAAGCTTGTTAATTTCTTTGCTGATAAACGAAGTCGAGTGGCCGGTACTATTGGCTGCATTGGTAAAACTCCCCAGCTCAACTACCGTCGTAAAAATCACCATACCATCGAGTAAGTTCGTATCTGAAAGGCTCATACCTCACCTCATTACAAGTCATATGGAAATAATAATTACACATTTACCCTATTAATCAAAATATGGAATCAAACTAAACTCTCTACATCAACCGAATTGAGCAACAGCAGTAAGCACTACATTGAGGAATAGAGCATGAAAGTTTTAGCATTTGGCGCAAGCAACAACAAAAATTCAATCAACCAACAACTGGCTCACTACGCAGCAAAACAAGTTCCAAACGCTGAGATCACCATGTTGGATATCCACCAGCTCGAAATGCCTATCTTTAGCGACGAGCGTGAAAAAGAGCTAGGCCAACCAGAGCAAGCGAAACAATTTTTCCAAGCGATCAGCGAGGCTGACTTGATTGTTATTTCGTTTGCTGAGCACAACGGCTCTTACACCGCGGCATACAAAAATGTCTTTGACTGGACTACCCGTATCGACATGAAAGTGTTCCAAGGTAAACCTGTTATCATGCTTGCAACGTCACCAGGCCCAGGTGGCGCAAGTAGCGTCCTAGCTGCAGCATCAGGTTCAGCGCCGTACTTTGCAGCCGACGTAAAAGCGAGCATCTCTCTACCAAGCTTCTACGACAACTTTGATATGGAAACGGCTCAAGTCACCTCAGAAGAATTTAATCGTCAGCTACTTGATGCGATTGAAACGCTGTAATCAATAAACATACATTTGCCTAATGACAATCGAGATAGTCACTGATCAGCCATTTGCACCATCATGCTCAGATAACTATCTTGATTGAAAACACCATTGATTCAGTATCAAAAAGCCCGCTAAATCTTATTTAGCGGGCTTTTTCCTTTTCCTATCTCTCAGCTTTCTCTATAAGCACTATTTCTTCACACACATTACATGATAGATACCGTTCTCTACTTCGGTACCTTCCGTTTCGTGTTCAAAGCCCGGGAACTCTTTATCCCATACTTCCAAGCTATGCAAATAAGTGATCTGCGGACTGGTGCTATCGCCAAAACTTTCGCCTGACATCAGCATAGGAATACCTGGTGGGTATGGAATAACGGCGTTGGCAGATACGCGACCTTGTAGGTGGGTCGATGGCACCATCTCAACATTGTTTTCAACGATAGATTCAAACGCCGCTCGTGGCGTCATTACCGCTTCTGGTAGGGTTGAATAAGCCGCATTAAGCTTGTCCGAAGGAGTATGCTGTTTAAGGTAATTAAACATTTTTACACTCAAATCCTTCATACCCATCTCACCATATACATCAGGGTAATTTTCGACTAAATCAGGTAAAACACTTTTCAATGGTGTGTTTTGATCGTGATGCTGCTTGAAATGCAGCAAGGTATTAACCAATGTCGCCCACTTACCTTTGGTGATCCCCATAGAGAAGAGGAACATCACTTGGAAGTCGGTAGTACGTGTTGGCACAATGCCATAACGGGTTAAATATTGAGTCACCAACGCCGCGGGAACCCCCGTATCAAGCAAGGTGCCATCATCCCCCATCCCTGGAGCAAGAATACTAACCTTAATCGGGTCGAGCATACACCAATCTTCCGGCATATCTTTAAAGCCATGCCATTCATCGCCCGGTTTCATCACCCAGAAATCTTGTGTTGAGGCCAGCAGTTGCGGATCAGCTTCTTCAAACGGCACTGTCTCACCGGTATTGGGATCAGTAAAGGTTTCTGCATTCCATGGTTTAAAGAACCAGTCACCATCTTGCTCAAACTCACGATACAGGCGGCCCATCGCTTGACGATAATCAACCGCTTCATGAATCACTTCTTGAGTCAGCGAGTAGCCTCGATTACCCGACATTTGCGATACAGCAATGTCGTTCGATGCACTGATCGCATACAGCGGAGAAGTGGTCGCATGCATCATGTAAGATTGATTAAAACGCTGGAAATCAATCGCATCTTTACCATGGCGCACGTGAATATAAGAGGCTTGCGATAAGGCATTGAGTAACTTGTGCGTCGAGTGAGTGGCAAATACGGTTGGCTCGTCTTCGCTCTCGGTTGGCTCACCACGCATGGCAAAGTGATCGGTGTAAATCGGGTTAAAACGTGCGTATCCATACCAAGCTTCGTCAAAGTGGATACGGTTACTGCTCTTACCTAGAATCTCTTGCGCGCGCTTAGCGTTGTAGCACAACCCATCATAAGTACAGTTGGTGATCACCGCGTAAACCGGATCTTGATTGGCAAAATCTTTGGTTAATGGCCCTTCTGCAGCACGCTGCTTGAGCGCGGCCTGCTCCATCTGCTCTGGATAAATAGGACCAATGATGCCGTAACGGTTACGAGTTGGCAGCATATAAACAGGACGAGCCCCTGTCAGCATCAAGCCTTGTTCGATCGATTTATGACAATTACGATCACAAATCGCGAGGCTATTTTCCTTCATACACACTTGCATGATGGTACGGTTTGCCCCTGAGGTCCCCGTCACCAATGAATAGGATTTGTCAGCGCCAAACACCTTAGCAGCAAAGGCTTCACTGTCGCCAAAATAGCCAGTGTGATCAAGCAAAGAGCCGAGTGAACCACGCTCGATACCCATATCAGAGCGGAAAAGGGCTTCTCCATAATGTTGATAGAAACGTTGCCCTGCCGGGGTTTTAGTAAAACCAACCCCACCTTGGTGACCCGGCGCCGCCCAAGAGTATTCATGCACGTCATCGTATTTGATCATCGCCGCCATCAATGGTGGCAACAGTTGATCGCGATAGCGTTCCATCGCAGCAACGGCACGACCAACGATGAAGTCTGGTGTATCTTCAATAATCCAGACAAACTCATCAACCCGTGACATTAAATCGCGACTCACAGAAAGCGTGATCTTTTTCCGCTCGGCTAAAAGAAAGACCGGCACGCCTTGCTGGCGACGATTGAGCTTATCAATCAATTTAAAGAATTTTTCGTTCTCGTCGGCTTGTCGACCCGTCATTTGCGAGGTCAGCATAAAGCAGTCTACTGGGGTATTAGCATTGAATATCGAATAACAATCATCAAATGACGTCGCAATCGTCACTTCAACGCTTTCGCTGGCAAACTCCTCAATCAACCGGTTAAGCGCATTTTCAATCACGCCCGCCTTGACAGTATCGTTAAAAATTAAAGCGTGCTTCTTTTTACCGTACTTCCTCATAGCTATCGTACCTTATCGTTAATTCATTGATTATTGGATTGGTAGTAATAAATCGTCGTGCACTTATCCCTGTGAGCCAGATACTGGCTTGGCATCTCGACTGGCAATAAAGCCATAGAAGAAATACCCCACTAATGTAATAAGCGTGCCGTAGAAGATGGATTCTTGCCCCGTCGCATATGCACCATAAATGCTATATAGCACTGCGATTGAACCCACGAAGATTGAAACCTTGTATTCTGATTCGCCCACATTCGCTTGGCGCAAAATGACCCCTAGCGCCGTCAACGATAGGATGTATGGCACCATATTGATGAATACTGCGAGGTCCACCAGTACGTTAAATTGCTTGATCAGCGTAGGTGAAATAGTCATGACGGCCAGAACAATCTCTAGTGCTAGCATGATCAGCATGCCCTTCACTGGCGCATCAAATCGGTTTACGTCACTGAAGACTTTGGGGAAGAGTTTAAGATCGGCAGCCGCTTTAGAAACTTGGGCATTGGTAAATTGCCAGCCGAGCAATGAACCAATACAGGCAATAACGGCCATTGCTGTAATGATTTGTCCAATGGTTGGATCAAACATCTCGGCAAAAACCAAACCAAATGGCGCATCTGATTTAGCCAACTCAGCATTCGGTACGATACCTTGAATCACTGTTGTGGAAGCAATGTAGGTCACGGCGGAAAAAACGGTGGCAAGCATACAGGCCAGTGGCACATTGCGTTTAGGGTTCTCTACGGCGCCAGAGTTGGCACCAGCAGACTCGATACCAAGAAAGGCCCATAGCGTCAGAGCAATCCCTGAAGACATCGCGGCTGAAATTGAAACATTATTAGGATTCCACGCCTCAGCGAAAATTTTACTATCGAACCAAAACCAACCAATCACCGAGACTCCGAGCACAGGGATGATCACTCCCCACACCGTAATCGCTGAGATGCGGCCAGTAATTTTAGCACCGCGCATATTGGCAAGTAGAGTAACAACAAGTACCACAACCACACCAACAAAGGTATGAATAGAGCTCTGTTTTAGCCAAGGAATGAAGGACTCCAAATACCCCACTGAAGTAACGGCAATGGCCACCGCACTGATCACCAAACAAACATAGTAGGTATAGGAAGCGATGAAAAAACTCGATTTGGCGTGCGCCCGCTGCGCATAGGCCGACATACCGCCATCTTCTTGGCAATACATACCACACTTGGCAAAGGAATAGGCTATACACAACGCGCCGACGGCGGTGATCCCCCATGCAAGCAGTGCTATCCCGCCAGTTTGGGCAAGACTGGAAGGTAACAGTATGATCCCCGAACCCATCATGTTAACCGTTACGATGGTTGTAAGCCCCATCAACCCCATCTTATTGCTCATAAAACCTCACCTATGCTTACGTGGTAAATTTTGGCTAGAGCCTTATTCGCCACTACCGCAACGCAAGTGGGTGTTACCGACTACGATAATAAGCTATCCAGATCACACACTCTTCTTGCGGATATTTTCGTCAATAATTGATGCTTGTAAGCATAGTTAGCGAATTTTTGTTCTAGCAAATTTTATTTTAATTAATAATCAGCTAATCGCTGTTAGGTAAAAAACTTGCCACAAAATGTCGCGCCACGCCCGATCCTGAAATTAGCCTCAGGCACGATACGAATTCCGCTACACTTATTGATAAATTAATTTTTAGATTGATTATTTATTTTGCAATCAACTCAGCCGAATGATTAATCGCCCCTAATTGCTCGCTTTCGCAGCACTAATATCAGACCAACGTCAAGTTTTGCATCAAAGCGTGGACGACAATTGATTGATCCGAACAACAGGCGTATTTAGACGTTTTAGCTCGTGGGAGTCTTGTGTGAAACACATCAACGAATTACTCAACGCCATGTCACCGGTACTTGATCATTACGGCTATCTGGCCTTAGTCATGAGTATCTTTCTCGAAGGGGTTGGCGTACCCATGCCCGGTCAATCACTGATGATCGCAGCCTCAATACTGGCGTCACGCGGAGTGATGAATCTCCCTACAGTAATGATCGTTTCATGGTTGGCGTGTTTTATCGGCAACAGTTGCGGCTACCTATTGGGTTATTACTTTGAAGGTTGGTTGGATAAAAAAGGCTATATATCGGGCAGTAAAATGCAAAAACTACAAGCTGCGATTCAACAGTATGGTCCGATATGTTTGGTGATCAGTCGCTTTATCGAAGGAATGAAACAATTCATGCCACTTGCTTGTGGTATTGCCAAGATGCCACGCCACGAATTTCTGTGGGGTAATGCTCTGGCTACGACAATTTGGGTAGCGGTATTTAGCTTGCTGAGCAATGTTGCTTTTGCTCATCTCCATCAAATCAGTACTTTCTACACTGCTCATCAACTTGGCGTATGGTGTGCTGCTGCGCTGGTGTTTATCGGCCTTATTGCCCTGATAGTGCGTCGTCGTGCCAACAAAGAAAAACCAACAAACTGACTTAATAACCTCATTTATTCATTGGTAAAAAGTACAAAAAGCAGCAGTAAGCAGGCGTTCTGGGGGTGCAGGAGCATATCTCTGTTCACTACTGCTTTTTCTACTCTCTCACCCCGCTATTCTTACCCAGTATTAGGAAGAGAAAAACTCACCAAATTTATATTTATTGTTCCTCAATTTAACTAAATCCGGCATAAATCAGCAAAATTGTGCGTATAATGAACCAATTGCGGAAATCATTATCCAATTAATTGCTTCATTTGGTCACAAGAGCCTAACGATATGTCTGATCTAAACCTGCTTCGCTACTATACCCGCCTCGCGCCACTTGGCGTAGGCAACGAAATCAAAACGGCATTATCAGACGTTGCCGAGACTTTATTTACCAGCCCTCGTCATGCCAGAAATTTGCTCGGAGAGATGCAAAAACAACAATGGCTTAGCTGGCAACCTAAAGTTGGTCGCAATCAACGCTCTAGCCTGATGTTGCAATTAGATTTAGATGAGCTCAAAGCGCAACTCGCCACTAAGCGCATCCAACAAGGTAAATATGAAAAAGCGCTTGCGATACTCGACAACAATGAGCGCGCCTTTGGCCAACTGCTGCAAAGTACCTCCGGCGCCTCTATCCGTGAAGGCCGCTTGCACATTCAGCTCACCTATAAACGCCCATTTGAGAAATTGCTGCCCCACTCTTTGCACCGTTCAAGTGAACGTTATCTTATCCGTCAGGTGTATTGCTGCTTAGTCACCAGTAATCGCCATGGCATGCTCGAAGGACAACTCGCTCATCATTGGCAACACAATGAACACGGTACTGAATGGTCTTTTTACCTAAGACCGGGACTCACTTTTCACAATGGCAATGCCATTGATGCCTGCCATATCGCAGAGCTGTTTCAAAAACTCAAGCAACACACAAACTATCAACAAGAATTGAAGCACTTGATTGAAGTGCAAGCGCCCATGACCAACAAAGTCACCTTTTATCTTTCAGAGCCCGATTTTGGCTTTGGTGGCTTGCTCTCTGGGATCAAATATTCCATTCAACCACTAAATCAACTGCAACCAGAGTTTCAAGGGGCTGTTACTGGCAGCGGCGTATTCGAAGTCGTTGAACACTCAGAGACCAAGCTGTGTATGCAAGCATTCGATCGCTATTATGCTTGCCGGGCTCTCACCGATATGGTTACGATTTGGCAACTTGACGAACGCGAGTTGAAGCAAAAACAGATTGAAACCAATCATCCCGAAAAACAACGGGAACAGGCCTGTCACTACTACTTAACGTCTGAGACACAAGTCGCTGATTCACAAGCAATTCAACAAACTCGCATCGAGGATGGTTGCATGTTCGTCCTATTTAATCAGCGCAGTGGTGACGGGTTAAATGAGCAACAGCGACGTTATTTTTCCAGCCTAGTGACACCAGAAACCGTCTATCAGCATTTACAGCACCGTGGCAAAAATTTTGGTAGTGAACATGCCTACAATCTGCTGCCTATTTGGCACAAAGTGATCCGTCCGGATACGCCTATTTGTGCCTTGCCAAAACAGATCTCAATTGCCGTCTATGATTACAATGCACTGGTTAACTGCGCCACCGCCGTTGCAGACCAACTTAATCAGCTCGGCATCCAAGTAAAAGTGAACACTTACTCTTACCGTGAGTTAAATAGTCTCTGCGCTGAACAGCGTTTACAGGAGACCATGGTACTGACCAATATAAACCTTGATGACAACCGTCACGCCTCCGCATTTAACAACCTTTTTCATAACGCTATATTACATGGCAGCATCAGTGCTGAAGCAGAAACTTGGCTGATACAATCATTGCAAACACTGCGCCAAACGACCCCTCTCAACCAGTATCTAAATGCTTTAGAGCCCATTGCGGCTGCGCTTATTAATCAATACTGGTTACTGCCACTTTTTCACCACAGTCAAACACTGCGTTTTCATGGCGTGCTTAAAGACGTGGCCCTAACCAACTGGGGCTGGCCAGATATCCGTAATGTGTGGTCAGCAGATTGAACACGAGAATTAATTAGATATCTAAAGATAAATATTTAGATACAAAATCATTCGCCTAAAACTCCACCGTTCTCCAATTAGATAAATCGCTGTAAAAAATACTCTTATCGCTTATATTTCGGGGGATACAGCCCATCTAAGCAAGATAATTTGGCAAATACGCAGTTTAACAATAGTTTGAACTCTAACAAATATTTCGATAACCTTATGGAGTACTCATTAGAATGGAAATCGAAATGAAACTAAAATTAGCCACTCTTATTTTGGCGGGTTTAACCGCTACTCAAGCCTCAGCAGACGAGTGTGGTAACGTCACCATCGCCGAGATGAACTGGAGTTCAGCCAGCTTTCTAGCCAACCTTGATCAATTCATTTTAAATGAAGGCTACGGCTGTAATGCCGAACTGATCCCAGGTGACACGATGCCAACGGGCACCTCAATGATAGAGAAAGGTCAGCCCGATATTGCCCCTGAAATGTGGAGCAACAGTCTCAAAGAAGCCCTTGATCGTGGTGTTGCCGATAAGCGTCTACGCTATGCAGGCAAAGCATTGGTCGAAGGTGGTGAAGAAGGTTTTTGGGTTCCCGCTTACCTTGTGAAGCAATACCCTGAAATTGCCACCATCGAAGGTGTGAAAAAACACGCGAAACTGTTTGAACACCCAGAAGATCCCGATACCAGTGCATTCTATAGCTGTCCAGCCGGTTGGAACTGTCAGATCAGTGCCGGTAACTTATTTAATGCCATGGATCTCGACCAAGCAGGCTTTACTGTCGTTGACCCAGGTTCGAGTGCCGGTCTTTCTGGCTCATTAGCTAAAGCCTATACCCGTGAAGAAGCATGGTTCGGTTACTACTGGGCTCCGACCGCGATTCTCGGTAAGTTTGATATGGTTAAAGTCGATTTCGGTAGCGGCGTGGATACAGACGAATACTTAAACTGTATTTCACGTGATGGCTGTGAAGATCCTAAAACCACGATGTACCCACCATCGCCAGTGCATACCATTGTGACGGAAGCATTCGCCTCTCGTGCTCCTGAAGTGCAAGAGTATTTAAACAAACGTGGATTCACTAACGCGCAAATGAACCAACTATTAGCATGGATGGAAGACAACCAAGCCAGTGGCGAAGATACCATGTTCCATTTCTTAGAAACATCACCTGAGATTTGGCAGCAATGGCTACCAAAAGCGGTTGCAGACAAAGTCGCGGACGCCATCTAACCTCCTCTAGTACCGCAGACTAATCGCACTTCTGTAGTAACACATCTGTAGTTCTGAAGCGGCAGGAGCCGCTTCAGTATTGATAAGGAAATTAACATGTCTGACACTAGCTGGCTCAGCGAGTTTCCCGCAATGGAACGCGCCGATCTTCGAGCCATTCGCAAAACTTTAGATGGTGCCTATCGTGACTTTTCACGCGAATATGGTGATCTCATCGAATCCATTTTTGACCCACTGCTTTCTTTTTTAGTGTGGTTTGAAAAACTGCTTCTCTCTGCCCCATGGTTTCTGGTTCTCGCGGGTTGCTGCGCGTTAGTTTACGCTGCGAGCCGCTCTTGGAAATTGGTCGTGGGCTGTGCTGCATCGCTCATGCTGATTGGTTATTTCGGCATGTGGGACGACACCATGCGCACGCTGAGTATCATCACCGTCTGTACCATGTTGGCAATCGTACTCGGTATCCCGATTGGTATTGCGATGGCCCGTTCAAACCGCGTACAGTCGATCGTGACACCCATGCTGGATGTGATGCAAACCATGCCAGCCTTCGTCTACTTGATCCCTGTCGTCATGTTATTAGGTATTGGTAAGATTCCTGGGTTAATTGCGGTTGTTATTTACGCAATCCCACCTGTGATCCGCCTAACCAATTTAGGCATCCGTTTGGTCGATAAGGAAGTACTGGAAGCCGCCACTGCCTTTGGTGCAAGCAGCAAACAGCGACTGCTTGGTGTTCAATTACCTTTGGCAATGCCCACCATTATGGCCGGTATCAACCAAACCATTATGATGGCGCTCTCAATGGTCGTTATCGCCTCAATGATTGGGGTGAAAGGCCTTGGCCAGCCGGTACTAAAATCGATCACCAACCAATATTTCACCCTTGGTCTTCTTAACGGCTTTGCCATTGTTGCCCTAGCCATCTTGTTTGATCGCGCATCTCAAGCGTACGCCAAACGAACTCAAGCTCACTTAGGGGATTTAAAACATGACTGATGCATTGATTGAAATTAGCGGTTTATACAAGGTATTTGGCCAAAATCCTCGCTCAGTAATGGAGCAGGTAAAACAAGGTGATAGTAAGGAACAAATCCTCAAAAATACCGGTCATACGGTGGGTTTGAAAGACATCAACCTCAGCATTAAACAAGGTGAGATCTTCGTTATCATGGGCTTGTCTGGTTCAGGAAAATCGACCCTTATTCGCCACTTCAACCGCTTAATTGACCCAACTGAAGGACAGATTTTGGTTGAAGGTATTGATGTGATGAAGCTGTCGAAAGACGAATTAGAGCAATTTCGCCGTCATAAAATGTCGATGGTATTCCAACGCTTTGGTCTGTTACCGCACCGCACCGTACTGGATAACGTCGCGTATGGTCTAGAAATCCAAGGCATTGAGAAAGAAGAGCGTGTTCAACGCGCGACTCAATGGCTTGAAACCGTCGGTCTTAAAGGCTATGAAAAGCAATACCCAGCCCAGTTATCTGGTGGTCAGCAGCAGCGTGTTGGTTTAGCACGCGCACTTTCAACTGATGCGGAAATCCTGTTAATGGATGAAGCTTTTTCAGCGCTTGACCCATTGATCCGTAGTGAAATGCAAGATCAGCTAATTGAATTACAAGAGACACTACACAAGACAATTATCTTCATTACCCACGATCTAGATGAAGCACTGCGCATCGGTGATCGCATCGCAATCTTAAAAGATGGAGTGCTGGTTCAGCAAGGTACGCCAGATGATATCTTGCTTAATCCGGCAGATGACTACGTAGAAGCCTTCGTTAAAGACGTCAACCGCGCCCGTGCGCTAACCGTTGAAACAGTGATGCAAAAACCAGCGCTACGCATTACGGCTTCAACGATTGAAGAAGCTCTTAGTCAAATGAAGAAGTCAAAGCAAGATTATGGCTACCACGTTACTGACGATGGCTACCAAGGCCTAATCACCAAAGAAGGATTGATTGATGCAGCCAAAGAGCCAAGTATCGATGAACTGAGTGATGTCACTTATGAACCGGTACCATCGATTTCGCCTGATGCGGTCATTGAAACGGTTCTGACTGAGACCATCTCCAGTGATTATTCTCTACCCGTGGTCGATGAAGAGGGCAATTTAAAAGGTGAGTTGGAACGCAGTGCGGTGGCGGATTTGTTTTCAGAAACAATATCAACGACTGCCAGTGATGAAAACGCTCTAGAGCCATCGGCAGAAAAAGCCAGCTAACTCCGTCCATCCGTGTAAACAGTCTCTAAATAACGAGCGTCAGCCTAAGCTGGCGCTCTCTCTTTACAACCCAATTACCATTATGCCAAAAAAGCACTGGTTAACCGCTGAAAAAGCTGATCGACCGATGGCCGCTCAGTAATATGGTCATACAGTGGCGTATGCACAGACGCTTTGATCTGCGTATCATGCTGGCAAATATGATTACACAAAATCACCGGTTCAACGATCTGATCGACGTCAGCATCAATAATGATACATGCCTGCGAAAGAATCACTTGTCCGCCGCCCTTCTTTAGTAGTACACGCTGCGCGGTACCAACCACTTTTTGCCCTGCAATATTAAGGTTGTACTGCCCGTCGCAATAAGATCCCTGAGTATCATGCACCTCAACCGACACGCCTAACTGGGCAAAGAAATCGGTGAGTACATCACACAGTTTTAAGTACGCTGATTTGATGTCATATGGCGTATCTTGTGGCCATTGGTAAATATGCGACAGATTAATGATACCTGGCAATTGAGGGACGGGTGCGCCACCGGTTTTCCGCGCGGTAAGTTGCCAGCCTGATTCAGCCAGGGCCTCAGTCAATTCCACACTGATTGGCCACTTCTGACTTGCTGGCAAGACTAAGGTTGGGCTTTTCGCCTGCCAAAGTAACAGCACTTGATCGAGGATACCAGCTTGTACCTGTGCAATCAGATCTGCTTCTTTAGCAAACAAGACATCCACTTCGATAGAAGGGTAACGAATCAATTTATTGCGCTGCGCTGATGAAGAATGTGTCATAGACATAAACCTACCGTAACCAATAAAGCTGGCAACTTAGAAGAAGTAAAGAGGCTAACTTACGCGGTACTGCTGCAAAAATGCCTGTAAAATCGGAATGCCCGATTGACCACTTCGCTCGAGTTGCCAACATTGATAAATGGCCGTTTCATGATCAGCAATCAACGCGAATAGTGAGTGATGACTTGCCGCAAGGTACGCCCAATCTCGGTATTTCTCTTCATAGGGTGCAATCCAAGGCAGCAGCGTTTCGGTCAACTTTGGCCAAGCAAGATCAACCCATTTTTGTGCATCATTAACTCCTTTTTGCTGCATTTCGCTGCTGTTAATCACAAATTTAGCCTCGAACTCCGTCAATCCAACTTGCAGTTGTTGCGCGGTTAATGTCTCCACTTCAATCAAGGTTTGCCACAATGTGAGTCGCGATGGATCGGCATAATTTGCGGCAAAGTATTCAAAAAAAGCAATGCCATAAATTTCGCCATCGTAAGCGGCGATGATTTGTTTCAACGCATCGTTCTCTGCGCCTTTTACTTGTGGGATATTTTGAGCGTGCATAGCGGTTTCTATCAAACTGTTAATAATTGAAATAGTAGACCCTTTTACCAAGCCGTGGAAGAGGTTTACTTTTACATCAGAATCAGAAGCAACCTGATTTTGTAGCACGTATTTGACATTCGTTGTCTACTATAGAAAACTGAGTCTTACCACGTATGCCAAGGAATGCATATCTTTCAGCCTGTCATTGCTCCGACAATACACAAACAGAACATGAATAACTCATAAGGAAATCCTATGCCCAAGCAACCAACCGTCACTCAAATTGAGTTCCCAACCTTTTCTACCGTTGCGGGCAAGGAAACCGGGCATTACTATCGCGATACCTTTGCTTTTGATACTTGCCAATCATCCGATCTCAATGCGACCAAGGTGTATCACGCCATCTTTGGCTATTTACCAAAAACGGTGGTATATGCGATGAAAGTACGTAATTCGATCGTGAAATGGCTGGGATTTTCTACCGCAGGGACAGAAATTGCATTGCCGATTGAAGAAATCAAACAAGGCAACAAAGCTGGTTTTCTGACCATCGAAACTGTCACGCCAAACGAAGTGGTAACCTTTGCGAGCGAAAAGAATATGGATATTTGGCTTTCGGTGCTTGAAGTCACGCCGGGGCAATACGCCATCTCTTCTCTGGTAAATCTGAAGACCCGTATGGGCCGTGCCTATATGGTCATCATCAAACCATTTCACAAAATCATAGCTCGCTACTGTATTGTGCAAGCACTCAAAACGCAGCGTATCCCTAACTAACCGATTCTTAACTAAGCGATTAACGAATATTACTTTTGCTGATTTTTATGTGCTCGCGATAACTAAATTTGATCACTAACAGAGTGAAATGTATGCAAACAACATAGTATGCTGACGAGATATGGATCGCACACATCATAAGTAGTAAGTGAGCAAAATCGTTATGTTGAAATATAAACTAGGTAAAATCGCCATTGGATTCTCGATGTTAGCAGGCCTCGCCGGCTGTACTCCTCCTGAGAAAGTCTCTGATATTCGTTTTTCTGATGACAATTTTGAAAAATGTGTCTTAGATTTAGGCATCGAAGAATTAGATCAAGTTACTCGCCTTGAATGCTCGAGCATGGATATTGAAAGTGCTGATGAAATAGAGTATTTCCCGCAATTAAACTACCTAGATCTTAACAGCAACTTACTTTCCCAACTGGATGTCAGCACCAACCAAAAATTGCAGCACCTTGAGGTATGGGCGCAGCTATCAAAAAAGGGGCTTGAATCTCTTACTTTCGGTACGCTGCCTGACCTTACCTATTTAACGCTCGACGGTGATAATCTAACAAAAACCGATATCACGCCTGCGACGTTTGAAAAGCAGTTACCTAGCCTTGAAGACTTGTCCTTTATCGGTACGCCGATTAAAGGCGATTTTACTCTGTCACTACAACACCAGAAGTTACGTGATTTGGGCATAATCGATACTGAAAAAGATCACAGTTTACCCGCAAAGCTAAAACTCGATCTTGATTTGCCTGCATTGACTAGACTCTTTATTCAAACTCCCGGTTTAGAGTCTCTGTCACTCAACAACAGCCATCAATTAGAAAACGTAGAGGTCGTAAAAACCGGGCTAAAATCACTGACGTTGGCTGACATGCCAAATCTTACTGAAGTCAGGTTATCCGACAACAAACTCTCGGAACTAACAGTCACTAATCTGCCGGCATTGCACTACTTAGATGCTAACAATAACCAAATCACCTCGTTTGACGGGCGAACGTTACCAGCGTTGACTAATCTGTATCTAGAAGAAAACCAACTTAAAACCATACAGTACGCACAACCCAATTTTATTTCGGTGTTAGGTTTGGATAATAACCAACTGACATCGTTTGATTTTCAGCTCATTCCCAGCATTACCTCTTATTCTTTAGGCAATAATCCATTGGCTAAAGTTGAAGATCAGTTTGCTAAAAACACCCATCTCTATTATTGCGTTTCCGCAGGAGAACAACTCCCCTACATTGCAGAGATCACGGAAATATATTGCAATACGAATGGTAACGTCGCCGAAAGTGGTGACTTTACCCAATACAATAGCCTCGAATTACTGGAACTCACTGCTGAATTTGATGATGGCCTATTGGATCTATCGACCTTAGAAGATCTTAAACATCTCAGTGCCAATATCTACAATCTGGACACTCTGAAATGGCCAAGTAATTCCGCACTCGAAACCGTCTATCTTACTTCCAGCAAGGTCAAATCGCTCACTATACCGACCTTACCCAAACTCAATGATCTTAAGCTTAAGAGTTTAAACGAGTTAGAAACGCTCACCATCGCACCACAACCTAGCCTTACAGAGCTAGAACTCAACGATGTAAGTGCACCTGAACTCAAGATGCAACAGTCACCAAAACTGACTCAGATTAAGGTTGTCCATTCCGATCTACGCCACTTAACACTCGAAGATATGCCTGCGTTGGAAAAAATTCAGATATTCCAAGCGCCACTTGAAACTCTAATTATTCGCAAGGTGCCAAACTTAAAGGAGATCTGTTTGTACTACGTACCCACAACCACCAAGATCACCAGCGTACTAAGCAACGAGAAGCTACAGTCGCTCATCAAATATGATTGTCGATAATTAAAGACGCGACTCTATCACCACCACAGAATGAAGGTATTAGCTGCAAGAGCAATACCTTCATTTGCTTTGTGGCTCATGAGTATTCTTGGCGCGACAACTACCACCGCAAAAAGTGCTTTACCTAAAGTTAGGTTGAGGTTTTACAGTGACGACATTGTGATTTCAAACCTAAAAAAGGACATCTTTATGAGCAGTGTGGTTCTCTTCTCCAGCGCTAACAAACAAGGCAATACCGCACAAGTGGTACAAGCATTAGCACAACAGGTTAGCTTAAAGGTCATCAACCTCGATGAACTGAGCATCACCCCCTACGACTATGCTAATCAATACCCACAAGATGATTTTTACCCCCTCGTGGAAACACTACTAAGCGCCGACAATATCATTTTTGCCTCACCAATCTATTGGCACTGCCCAACCGCGCAAATGAAAGCTTTCATGGATCGTATGACCGAGCTATTAGATGTGAGTCATCTAAAACCCAAAGCGCGTGCGCTGGCGAATAAACGTGGATTCATTATTAGTAGCTCCGCTCAGGCCGAAGTTTGTCCCATCTTTGAAAGCATTTTTGCAAAAATGTACCGCTATTATGATATGAGTTACCAAGGTAACTTACATGGTGATTTTTCATCAGGCCAAGCCAATATCGATAGCAATGCCTTATTGGAATTTGCTCAGCAACTCGATGCCGCCAAGCGACCATGCAACAACGCTACATCAATCACTTCTATTTAAAGGTCACCAATGACTACACAACACTTTATTGATCGTTATGTTATCGATAGTGGTATCACCACCGCACTCAACGCAGACTCATCAGAATTAACGTTGATCAACCAATTAGTCGCGCATCATCTTGAGCATCTGCCCTTTTGCAGTGCCAACGTATTACTCAAAAAAGAGTTAAGTTTGGAGCCTGACAATGTCTTTCAGCGTTTAGTCGAACAGCAGCAAGGCGGATACTGTTATGAACATAATAAGCTCTTTCAAATTCTTCTGGCCGAGCTTGGTTTCAACGTGCGCCCTTTGTTAGCGCGCGTATTATTAAATGGCAATGAACAAAACGGCCGAACCCATCGCATAACATTGGTGGAAATCGGTGGCATTCAATATCTGGTTGATGTCGGCTTTGGTGTACAAACGCCGCGCATGGCCATTCCACTAGAACCCCATAGCTTTAGCCATTTAACCCAACAATTTCGACTCCAACAGCAAGGCCTTCAGCACTTTCGGCTTGAGATTTGGCAAACAGATCGTTGGCAAGCGCTGTATCGCTTCGACCTGAGTGAAGTCACCGAAATGGATTGTGACATTAGCCACTTCTACGCATCACAGAGTCCAAACAGCGGTTTTTATCATAATTTGGTGGTCTCCAAGCTCACCCATACCCAGCGTCACTTAATCAAAAATTTAGACATTCATCGCTACAATGATGAACTGGGCGAGCAATATGTTGAAAGCATCACCAGCGCGTCCCACTTGCATCAGCTATTGAGCGAGACTTTCCAGCTTGGCTTTAGTGAACAGGAGGCTCAGCAATTGTTTAATCACCAATTGAATTACCTCGCATCAAAAGCTTAACAGCGGTGCTAACCGACGTTGGGAGTTGCTCACGTCGGTAGCATTGTTCACTTTAAATCGATACGCTATAGGCTCTGACCACCGTCAATCGTTGATTTTTAAGGAAGCCCAATGCCCGATCTAAAACCAATTCCAACTTTGGCCGATTTTCAGCACTATGTTGCTGAGTTAGAAGTGGAACGCAATTTCGCTGACCAACCGGTTTTAGAAAAGTGTTTATTGCTAGGTGAAGAAATTGGGGAATTGTTTCAAGCGATACGCAAAACAGAAGGCATCGCCATCGACCCTAATGCAAAAGTGGGCGAAATTGGCGACGAGCTGTCAGACATCTTCATCTATCTGTGCTCCATCGCTAATCGTTACGATATCGATCTTGAACAAGCCTTTTTAGCCAAAGAAGTCAAAAACAAGCAACGCACTTGGCAACCCGCCCAAAATGGCAAAACAGCGCCATGAATCTCGCGTTGTTTGATTTTGATGGCACCATCACCCACCAAGATGTCTATACCGAATTTCTATTCTACGCCACGTCTAAGCGGCGGATTATTTGGGGTGGTTTGCTCACCTCCCCCGTCATCGCTTTGTACAAACTTGGCTTACTACCGGCGCGATACACCCGTCCAGTATTATCAAAAATGGCCTTTGGCGGCCGTAAAACAACCGAAGTCGACGCCCTTGCCGCGCGATTTGTTCGCGACTATTTGCCCAGCGTCATTCGCCCACAAGCATTAGAGAAGATCTGCTGGCATCAACAACAAGGTGATGATGTCTATGTCGTTTCCGCCTCTCTGAGCCCGTACCTTACCATCTGGTGCCAACAGCATGGATTGAAGCTGTTATGCAGCACCCTAGAAGAAAAACAAGGCCAATATACGGGCCGATATCTGTATGGCGATTGCAGTTTAAACAATAAAGTCACGGCAATTAAACAGGCGTTAGATTTAACCACCTACAGCCGAATTTATGCCTATGGCGATACTTATGAAGATCTCCCGATGTTAAATCTTGCCGATGAAAAATACTTTCAATGGCGCAAAATAGAATCCACTAATGGCCTTTCTCATGCAAGGAAAACCCATGAACAATCTATTAAGTGATATTCCTACCTCATTATCTGCGGAGGTCTTTGAAGAGCTCATCAATACTGCAGGCGTGCGGATTGAACGTATTATTTCTCATGGGCACACCTCGCCGGAACAAGGCTGGTATGATCAAGCAGAACATGAATGGGTCTTGGTATTATCAGGCTATGGAGTGATTGAATATGATGATGGCCAAGTGTTTCATTTGCAGCATGGCGACTATCTCAATATTCCTGCGCAGCAAAAACATCGCGTAATTGAGACCGCTGCCGATGAACCCACCGTGTGGCTCGCGATGTTTTATCCCGTTGTTCTCTAAGATTATTTGATGTTGCGATGGATCTCTCGATTCACTTTGATTTTTAACAGCGCTTCCCTCGATATGAGACAGCCAATTGCATAACATAAGATGCTCTCATGGATTGATGGAGCATTAAGTATGAATAAGAAAACCTTATTGGTTGTTGCAGCACTGGGGTGCGTTACGGTTATCTCAATTGCCACCAAACCAAACTCTGAAGGCTTGGTACTCCCATCATGCGCCACACAATCGATCGTCGATACAGAAGTGCATTTTATCGTTGATAATGATGTGCTTGAGCAATCAAATAGGCAAGAAGTCAGCGACTTTTTTACTCGCTCTATCAAACAATCCAACCTCATTCTAACCAATTCCTGCATTCCGATGACGCGATCTCTCGGTACCATCACTTATGTCGAGATCGACAAAGACAATATTCATGACATGTACACTATCCATCGCGAACTCGAAAACCGCCTCAATACCGACAATTTGCATCAATTGTTTCCAATGCCTAACCAATACTACGGGCTCGTCTTAGAGAAGAAGTATAAGGACATTACGGGTTTCTCAGGGATGACTGAGACGAACCTCAGCCAGCAGTTTTTTGCTCTGACAATGCATAGTTCACTATTTACCTTAGAGCACGAACTTGGCCATCTCGCTTGGGCTGAACACTTGGAAGGTCACCCCATTCCCAATTTAGGTAAGTGGCTCCAATCGACGACATCCCCCGACCTACAACATCACTTAAAACCTTATGCTCGTGCTTACAAATGTGGAACCGCTGGCACCGTAATGAGCTACGAGAATGAAATCTTGCCCATCTATTCCAATCCGGAAACCACTTACCGAGCCAAGGTTTGCGGGAATGCAGAAAATGGCGACAACGCGCGTGTACTGAGAGAGTTTGCCCATACATTAGCAGAAAAACTAGACTCAAGTCTCTGAATTAAAAATAAAACAATCAATATCTTATAACAATAATTAGCATTTATAACAGTTCAGTAAATAGGTCTTTTGCGCCGAAATAAACTCAGCGCGTTGCACTTCGTTTCATCATTTTTGTCAGTACACTCCTAAAACCGTACGTAAAACGCTAAGGCAAATTCGAGCCTAATCGCTCCATGATGCTGATCAAATTTAACGCAACACTTAACGGTAATATTTCCGCAGTTTGTTTTATTATTTTGACTCTAGGAAGCATCACATGAACATGTTTAAGATCCCTGAAAGCATCTACTTTGGAGAAAACGCAATGGAAGCGTTGAAAACTCTGCAAGGTAAGAAAGCTGTGATCGTAACCGGCGGCAGCTCAATGAAGAAGTTTGGTTTCATTGCCCAAACTCAGCAATTACTGGGCGAAGCGGGAATTGACTCTTTGGTATTTGACGGGGTAGAACCGAACCCATCCGTGCAAACTGTGGTCAAAGGCGCACAAGCTATGCGTGACTTTGAACCGGATTGGATTATTGCGATTGGCGGCGGTTCAGCGCTTGATGCCGCGAAAATCATGTGGTGTTTCTATGAACATCCACAGCTTGATTTTGCCGATATTATTCCGGTCGGTTCAATGCCCGCGCTACGCACTAAAGCCAAATTTGTCGCGATTCCATCCACCAGCGGCACAGCCTCTGAAATCACTGCATTCTCGGTGATCACCGACTTAGAAAACCACATCAAATACCCCATTGTTTCTGCGCATATCGTGCCTGATGTGGCAATTATCGATCCGGCTCTACCTGCAAAAATGCCACCACATATTACGGCGAATACCGGTATGGATGTCATGGCCCACGCACTCGAAGCCTTTGCTTCAATCGCCGCCAACGACTACTCCGATCCACTGGCAATGCGTGCGGTTAAGTTGGTATTTGAGAACATCGAAGCGGCTTACAAACACGGCGATGACATGGCCGCGCGTGACAACATGCACAATGCTTCCACACTTGCGGGCATGGCATTTTCTAACGTCTCTCTAGGCCTAGTTCACTCGCTTGCACACAAAATTGGTGGTGAATTTGGCGTAACCCATGGTCTTGCTAACGCGATTTTGATGCCGTACATCATCGAGTACAACAAGCAATCAACCGATAAATACGCAGAAATTGAGCACTACTTAGGCTTAGAAAGCATCGAAAACGAACTCCGTGCGCTGAATGCCAAACTGGACATCCCACTTACCTTCAAAGAAATCACTGAAGTTGAGATCAGCGAAGAAGCCTTCCTTGCCGTGCTTGATCGTATGAGCCAAAACGCGTTTGACGACCCTTGTACCCTGACCAACCCAGGTACACCAACAGCTGCAGATGTAAAAGAGATCTACCGTCGCGCTTACTTTGGTTAAGCAAAAGCGAGAATAAAGTGCTAATCAAGCCTCTGCCAAGCAGAGGCTTTTTTAATCCAACAGAATTATCTCTGCCTTAGCAAGGCAATGGCTAGCCCTGACCCAATGAAAGTCATTCCGCCACCAATATTGAGGGCAGAGACAACTTTTGGCTTCCCCTTTAACCATGAAGCCAACTGAGAGGAGAAGACACCCATTAAGCTAAAGCCGATTGCGGTCAGAAAAGCAAACCACACACCATAACCCATCATTTGCAAGCTTACCGAACCTAGGGCTGGATTGACGAACTGCGGTATAAATGCCAACACAAATAAACCCGGCTTTGGATTGAGCGCGGCAGAAAGAAAGCCAGTGGAAAAAATAGTAACCAGAGACTGTTTGTTAGCTGGTTCAAGGTTGAATAAACTGCGCGACCGTAGCACTTTTATACCTAACCAAATGAGATAGGCTGCCCCGACTAATTTGACCACATAAAAGGCAATTTCAGAAGTTTGGATCAACAAGGTTAAACCGAAGGTCGCAGCCAGCACGTGAAATAAAATTCCTGATCCTGACGCACATCCAGAAACCCAAGCCGCCAACTTCCCTTGGCTTAAACCACGGGCCATAGCAAGTAAATTATCAGGGCCAGGGGCAATCACCAGAAGTAAACATGCAAAGGTATAGGGAATAAAAATATCGAGTGGGAACATGACTTTTCCTTAAGCACATGAGCGGGAGATACTTATTACTATTCCATTTTTGTGTACATAATTCGAACAATATTCATCCAAAGATAGATTGATAACAGCACATGCTGTGTCACGTTTAGACACACAGTTCTTGATTTATCTTGCTTAGATAAAAAAACAGCTCGCCGATTGGCGAGCTGTTATGAGCATTTTAAAATGAAGCAATTTAGTTAAATGCGCGAGCCAAGGTTCCGACACCTTGATAGTGGTACACCTTCGCGCTGCTACAAACAAACACCGATTCACCTGCTTTTAGCGTCACAGATTCGTGGTTATCACGTACCGTCACTTCCCCTTCGACACAGAATAGAATC
The DNA here is from genome assembly GCF_000222565.1 of Vibrio sp. N418. Taxonomy (NCBI): domain Bacteria; kingdom Pseudomonadati; phylum Pseudomonadota; class Gammaproteobacteria; order Vibrionales; family Vibrionaceae; genus Vibrio; species Vibrio sp. N418. The sequence goes on from NZ_AFWD01000035.1 coordinate 177,761, forward strand.
TCAGCGCCGCGCACATATTGGGCTTTCTCTTCGATGTCTGCTTTCAACACTTCAAAAGCAAAGTCATCGACAGGAATTGGGTAACCGATTTTGTTTTCCATTTGGTACGGGGTCAGTTTGATCTGCGTAGGATCGACCGACACAAACTGGGTATTATCAATCAGCTCCGCTACATCCATATGCTTAGGTGTTAAACCTGCGCGCAGTACGTTGTCAGAGTTGGCCATAATTTCAAGCCCCGTCCCTTTCACATACGCGTGCGGGGTTTCAGCATGAAGGAACATCGCCTCACCCGGCTCCAGCTCAACGACATTAAGCATTAATGGCGAGAACAAACCAATATCATCAGCGTACTCGTGGCTAAACTCAGCAATTAAGGCAAACGCTTCACGCGCTTTGCTGGTTTTCGCTTTACTCTCAATGGCTTGATGTAGCTCGCTCAGCGCTTGTTTTTTTTGCTCGCCAGATAAGTTCATCACCACAGAGAAAAACGCTCGCAGACCTGCCGCACTTGGCCTGTCTTGTAGCGCATCAATCTCACTACGCAGCGTTTCTATATTGGCTTGATTAAACAGCGCCACAATATCATTGATTGGTCGAAAGCCATTCATCGCTTTGTAGAAGGTTAATGCATAAACCAGTTCCGGTTTATGGTTGGCATCTTTGTAGTTACGATTGCCAGCCGCCAGTTCAATACCTTGCGAGTTTTCTTTTTGATAGCCTTGGATCGCTTTGCTGCGGCTTGGATGGACCTGAACTGACAATGGCTTATCTGCCGATAACACCTTAAACAAATATGGTAGATCGCCAAAACGTTCAACCGTGTAATCGCCTAATACCGAAACTGGATCTTGCGCGATGAGATCAGACAGTAACATGCCGTTACTGGCAATTTTTGAGCAACCATTTGGGTGCGCACCCATCCAAATTTCCGCTTGAGGTTGATGATCTGGATTGCCAATACCAAACAACTCGGTGATCGCCGTTTGGCTACCCCAGATGTAGTTTTGAATAACATTATCAAGTTTGTATAAAGCATGACTCATGAAGAGGCTCTCTTTAGATTCGTTTGAGATGATTTCAGCACTCGAGATAACGCTTTAGGAAGAGAGTTATGCCAATGATATGTGGCGAGGATGCGTAATATTACTTTCCATCCACGCCGCTTATATCAACACAACCAGAATAGCGGTCGCTGAAATACCACACTGATTGACGAGAAATAATCTGCGTTAAATTCGCTCTATTTTCGCGCAATATTTCAACTAATGCTGAGATCACCTCAGCATTAATTGATTATCTACTAATAATTAGAGTAATAAGAACAAAATAGCAGAAGCGAGTAAGCCAGCCCCTAGCACCATAGGGTAAGCTTGTGCACTGATATCTCGTGCCATCTCAGGCTGCGCGGTTTCCTCAATCTCCTCTTGGACGCTATCGGCTTGCTCGGCTTCTTCTTCACCTTCCCCAAACAGCGCCATCACTTCATCAGCCGTGTTGGCTTTGAGCAGCGCTTCGCGAAAATCATCTTCCACTAGCGATGAAGTCAGCGTGGTCAGTACCGCCATATGCGTTGAACCTGCTTCTGCTGGCGGAATCGCCAATAAGAAGATCATATTCACTGGCTCATCGCCATCTAAGCCTTGCCACTGCAGCTCTTCTTTAACCAATGCGCAAGCAAACACCGGCTCTTTCACCGCAATAGACTTGCCATGTGGTACCGCAAGGTATTCACCTAGTGCCGTTGGGCCTTCTTCTTCACGCAGTAACACGGCGTCTAAAAACTGCTGACGGTTGATCAGTTTACCCGCTTGATCAATTCGGTCGGTTAGTGCGTCAATCGCAGCAAAACGGTCTGTAAATACCGCATCAAGCATGATCAAATCTGGAGAGGTAAGTTGTGCTAATTTCATCATCGGCTCCTGTTAGTTCGCTAGCCAAACAAATTGATATGGGTTTAGAGTAAATTGCGCGGCAAACACGTGACCAGAGATAAGATCACGGCCACCAGCCAAGAGTGATACTTCTTGCGCTGTCGCCGACAGGTTGACCACAAATCGAATGCTCTCTTCACCCTCGCCACGTTGCAAAGCAAATAGCTGCGGGGATAACTCAAGTACCTGTTGCATTGACGTTGGAGCAAAGGCGGTTTGCTGCTTACGCAGGGCCAATAAACGCACCATCTCAGTGTAAATGCGGTTACGCAGCGAGCCAGATTCTGCCAATTCAGCTTCTAGTTTCTCCAGTTCAAACTTCTCACGGTTGATGCGGCGATTAATACCTGACTCCACCATACCTTGCACATCGTTCTCACTGCCGAGCAAGCTATGGTAATAAACCGCTGGAACACCCACAAACGACAACAAAATCGCTTGCGCCGCTAAGAACTTATCGGCCTTGGTCGCAACATCGTCTTCCGGCTCAGTAATCGCACTCAAATAGTTGATGTTCAACTCGTATGGCGATTGCGTACCGTCACCATTGTTCTTGTAGTTAACACGGCCACCTTTGCGCTCTACCTGCTCGCACATCATTTGACGGTCATCATTAGATAAGATGCCTTCTGTTGGACGCACACCAATACCATCATGGCTAGCCAGGAAGTTAAAGTAGGTCGTTTTACGGCCTTCTTGCAACAATGCCATCGCTTCTGCGGTTAAACCTTTAGCCCACTCGGTCAACACTTGGCTGTCTTGGCATAGGAAGGCATGCAACGTTAATGGCGGTAGCGGGAACTGGTACACCATGTGCGCTTCATCGCCATCACCAAAGTAAGAGATGTTCTCTTTGTGCGGCACGTTGGTTTCCGTTATTAGCAAGCTACCCGGCATCACTTCATCTAGCACAATACGCCATAGTTTGATGATCTCGTGCGCCTCTGGCAGGTGAATACAGCTGGTATTCAACACTTTCCAAATAAAACCAATCGCATCCAAGCGTACCGAACGGCCACCGTTCGCCGCGTACATCAGCAAAATATCGATACTTTCCAGCAACACCTTTGGTGAACGGAAGTTGATGTCAATTTGGTCATCTGAGAAGGTCGTCCACACATGCGCCGTTTCGCCGCTGGCTTTGGTAAATGGCGTCAGCAAAGGCAAAGCGCGTGGACGTGTCACACTTGAGTAATCAAGCGCGGGATCAGAGACAACAAAGTAATCTTGATACGCTTCATCACCCGCCAAGAAACGCTGGAACCACTCGCTACTTTTTGAGATATGGTTGATCACGCAGTCGTACATTAAATCAAAATTATCCGCCAGCGCATTGAGCTCTGTCCAATCGCCCAAATTCTCATCCACCTTGCGGTAATCGACCACACTAAAGCCATCATCTGAGGTGTAGGGGAACATTGGCAGAATATGAATATTGCTGATCGCATCTTTAAGATACTTATCGGCGAAGCACTTCATGGTTTGCAGCGTCGGCTCGCCTTGACGACGAAAACTGTCGCCATAAGTAATCAGATATGACGTGGTTTGATCCACCCACTGCGGGTACTGTGGCGCGCTGCCACGCCACTTTTCAATCAGCGCTAGAATATCTTCAGTAATCGATTCTGCTTGTGCTTTATCGCCATTTTCATCGCAGTAAAGAGCAGCCACTTTGGTATAGATTTGTTCTCTTATCATTTCTTATTATTCCTAACCTGCGACTCAAATTTTAAAACTCACGCGAACATCAATGCTGTTGTTGGGCTTCACTTGCCACTCTTGCTCAACAGTTTGTTCACGGTGGTTAACTCGCTCTACCTCAGCAAAATGAGCAAATGGTGTGATGTCCAATTGCACTGCCTGCTCTGTTGGGTTGTAAAGGCGCACTATCACCGTATTATCGTGATAGAACGAGTGACCGATACTGGATAGTTGAAGCGCTTGATGCAGTTCAAATAAGCCAAAACGCTTGGCAACTTGGCGTGAATCAAAACGCACTTGGAAACGCTCTAAGCGATTTTCAAAGCTGTTGAGTGCTTGTTTTTGATAACTAAATGGCGCATCAAGAAACGCTTGTTCTGTCCTGCGCACGGTTTGGTGACTCGCATCAGCCGTCAGCGCAATAGAAAAGCTAAACGTCATCGATTTTTGCAACTGGGCATCTGGGGTGTAAACCACCGTATTGTTGATGCCCGAAGCACGGCCCGGACGCCAAAGTAGATCATCTTTACCCAAGCGACCCGTCGCTTTAAACAGCGTCAGAGCAATCGCGTTCGACTTATCACCTGCTGCTGTATCAGTCGCGGGCAAAATTTGGAACTCTTTGATGCCACGTCCATTGATAATCATCGCCTTGCCAGCTTCAGCAATGGCCACCGCACCATCGGTGGTTTCAATATCAATTGGACATTCACGGAAGCGCTCACGCCACCCTTCTACAGCAGGGGCAATTGGACGTGTCATCAATGCAAATGGCTGAGTACTTAATGACTGTTGGGTAATCACATCAGAGTTAATCACTACACGCACGCGGTGATCGCACACTTGGTTAACCGTCGTGACATCAACATGCAATTGCTGATCGCCATGGATAAGTTTTAGCTCAATATCAAAGCTCGCCAGCGCAGCTTTCTCTCCCGCAATTCGCGACTCGAGATCATGCGGTACTGCCAATTCTGCGCGCAATGTCATGCGCTGTTCTAGCTCACCTTGTAGCACGGATAGACATGTCATCTCGCGGCACACCAGCGGCATGTCACCAGCTAACGGCGAGAAATCGTAAGAGTCACCGTCATCGGCCTGTTCTTCAAAGCTCAACAGTTGATTGATAACGCGACCCGTCGCTTTATCTTCAAGGCTCAAGTGACCATTAACAAAACGCACGGCAAGTGACTGGCTTTCAATTTGAGCTTCTTTCGCTGTTGGATTTTTCTCAACACGCTGCATTTCAGTGACAGTGTCACTCACTTGCACCTGAAACACCTGATAGCCAAGTGCTGGTATGTCACTGACGATAACATTGAGCTCAAAGCGGTAATACGGCGGCACATCCACTTCACGCTCACCATCTTTGGTCACTTCAATCATCTTGCCGCCATCTAAACGTTCACGGCAGATGATTTCACATGTTAGTGATTGCTCACCATCGCATAGCGTAATCTGCTCATATTTAGAAAAAGCCACCACTTGCACCACACCAGAGTATGGGATTGGGCGTGAGTTGAAGATCATCGCTTCGTTATCTTGGCACGCATTACTGGCGATCTCTTTCACCACCAAGTTGTACAAGCCATGACAGATCTCTTCTGCCTGTTTTAAACGGTGCATAATATCGGCATTGGTCGCATCACTGTTGCAGCCACCAATACTATCGTGAGCATGGCACTCTAAAATCTTCTTCCATGCCATATCCACCAATTCAGTATGGACGGTGATACCCTGCGCTTTCGCAATCGCAATCACCACTTCAAGCTTTTTCACCAAGAACTGTTCAATTTCAAAATTGAGTTTTTTGATGTCGTAGCGCACCGAACCGATGGTTTTGTGAATACGGGTATAACGCGGCGCTTTAAATTCACCACGGTAGGTTTCAAATTCTTCGCTGTTATGGCGCAGATAGTTAACGAAATTCTCCATCGACGAGATGGTATAAATATCCTTCGCAGGCGATCGCTCTGTTGCCGTTGCAAGCGTTGCTGGCAAGTTCGGGTCGATGTTCACTTGGTCGCCGCCCGATGGGATCAATACTTCATCTAGGCCCGATAGTGATTTTATCTTCTCAATCATTGGGAAGATTTTCTTATCCAAATGATCCGCATCCGGCACGATGTTTTTCGCCGCACCATAGCCATGCACAAGGTTGTAAGCGTAAATGGTGTCATCACCAGCAGACTGCCAATGGAAATGCGATTTTTGCACTTGCTGATCGTAGTCGATACCACGCCAGAAAATGATGTTATCAATCCCCATGCCTTTAAACAGCGTCGGCATTTGTGCATTGTGGCCAAAGGTATCTGGCAGGTAACCCACCCTCATGCTGTGGCCTAGTTCTTCAGCGATGTGCATGCCGTATTTTAAGTTACGGATGATTGATTCAGCGCCAACGTTGTAAGTGTCCGTCTGCGTGTACCAAGGGCCAACAAACAACTTCTTATCGCTGATCAGCTTGCCAAGACGCTCACGCATGTGCGGTAGTACTTTTAAGTAGTCTTCCACAATCGCCGATTGGCCATCAAGGTGGTAGCAACTGTAGCTCGCTTGGTTCTCTAGCGTTTCGATCACTTTAGTGAAGTTATAAGTGGCAAGCACGTCACTGTCTTGCTGGGTAAAATACCACTCACGATCCCAGTGAGTGTGCGGAATGACATGTACTTTCGCCATGGGAAACTCTCTTTATTACGATGACTATTTGGTCTGTGACTTATTTCGATGATTTTGGGGCGAGTAGCTCGCCCCAAGTGACGTGTTATGCGTTTGCGTTGTCAGGCTTAGTACACAGCAGCAGTGCCACTGCAATAAAGCCAGAACCGATAGCGACAGAGATAATGTAGCTAATAGGATCAGAAGAGAGGAACCAACCCCAAACCGCTGGCAATGGTAGGCTTTGCCATACGTTGAGTAGTACGCCCACTTGAGTACCAAGGATGGCACCCAGCATCATAATCGGGATCATTTTCGGGTTCTTCAGAATGAATGGAATTGCCCCTTCTGAAATACCAATCATACCCAGCATGAGCGATGTTTTACCTACGGTGCGCTCTTCGTTCGAGAACACTGGTTTACGGAATTTGCCATCAAGCAGCGCCGCAATACCCACACCGATTGGTGGAATAACAATACCCAACTCACGAGCCAGCAAGTCAAAGCCTTCGCCCATGCCGTTTAGGCCAAGCGCGACCGAACCCGCGGCTTTGTTGATTGGGCCACCCAAGTCAAATGCCGTACCGGCTGCGATAACCATTGAGTAGATACCGCGACCAGCATCACCCGCTTGAGTGAATAGATCGATCATGGCAATGTTTAACGCGCCAAAGAATGGGTTGATGGCGTATTCCATTGTCAGCACCATCACCACACCGGTAATTGCCGGAACAAGCAACATGGTTTTCAGCGTGGTCAGCTCGGTTTTCACCTTGATGGTATCGTTAAGATAACGGACTAGGTAACCGACTAAGAAACCGATCGCAATCGCACCAAAGAAGCCCGATGGTGCCCAGCCTTCAAGATCGAAGAAGCGTTTGTACACTTCATCACTCATGATGCCACCAATAAAGGCCGGGATTAGCGCCGGTTTACCGGCAATGGAATAAGCTAGGTACGCCGCGAAAATTGGGTACATAAACTTGATGGTCATGAAACCAAGCTTATCGAGAGTTTGAATTGGCGTACCAGAGATATCGATGAATTCGCCAGTGATTTTCGCCACCGCCATCAATAGACCACCCAATACCACCACTGGCAGCATGTAGCTGATACCGGTCATGATATGGCCAATCGCCACTTGGTAAGCAGAGCGTTTTTCTTCGACCACTTGCGGGCCGCCTTCGCTCTTCTCTTTGCCTAAATTGAACACATTCGGTAACAGCTCATCGACACGTTTGATCAGCTCTTGAGTGCGTACTTTCATTGGATTGGCATTGTCGAAACGTTCCATATCCATGATTGGCACATCGATGGCTAAAACCACACCATCCGCTGTCGCAATATCATGCGCGGTTAATTTATTTTTAACCCCATCACTGCCTTGGGTTTCTACTTTCACTTCATAGCCGTGTTTCTCGGCCCAGCTTTGAATTTTCTTCGCCGCCATAAAGGTGTGTGCAATGCCTGTAGGGCAAGCGGTCACTGCAACTATCTTTTTCTTTGCCATGGTTTTTCACCGTTATATTTATTTGACTCGCGCAGTATATTTTCCGGTTATGTATCAAGATACTGTTTCCTCGTACAAGCCATGTATGACGATACTTTTGTGAACCTCATCAAGGAAAATCGCGCCATTTTCGCGCCTAATAGCGCCCTAGCCATTTTCTAAATAAGTACCTTGGATGAACACCTTTAAAGGCATTGAACGAGCGATCTACGAATACCTCATCACTCATGCCAGTGAGCTACACGAAATCGCAGCCAAAACCATTGCCAATAAAGCCTTAACCACTACGACGTCGGTCAATCGCGTGTGTAAGAAAATGGGCTACGCCAGCTATACCGAACTGCGCTACAAGTTGGTGCAAGATCTGAGAAAACAGACAGTCGTAGGCGAAGAAGAAGCCTCGCACTTGCAACGTATTTCACAAGTGGCACAGGTACTCAACGCATCACCGGTGGTTTATCTCTACTCACGTGGCGCATCGATTGTTAGCGTGACTTATCTATCGCGCTTTTTATCACTCGCCAATATTCCACACTTAGTGATCAGCGATATTCACCAGCTCGCACGAGCAGAAAAAGGCACCTTGGTGTTAGTCAGTAAATCTGGCGAGACGCAAGCGGTGGTCGATATGGCGCACAACGCTAAGCGCAAAGGTTTGAAGGTTTTGGCGATAAGCCATGTTGGCTCAACACTGGCGGCGATCGCCAATACCAACTTAGATTTGGAAGAGCAAGTTGACGGTATCTCACCTTACAGCCGCGAATCGCAGATTCAGATTTTGAAGACCATCGATGTGATTGGTAGAGCGTTGTTGGAAGATTAGAAGGTTAGAAGGTTAGAAGATTAGGCGTGTAGCACAAATCAGCTTCGCTCAACATACCAAGAGCCTTTGCATGGACCATTGGTAAGAAACCAGTCACCTTGTATTTGATTACCCGAAGCGGTGGCTTTGAAGCGATAATCCCAGCGTTCATTGCTCGCATACAGCGTTAACAAACCTTGCTCATCAATCCACCCTTTCAGTGGCGTGCCATTGTACGTTAACGTTAGATGAGCAAACCCATCGACCACCGTTCCGGTTATGGTTGTGTTATCACAGATCCAGTTTTTAGAGACATCGATTCGTCTTCCAGCCCATTCACCATCGAACTCAGTCGACACGGCAAAGCCAGGGGTATCGGGTAATTTCGGAAAAGCAGCCGCATTGCCCAACCCCAATACCTGATATTTACTCGCCACCATCATCACAACGCCAATACCCAACGTCAGACCAACAACGATTCCTTTCTTCATATTTGTCCCTAAAGATACATGTCATACTCAATATCCTACCAATCTCAGCTCTGCCGACCAATCCTCTGCTGTGATCTTGACCACATTGATTTAAAATTTAAGGATTTCTTAATCTTCCGTTGGCGTAGCTGAATGACTAATTTTATTCGGGTTGATTGGTGACAACGCTTTCGCATCATTTTGGCTAGCACTAATTTAGACTTAGAAGAGCAAATCGTTGGTATTTCGCCCTACAGCCGCGAATTGCAGATTCAGATTTTGAAGATTATTGATGGGATTGGGAAAAACTTACTGTAAGGTTAAAGCGAGTGGGTCATCTTCCTGAGGCTGGTATTTTTGTCGCTAGTCTAGAAAAAGAAAAGATCCCCGTCTTCACGGGGATGACAATATCAGAGTGGGTAACTTATTGAATAAATTAAATGAATAACTTAGTGATGCATGATTTAAACATGCAATTTCTGTACTAATCTACCCATTGACCGTTTTTATAGGTTCTTCTTTCTTTGACGCTACCGTCTTCATTAAAATAGGTCCACTCCCCCTCAGGGCGGTCATTTTTTAAATAAGAGATACGTTCGATAGCACCACTTGGGTAATAACGCAGCCAACTTCCTTGGCCCTCACCCGACTTAAAATAGCTCAACGTTTCTATTGATCCATCATCATAATAGGTCGTGCTAATACCATCTTCTTTTCCTTCTTTATAATGGAAACGCTTCATAATCTTTCCATCGTTACCATAGTGAAATAGCTCTCCTTGAAGTAATCCGTTCTCAAGGTAACCTTTTGCTCTCAATTCTCCATAACGATTTTTGTCGAAAAACATTCCGCTATAAGGCGCTTCATTGTGATAAACCACATTATCCCTTTCCACTAAATCGTCGTAAGGAACACCCTCAATAGTGGCTCCCGTGGAGCTACAGCCCGACAGCAAAGATCCCAACATACTCAGTACTACAATGCCTCTGCGCATTTCTTTATCCTTTTCGTTCTTCACAACTGGAGTTATTGCTCTTTTACAGCATTAATTCTTACTATTCGACGGTATGAGTTTTAATATTTTCTCGATTTAATTTAATATTCGCCCACTGGCTTTATTATTGGCAGTAAGAAACTGAATTAGATGACGATTGCAGCATGAAATTACTCATGAACGAGACGCCAGGATAATAAATACGCATCACCGCACCATCCTCACGTGTCGCGAGTATGTGGTCGCCTTTATCTAGACACAAATCGCGCCAATCAAAAGGCATAATTTCTTGGTTGCTTTGCAATTCGTGATCCTCAAAGAAGCCGCCTTGATAAACATACCAGCTTGAAAGAACCCCATCGAATTCACCATCACGCAGAACGATCAAGCCAAAGCCATCTCCGCCATTTTGGAAAGGTGTTGATAAGGCGGATTTGACTCCTTTAACAACCGTAATAATGATTTCAGGATTAGGCTCAATCCAACAATTTAATGATCCGTCACGAGTGATACCACAAACGTCACGGCCTCTATAACCACCCAGCAGTTGGCGGTATTTACCCTCAATCTTATACGCTTTGCCTCCTAAGCCCCATTGCCAAACATCACCAGACTTAGTCAACGCCACAAAACCGCTTTGTAGCGCTTTTACATCAACCACATCTTGCTCCATCGCATGATACAAGGCTAAATACTCCGACCACGGTTTTTCTTGATCCTCGATCCATTGCGTTTCTTCAATTAGGTAACCCCCCATCTGGTTAGTCCCCCACGATATCAACTGACCATTTTTTAGTATCGCCGCGGTTGAACCGCCATTGCTAACTACCTTTACAACGCCTTCTTGCTGTAATAGATCAAGCTCTTGATCGCTTGGATCACAGTAGTAACGATTTTGGTTGATCACAACCGTCGCTTCTCCAGTAGCTCGTTGCACGACCCAGCCACAGTGTGATGGCCACACTTGCTCAATGTTAGCTTGCAGATAATCATTGTTGTCTTGAGGTATTAGCGAGTAACCGTTAGGTAAGATAAATGAACCATCGATAAGCAATTTTCCTGGTGGCAAAGTAAACGAATTATTTGAATGCTGAGATAACCACTTCTTCGCGGACTTATCTCCAGATTTCGCAGCTTTTTGATACCATTTAGCGGCATAAGCCAAATCTGAAAATTGCTTTTCATATATCATGGCCAATTGCAATTGTGAGGAGGTATGCCCTGCTATCGCCGCTTCTTTCAACCATATCTGGTATTTCTCTTGGTTGCCCTCTTTGAGCGCTTGTTCAACCATCCATAAAATAGCATCAAGATTATTCTTCATCGCAGCCATACCGATAAAATACGCTTGCTCATCGGGTGCCGTGTTCGCTTGAGAGAAGAAATCAAACATTGCTTGTGGTAGTTTGCCTAGCATCGCGAGCCGCAGATATTTATCCGCTTTTTCTTTATCAACAGCGGTCGCTAACCCTTTGGCGTAGTGTTGGTACAATTGATATTCCATCTCTGCACTTTTATCATCCCTTTGCGTCTGATTTAACGCGTGTTTTAGCGCCTCTTTGTAGCGCTGATGAGAAAAATAATAAGCCGCTAAGCGCACACGAGCAGCTGGCGCTAACTCAAAGTTCGATAAAACTCTTTCTTCAAGTAATGCCACACCTTTTTGCTGCTGTTGCGGATCTTTAGATGCTAATAGTAGATCAGCAAAAAATAGCTCACTTTTTGCCATCCCTAGTTCGACCGCTTGGCGATAATAGTCTGCTGCCTTAATTTCGCTTTGCTCTACATGCCAACCCTTCTCATACGCTAACGCCAGGCCTAATAATGCATGAGGCGTTTGTTGATTAGCGTTTGGCAACATGATATCAACGACACACTTTTTAGTAAGTCTATAACTGTAGGTCGCTAAACAGTGCCATGCTTGAAAGTCCACATTATCGCGAGGAATATAATAAGTGGCACTTTTTGGTACACTGGGCAAGTTGATCTCGGCATTACCCTGCACCAAAAGGTCAACGACCTTGAACTGCGCCCATTCATTATTCAAATTAGCCGCAAAGCGCAGGTAGTTGTAACCTTTGACTTGATCGGCATTAGGTAAGCGTCCCTTTAGATGCTGACTGGCAACATAAGCCACTGTTTCATTAGAATAATAGCCTTGCTCAAATGCCTGATCATAAAGCGCTAAGATTTGCGCTTTTTCCTGTTGACTGGCTGAGGGCTGATCGTACAGGTAGGCAAGGTTCACCGTCGCCCACCCACTGCGATGTGGCGACTCAGCCAGTAGTGTTTTCATCGCTAACTCTTGCTCAGCTGTCGGAGAGGAGATAGCGTTGTATGCTTCTAATTTCTTATCGAGTGTTTGCTGTTCGTCAATAGGCGTAGAACAGCCCGATAGCATGCCAACACTGAGCGCGGTAATGAAAGACCAATGTAAGCCGCGTAGCAAAGAATAACTCTGTGCTTTTTTTACTAATATCTTCAAGGTGATTAACAACCTGTTATGCTTGTTTGCGTCGAAATTGACGTTACATCTGATTTAAAAACTGAGTAAAAAAGTATCCCTTTCTGCTCGAAAAACATGACATAAATCAAATTAAATGATTGATATTAAAGTATTTTAATCAATTCCACTCACGCAGCAATGTCTTTATTGTTGACCACCATCATATTACGGAATAATAGTCCCCGTATTAATACGAATGACGATTTGTTTTATAAGCGTTTTTTTTCAAACGGAACTAGCACAATGAGCATAGAACTAAGACCAATCACACACGATAACTTCTATTCAATCTGTCAGCTTGAAGTTTCTCCTGAGCAGGTTAATCAAGTTGATAGCAATGCTATCTCATTAGCCGAAGCGAACTTTATGCCGTTTGCTTGGTTTAGAGCGATCTACGCAAATAATCAACCGGTTGGATTTATCCTCGTTGATGCCGATACCGCCACAGGTAAATTCTCTTTATGGCGACTGATGCTCGACCAATCACAACAAGGCAAAGGCTATGGGCGTCTTGCGATAAGTGCTCTCACTAACGCGTTGCAAGGTGAGTTTGGTATTTCTGAGCTATTTACCAGCGTGGTCACGGGGGAAAATAGCCCGATCGCATTTTATCAAAGCTGCGGTTTTGAACTCACCGGTGCTCTGGTCGCAGGGCGCGAAATAGAACTGTGCTTAGCTGTTGAGTTTGTAAAATAAAGACGTTGAACGGCATTTCAAAACGCCAGATGATGTAACCTCTTAACTCAGATCCATGCAACATACCGAAAGGCACAAACAAGGGAGTAATAATGGCGTCTCACAAGATTCACAACGTGGTTTTCGACATTGGTAATGTGGTTGTCCGATGGGCGCCGCTAGAAATTGCTCAGCTGACTTTTGGCGATATTGATGGCCTTGAAGAGCAAGCAAGAGCTATTTTCCAATCTGAAACATGGTTAGAACTCAATAAAGGGCTCATTTCCGAAAGTGAAGCTAAAAGCCAATATCAGCAATCGCTAGGGTTATCCGAACTTGAATGCGAACGTCTGTTCTACTACGTAAAGCAAACTCAGATACTTATCTATGGCTCAGTGGATCTTATCAAGCGAATAAAGTCCGCCGGCTATCGCGTGTATGCACTCACCGATAACGTCCATGAAATTGTCTCCCATCTGAAATCAACTTACACATTTTGGCCGTTATTTGACGGCGCAATCGTCTCGGCTGAAGTCGCTCTGTTAAAACCACAGCCTGAAATCTATCAAGCATTGCTGGCGCAGTTTGCGCTTGAAGCCTCTAAAACCGTGTTTATTGATGATATGCCCTACAATGTCGCCGGTGCTGAAGCGCTTGGCATGGCAGGCATTCAGTTTGAAAACTCAAGCCAATGTGAGCAGGCATTAAAAGCGCTTGGTCTTTCCTTTTGATTGTCGAAACAAAGCGACCAAGCTAAGCAGTCTAATAAAATCAAACCATCTTAATACTGAAATAACCCGACTCTAAGAATAGATATTGAAAACGGCCATCACGATTAGTTTAGCTCCTAATAGAAAGAAAGAGGCTTGGTATTGTGTACGATTGCAAGTGGAACAATTAGAGGGGTCTTCGCGGTTTAAGCAAGGAGTTAGCTTAGGCGAGCCTCAATGAGTACATCTTAATGGTAGCAATCCAATGCTAAGGTGCTTATAAACTACTATATTACGCCAACGTTGGCTAAGATGCTGTTTAAGGAGGAAGTTTTTGTGCAGGAGGAGAGCTTAAAATATGAGGGGGAATATATTGTTGTTAGTTTCAATAATAATGCATGACACACTTTATGAATAATTAGATTTCAATACGAAAAACCATCACATTAATTGCATGCTTTAGTTAGCTTATTTAATATAAGTAATTAAAACAATGTGTTCTTAATTTATTAAAGCAGATAAACTTTGAATAATGTGACTAGAAATAAAACAACGACAGTTCTAAATTAAGAAATACCTATTTTAGAAAGGTAATGAAGTGAAAATGGGGAAAATAGAAGGATAGATGCAAGTGGCAAAGCCACCTGCACCTACTTTAAAACTTATGCAGCTACAACGTTTGCAGCTTGAAGGCCTTTTTGGCCTTGCTCTACTTCGAAAGACACTTTTTGGCCTTCAGCTAGAGTTTTGAAACCTTCAGAAGCGATAGCACGGAAGTGAACGAATACGTCAGCACCGCCGTTATCTTGAGTAAGAAAACCGAAACCTTTAGTTTCGTTAAACCATTTTACAGAGCCAGTTACTTTATTAGACATGTTGTGTCCCTTATTTAAAAATAATAAATTAATCGCGAATATTGCGATGCGCTAGAAGCTTGAATTATTTAATGTATCTATGAAGCTAAGGGAAACACTGAGGATAACTATGAGGCAATTCTGAGGGTTTTACTTTTACTACTTGATGTTTCATTTAATAACTCTGAACAACAGAGCGAGGCCATTATTGCTATTTAATCGCTAGATGTAAAGGAGTATTTATATTTATTTCACGTCACAACAAACCCTAAGGCGGCACATAGACGAATCAATGAACCATGATTAGTATGTGTGACTCTTCAGTTCTAACGTGTCTGCATTATAA
Source organism: Vibrio sp. N418 (assembly GCF_000222565.1). NCBI lineage: Bacteria > Pseudomonadati > Pseudomonadota > Gammaproteobacteria > Vibrionales > Vibrionaceae > Vibrio > Vibrio sp. N418. The sequence continues at coordinate 192,921 of NZ_AFWD01000035.1, forward strand.
AAAACGCGTTATTGTTTAATCACCGTAACGCGTTTTTCTGATGCTTTCTTTACTTAGCCTGCCTGAAGCGCACTCTCTCGTAATGACGAACGGCTTTTAATCACGTAACGCAAACGCAGTAACATCAGCACAGCGGCTACGGTTAAACCGGTCAAAATACCCACCCAGAAGCCCTTCTCGCCCATTGCAGGCACGATAGTATCTGTTAGCCCTAACACCACGCCGAGTGGCAGAGCCAACCCCCAATAGGAAGCAACGGCCAAAAACATCGGGATCTTGGTGTCTTTATAACCGCGCAGCGCGCCGTTGGCGCCAAGTTGTAGCGCATCACTAAATTGATACAGCGCAGTCATTGCAAGCAGCGTTGCCGCCGTAGCGCTGATAACCGGGTCACTGGTGTAGAGGCGAATAATCCATTCCGGAAACAGCAAGAAAGTCGCCACCGAAATAAGTGACACTAAAGCTGAAACAATGATGCCTATTTTACTGCGATCAATCGCGCCCAGTTCATCGCCTTCACCCAGAGCATAACCAACACGAATCGTGATACCAAAAGAGATACTCATCGGGATCACATAGGTCATGCTAGAGATGTTAAGCGCGATCTGCGCTGCCGCCACGTTTTCTGCACCAATACGACCAATAAGCAGCGCGATAACGGCAAAAATGCTGCCACAGATGGCGATGTTCATGCCAATCGGTAGACCAAGTTTGAGCAGATGATACATCGCTGCAGCTCTTGGTTTTGCATCGGAAAAACGAATGATGGTTTTGTAGTGATGATGCGCTTTGATGTAGCTATAGAGCAAACCTGACATTAGCCAATAAACCAAACTGGTTGCCCAACCACAGCCTACCGCACCCATTTCAGGAAAGCCAAAATGGCCGTAAATCAGCACGTAGTTGACTGGAATATTAACCAATAAACCAATCATCGAAATGATCATCGGGGCTTTGGTATTGTTCATCCCTTCACAGAAACCATTTAGGGTATAGAAAAGCGCAATCCCCGGCACACCAAAAGCAAGAGCGAAAGCATAATCACTGGCGATCGGGATGATTTCGGAAGCTACACCAATCCATTCTAGAATCGACTGAGCGCTAACCAGATACGCGATAAGTAAGGCACTAGCGATCAAGGCCAGCCAAACCATCTGAAAAAATTCCACTGAGATGCTGTCAAAGTCACGCGCGCCACGGTGGTAAGCAACAACGGGCGTGAGCGCCATAATCACACCACGTAACAGCAGCAATACCGGGATCCAAAGGCTGGCACCGAGTGCGATTGCCGCTAGATCCGCAGGGCTCACTTGGCCGGCCATTGTCGTATCGACAAAGCCCATCGCTTGAGTGGCAATTTGAGTCAAAATAATAGGAATCGACAGATGCATCAAAGCACCCGATTCACGAGTAAAACGAGAAAAAGGACGAGGAGTCGTATGCATGGAGGTTCTTCAACACCAATATAAATGCACCAATGATGGCAGGATAGCGGGTGTGCATTTTAGGGTGTGCCCATTAGGCGGCGATAATATAAACAGCTTATGATTGAGAGTAAAGCTTAATAATCTCGTTCGCCTCGCGCATTCTACATTAATGATAAGATGCAACAATGTTGTGTAGATCACCACTTTAGCTACAACAAAAAGGCAAAGATCACCATCCTTGCCTTCGTTGTTCGTTAACAATCAATCAGTGCCAACTGGTATCTATCATCGACAATACTTGTGCTTACTACCAGCTGTGACAACATACAGACAAGGCACACAAATAGCACAACAGGGATTGAAAGTAGTAAGCCATAACCCAGTGTTAGTGCCATCGGTCCCATATATACATCGGAGCCGCCAACCCCATAAGCCAATGGTAGTAAACCAACAACAGTGGTAAATGACGTCAGCACGATAGGCCTTAAACGCGATATCGAGGCTTCAATCACCGCTTGTATTACCACTGTTCCTTGATCTCGTAATTCATTGATTCGTACAATCAACACCAGAGCGTTGTTCACCACCACGCCACACATACCCAGTGCGCCCACTAAAGCAAACAGCGATAACGGCTGCAGGTGGAAAAAAAGCGCACTCAATGCGGCGACCAAAGCAAATGGGATAACAGAGATCACTAATAAAGGCTGAACCATGGAGCCAAACACGATAGCTAAAACAAAATAAATACCCAACAAGGCGGCTGGAAATGCCACAACGATACCACCAAAGGTTTCTTCGGTAGCTTCGACTTCGCCGCCAATATCTAGCATCACATCAGAAGCAATCAAGCCTTGCACTGACTCCCAAAGTTCATCTGTTATATCATCCGGGTTCAAACCGTTTTTATCTACTTGTGCCGTCACCAAGACTTGACGATCACCATTGAAGTGTAAAATGATGCGCTCAGATTGCGTATGTTGCACCTTTGCCAAGCGACTTAATGGCACTTGTTTACCCTCTGGGGTATATATCTTGGTATTACGTAGTTGCTGTAGATTACGTGATGCTTCTGCAACAATAACCCGTAAACCCACTTCCTCATCACCGATCCAGGTGGTTGAAATCTTCTCACCATCAAAAGCGATACGCAGTGTTTTTGCCAAATCTTCCACGGTTAATCCATAACGTGATAGCCATTGATACTGTGGCACAATTTCAATTTGCTGATCTTTCAGCTCTTCGTTATTAGTCACATGGCTCAGACCAGGATAATTTTCTAGCCATTGCGATACCACCATCACCGCTTCATCGCGACTCTGCTTATTTTGACCAATCACTCTGACTTCAACCGGTTCACCAGGAGGCGGACCACCTGCATCAACGGTAAATTTAATAAAAGGAACGCTCGAAATATTGGCCAATTGCACATTCAAATCATCCGCAATATCCCCAGCAGTGCGCGTTCTATCTTCCGCATTGGTTAGATTAATCAAACCAGTGCTTGCCGGAGTGGAATAGGTCATCTCATAACTTAACAATTCCGCTTCAGGCAGATCGCTAATCACTTTTTCAACTTGCTGATGCGCTTGACGCACTTTGTCCATCGGCGTGCCAGGCTTTACCTCGGTATAAATTTCAATGTATTTAGCCGCTTGGGATGGGAAAAAATCGAGCGTTAAAGTTGAGACTAATCCCGCGCCTATCATCATGATAGCCGTCGAACAAGCCAAGACTTTAAAGCGATGCGTTACTGCGCTCATTAACCATCGCTGATAACGGCGTCTTAACCCGTCAAAAGAAATCAGGGTCCGTGAATTATATTTTGGTTTATTGAACGACTCGACTAAGTGAGCAGGAAGCGTAATAGTACATTCAATCCAAGAGAAAGTGAGTGCCATAATGACCGTTAACGGGATCACCGCGATTTGCATGCCAAATTCGCCCGGAATAAAGAACATTGGAATGAAAACCAATACCGTCGTCGTTAAGCTGGCCAATACGGGTTTGTAAACTTTAAGCGCTCCTTCTACCGCTGCATCAAGCGCCTCTGCGCCCAGCTCTTTCTCTCGGTAAATACTCTCGGCTACAATCACTGAATCATCGACGATAATTCCAATTACCAACAGCAATGCAGCGAGTGTAATCGCATCCAATGTCATGCCTAACCCCGGAATTAAGGCAATCACACCAAAAATGCAAAAAGGAATCGAAACCGCAACCCAAAAAGCGACTTGACGCTGCAGAGTCAGTCCTAAAACCACCAGAACCAACACTAAACCTATCGCTCCGTTGGTGGCGACAATATTGAACTTTTCACTCATGTCTTGGGCAAGGTTGATTGAGGTATGAAAATCGAATTTTCCCGCCTGTTTTTCACGTTCAGCATCTAAGGTCTCTAATACCGCGTTGATGGCTGTTCGCACATCGGCATTCGCTGTTTTAGTGATATTGAATAGAATTGCCGCTTGATCATTAATCATGCCGAACTCAGTTGCCTTTTCAAAACCATCACTGACGGTTGCCACATCTCCGACACGCACCAACCCACCATCCGGCAACACCCGTAATACAGTTTCTTCTAGCTGCTGAACACTGGTCACCTGAGTTAAGGTAACTAATCGATGTTCGGACTTCCACGACTCGACAACACCACCAGATAACGACAAATTTCGACTCGCGATCGTCTGCAATACGTCATTGATGGAAACGCTATACCGCCTCGCTTTGTTCGGATCGACCTCAACCCAAAATTCACGTTCGCGAAAACCCGACATCGTCGCACTGCCAATGCCAGGAATGGCACGGATACGTTTTTCCAACTGACGAACATATTGCTGCAATTCGGCGTAAGAACCTGTTGTCGTCACGCCAAAACGTAGTACTTCAAAAGATGAAGTACTTTCGTGCATCACCAAAGGGGGATCAGAAATATCTTTCGGTAGACCACTCACGCGATCAACGGCCTGTTGGATCTTTCTCACAACATCTGCAATGTCAGAACCTTCTACCAACTCCAATAAAATCAAAGATTTGCCTTCTGTCGATTCAGAAACCATCTCACTGATGTTTTGCACACCACGCAACTCTTTTTCAATTTTATTGGTGATATTGAGTTCTATATCTTGCGGGGATGCCCCAGGATAATGAGTAATGATTTCAACTTCAGGAAAAGCAATCTCTGGATATTCTTGCATCCTAACGATACTCAATGAGGCAAGGCCAACCGCAAACACCATCATGGTGATCACTCGCGCGAGAAATCCTCGAGCAGCGAAGTATTGAATGATACTTTTCATACATTACTCCTTAGTCTGCACGGTAGCATGCAGCGACATACCCGGCTTGATTGCACCATTGTGATTGTCGATTTCGACCTCAACTGGATAAGCCATCAAGTTTTCATCAAGATTAATACCGATACGTTTTATCTTGGCGGTAATTTTGCTGCCAGGAAGCGCTTCACACCGCAACGTGATTTCCTGACCTATCGCGATATTATGCAAATCATATTCACTCGCAAGAAAACGTACGATTAACTGATCAATGCTAGCGACGCTGTATATCAAGGTACCCTTTTCTACCCAAGAACCTTGCTCGATCTGGCGATTGACAATGTAGCCACTAATATCAGCATTGATGCGCGTGTGTTGCAGCGCATCTTGAGCTTTCTCCAAATCAATTTGGGCTAGCTGCACATTTGCGCGCGCTGTTTGCAATTCAGCGAGGGCGATGTCTAACTCATGTTGCGATAGGCTATTTTTCTTTAACAATGCGGTGTAGCGCGTATAGGCACTGTTTTTAATGGTTAACTCAGCTTTCGCCAGTACCAGATGCGCTTTTGCACTGCGGACATCAAGTGCAAAATCACTATCATCAATCTGCAATAGCGATTGGCCCAGTGTAACCTGTTCACCAATTTGTAAAGGCGGGCTTTCCACCATACCACTCACTTGAGCGACCACATTTTGGAACTGTTCTGCCGTCGCGTGACCAATCAAATCGACCGCGAGAGCTCGACCTGAACCGAAAATACAGGTACTTATTACCAACCACCTAGCAAAGATATTCATAATATTATCTCCGTAATATTTGTGTTACGGCGATCTTACTCTGGCACGCGTGAATAATTTGTATACAACACATTGTATTTTAATTAGTGTCACAGGGACTTTCTAAACTCACTATTTACAGGAATGTCACGGCTGAATAATATCTGCATCGTCAATGGTGTTTGGGTTGTCATTAGCACATAAGCAGCCATCAAAGCGGTATAGTTGATAAAATAAATCAGCCCAGTAACTACGCGAGCAAGGATAGATAATGAAATCAATTTTATGTTTTGGTGACTCGAACACTTGGGGTTACGTGCCATTACAAGGCGGGCGCTATGAACATGATATGCGTTGGACAACGTTGCTCGAGAATCAGTTACCTGGCGATTGGCGCGTGATTAATGAGGGGCTACCGGGCAGAACAACCGGCTTTCACGAATCACTGCATAACCCGCATTCAGGTTTAGGCTACTTTCTGCCATGCTTAGAGAAGCATCAACCTGACGTGGTGGTGATCATGCTCGGCACCAATGATTTGCAGAGCCAATTTGGCCTAACTGCGCACGATATCGCTTCTGGTGCTGGGGAGTTGGTCAAATACGCGCAATATTTTGCTAATCACAACCCTACCAAAGCACGTGCAATATTGCTCGTCTGCCCGACACCCATTGATGAGATCGGATTCGCCGCTCACGGCTTTACGGGTGCAAAAGAAAAGTCACATCAGTTTGACGACCATTACCGCACGAAAGCGGAAGAGCTAGGTTGCTATTACTTCAATGCTGGTAGTATTGTGAAAGCTTGTGCAAGCGAGGGGGTTCACTGGCCTGCGGATCAGTTACCATTATTCGCTGACGCACTTTATCAGCGCATCCGCACCATCATCGCTTAATCTATATTCACTGACCATTTGGCAAAGGCGTATTATGAAAGTACTGCAGGATTTTTCTGTTTTTATCGAAACCGCAAAACAAGGCAGTATCACCCAAGCGGCCAATATCATGAATCTCACGCCCGCCGCTGTGAGCGCGACGATTAAACGTTTAGAAAGCCAATTTAGCTGCGTACTGTTTATCCGATCCACACGCAGTATTCGCCTGACATCTGAAGGGCAACTGATGTTGGAAAAATGCCAGCAAGCGGTTGATGCGATCGAATCTGGTGTAGAGTCAGTCAAACACGACCCCAACCAAATCACTGGTCATTTGCGCCTAGCCATGCCTTCCGATTTAGGGCGCAACGTTCTGTTACCGCTGCTGGATGAGTTTCTCGATTTGCACCCAAAACTGATCCTGTCTACAGAACTGTGTGACACCGTGGTCGATCTTTACACCCGACCACTCGATGCCTCTTTTCGCTATGGCACACCTCCTGACTCCAGCATGGTGGCACTACCGATCAGCCCCAATAATGATCGCATCGCTTGTGCCTCACCTGACTATATCGCTAAATATGGTAAACCAACGCATCCATCAGAGCTGGTGAATCACAACTGCATCAACTTTATTACCTTAGTCAAATACCACACCAAATGGCGTTTTAGTAAACAAGGGGAAAAATGCGAAGTGATCGCCACAGGTAATCGCTTTGCCAACGATGGCGACGTCGTAAGACGCTGGATGATTGCGGGGAAAGGCATTGGCTATAAAACACGACTCGACACGCAACCTGATATTGATAGTGGTAAACTCATCCCATTATTTGAAGATTGGCAAGGCGATCATATCCCACTCAACATGGTCGTAACTGATAAGCGCCAACTCACCCCGGCTTTACTGGCACTGAAAGCATTTTTGCAAGAAAAGCTGGGCTAGAAGTAGCTATTACTCCGTTATCTCTCCGCTGCTAAACTGTAAACACTCAGCCGCGAGCCTCTCACCTTTGAGTGTTTATTGTTCGTTTTTTGTCGAACTAGTTCACATTTCAATCAACACTGTCTTTTTATTAAGCATTCTAACTGCTAACTTATCTTCAAAATAATGAAGATAAAAATTATGTCAGTTCAATATATTAGTAAAGAAGGTGCGGCGATCATGAACATCGCCCAATATTTAATGACCACGGCAGAAGGCGACCGTTTACGCACGATCGACTCTCTCTCTGATGATTATTCTGTCTCAGTCGGATTCATTCAAAAAGCACTGACTACCATTGAACAGCGAGGTGCTGTCGTCTTATCAAAACAGGGACGTAACGGTACCTTTATCAGCCAACTCAATTATCGTGAGCTCGTCAGTTGTGCTGGCATTAATAATGTCGTTTGCGCTATGCCACTGCCTTATACCCGCCACTATGAAGGTTTAGCCAGTGGTTTAAAAGCGCAGCTCGGTGGCTTACCGCTCTATTTTGCTCACATGCGCGGTGCAAGTGTTCGTGCTGAATGTTTGAAAAATGGTACGTATGATGTCGCTATCATGTCGAAACTTGCAGCGAAAGAGCTCGCATCTGGTTTAGTGACCGCGATTGACTTAGGTGCGCACACTTATTCTCATGAGCACCGTTTGATTTATCGCCAAGGCCAATACGATCAGATCCTCAGGGTCGGGGTTGATCCTGATTCACCGGACCAAAAAATTCTTACTAGCCAAGCCTTTGCCGACAAGAGTATTGAGATTGTTGAAATTCACTATGGCGAAAGTTTAACTCACTTACTCAATGGCGATATCGATGCAGTAGTGTGGTTACCTGAAGCCATTGAAATGGAAAAGTACGGATTAGCAGAACAGTCACTGAGTCACTTACCTGCCTGTATGGATGCCTCTGAAGCAGTGATGTTAGTTAATGGTAATGCCGAACATATTACCTTGTTATTACGCAAATTATTACAACTCACCCCGCTACTACAGCACCAACAGGCCGTAGTTAACGGGCAACTAACGCCTAGCTATTAGTCGACACCAGTGACGAAAAATAGTGGGTAAATGAGAGGATTGATTATGCAACAACGCTTGGCGCTACTCACGCAAGCTGAAGTGATTAGTCAGCGCGCCCATGACGGCTGCATCAAAGTGCTGGCGGTCATCGATAGCGAGCTAAAGCTATCGCATGACAATGAGCAATACCAAATGGCGATCACTCACCTTGCCCGTGCCGCTGATCGAGTGTGGCAACAACAACCGATTGCCGAAGGTCTTGAGCAAGAAGTAATGGACGAAGTCATCGCAGATGCCGATTACCCACGAGTGCAGGCGATACATCATAACGTATTGCAAGCGATGGGGCTTATCGAACTGCCGGCTACGGAAGAAAGCTTTATGCTTGCCAACATTTTCTCACTATTTCAACTGTCTTTAGCGGAGCTGCCCTCATGATTGATGCTACGGGTTTCACCTATTGCCACGAACATTTGCACATTGATCTTTCACCACAAAAGCTCAGCGATGACTGCCGTTTGGATCAATACCAACTGCTGTGTGAAGAAATGCGCCAAGTACAAAAACGTGGGGTACGAAACATCGTAGAAGTGACTAATTCTTTTATGGGCAGAAATCCTCATTTTATTGAAAATTTAATCTCAGATACTGGGATCAATATATTGCTTTCAACCGGATTTTACATCGAGGGCTTCTTCCCTGACGAGCTCTATACAATGAGTGTCGATGAAGTGGCTCAAGGGATGATTACTGAAATTGAACAAGGGATTGAAGGTTCGAGCCTAAAAGCCAGTGTGATCGGCGAGATAGGAAGCAGTGAAGATTACTTTAGCGAAACAGAACAGAAAGTCTTTCGCGCCGCTGCGTTAGCACACTTAGCGACTGGGCGTCCGATATCCACCCATCAATCAATGAGCACTATGGGCTCAGAGCAAATTGAATTGCTCAAGAGCTGTGGAGTGGACATGAGCCATGTCACCATCGGTCACTGCGATCTGCGTGACAACTTAGAACAACTGTTATGGATGCTCGATCAAGGTTGTTATGTGCAGTTCGATACCATTGGTAAAAACAGCTACTACCCCGATAGCAAACGAGCACAAACCCTCGCGCTGTTATGTCAGCGGGGCTACGAGAAACAAATCATGCTATCGATGGACATTACCCGTCGCTCGCATTTGAAAGCTAATGGTGGCTTAGGTTTTAGCTACCTCATTGACGAATTTGTTCCCCTACTGAAACAGCACGGGATCACTGATCACCAAATAAGCACTTTGTTACGCGACAACCCTACACGCTTATTTGGTTAAAGCGCAGGTTTCAGCCAGCAATGATGAAACAAGTGCTAAGCGTAAAAACAATAAGGATAGAACATGAAAAAAATCGCAATTGCGGGTTTACAGCGAGAGCAGATAAGAGAACAGATCGAAGCCACCGCACCCGATACCTTTGAATGCCACATTCTCACCGATATGGATGCGGCGATGAAAGTGAAATCTGGCGAGATGGATTACTTCGTTGGTTGTTGCAATACTGGTGCTGGTGGTGCGCTCGCCATGGCGATAGCCATTATTGGTTACGGCCAATGCGGCACCATTGCCAAACCGTCCATTCAAGCAAAAGAAGCTGAAATACAGCAGTTTATGGATAACGGCTGTGTCGCTTTTGGTTTATCGATTGAACATATCGAGCATGCAGTCCCCATGCTAACAAAATTGTTAGCCCAAAACTAAGGAGTCGTTATGGACATTATGCATATTGGACTTGTTGCCGCACTGTGCGCAATGACAGCGTTAATCGCCAACATGAGTGCCGCCGTTTTCCACGATGGTATTCGCCCAGTTTTACCCCAACTTTTTGAAGGTAATATGACCCGCCGTGACGCCGGTTCTGTTGCCTTTGGTTTATCGATTGGCTTTGTGGCTTCAGTCGGTATCTCTTTTACCCTTTCGACTGGTCTTTTAAACCCGTGGTTACTCTTTTTACCAACCGATATTCTCGGCGTAATGATTGGCAGCCGCGTTCTTGCCGCTTTGGCTGGCGGCCTATGGGGCGTATTAGTGGTTACCTCGCTAGCAGGGGTTAACGCCGTGCTAACCGGCCTGCCGATTGATGCATTAGGCGCACTTGGCGAGCTTGGTACTCCAGTGATGTCTGCGTTCGCACTGTTCCCGCTATTGGCTGTTTTCTATCAATTCGGTTGGAAAGCGGGTGCGATTGCTGCCGTGGTTATCTTAATGTCTCGCTTGATGATCATGAAATTTACTGGCATCTACCCAGAATCAATTCAGATCTTCGCTGGTATGTTGATGCTGGTCTTCTTTGCGATTCGTAAGGACTTAGCTGACCGCCAAGCCGGAATTCAAGCACCTGATATGTCTGGGCTGCACAGTATTTTTGAAGAGCGCACCAAACGTATCGTTAAACACCTGCCTTTCCTTGCAGTGACAGGCGCGTTAATTGCGGCTGTATCAAACGGTGGTATTTTTGCCGGCTCTGAAGTCTCTATTTACTCTCTAGCAGAAGCACTAAAGATCACTGATCCGGCAGCGCACGACGCAGCAATGAAGCAAGTGGCCTTATCTGAATTTATGCGCGGCCTTGGCTTTATTCCACTGATTGCGACCACTGCATTGGCAACCGGTGTTTATGGTGTTGTCGGGATGACGTTTGTGTTTGTGGTCGGCTACCTATCACCAAACATGCCTGTCGCGGCAGTACTTGGCGCGATCACGATCTGTCTTGAAGTGTTCATGTTGCGTGGCATTGGTCGCTTCTTAGAGCAATTCCCATCAATACGTAATGCATCCGACAATATTCGTAACTCAATGAATACCTTGATGGAATTCGCTCTCTTGATTGGTGGTGTACTGGCCGTAATGAAAATGGGCTCAACCACAGGTTTCACCATCTTCGCGATGTTGTTCTTCCTTAACGAAGTGATGGGCCGACCGGTATTGAAAATTGCAGCACCAGCGGTAGCGGCGATTTTGACTGGAGTGATTTTGAATCTTCTCCATGTCTTTGGGTTATTCGCCATTTAATCAACGAAGTGAGTGAGCTGAACATCAGCTTAATACCATTCAAATAAATTAGTTCTGTTGACTGTTATTTAGCAGCACATCAGCGATTGATGTGTCGGTTCAGCTCATCTCTAAAAAGGGAAAAATATGTTTTTAGAAGCACTACAAAAGCAAAATCCCGCGTTAATAAATGCCGCGTTTAGCTTATTTAAACAAGGGAAATTGCTACCTGACACCACCGTGATTGATGTTGACCAATTACTTGAAAATGCACAGCAAATTAAGCAAGATGCTGACCGCTACGGCATTAAGCTTTTTGCTATGACCAAACAGATTGGCCGCAATCCTCTGTTGGCTAAACTATTGGTTGAAGAGTGCGGCTTTGATGGCATCGTCTGTGTTGATTTCAAAGAAGCACGCCTAATGGCGGCGCACGGTTTACCCATTGCAAACGTGGGTCATTTGGTACAACCACCAACCAACATGGTTGAGCGCTTAGTCGGTCAAATTAAACCGCAAGTCATCACCGTTTATAGCCTCGAGAAAGCACAACAAATCTCAGATGCCGCCGTGAAATATGGCGTGAATCAAGCTCTGTTACTTAAGTTCTTTCATCGCCGTGATAGGCTTTACACCAACCAAGAATCAGGCTTCCCGCTCAGCGATCTTGATGCCGTTGTAAGTGAAATTGAAGCGATGCCGAACATCACCCTAGCTGGCGTTACCCATTTCCCCTGCTTCTTATACGATAGCGCGAGTGGTAAAACTGAACCAACCCCGAACTTAACCACCTTGGTAGAAACCAAAACGGCGCTAGAAAAATTAGGTTATACAAACCTACAAATCAATGCGCCATCGGCCACCAGCTGTGAAACGATGCCACTTTTAGCTGCCCATCACTGCACTCATGGTGAACCCGGCCATGCGCTAACAGGCACTATTCCCGCCAATATACACGGGGAGAAGCGGGAAAAAGTAGCCATGCTTTATCTCAGTGAAATCTCCCATCACTATGGTAATGACAGTTACTGCTTTGCGGGCGGTTACTACCGTCGCGGTGCGCTGGAAAATGGTTTATTACCAACAGAATCGAGCTATCAAAAAGTCAGCGTTTACAACGATGATGCCGACAGCATCGACTACCACTTACGCTTAAGCGGTTTGTATCCAATAGGCACGCCGGTGGTGATGGCTTATCGCACCCAAGTATTCGTTACCCGCAGTGATGTCGCATTGATTACTGGTGTTTCGAGTGGGCAACCACAAATTATCGCTATTTATGACGCATTGGGTAACCCAGTTGAAGGTAGCCCGGCGGCAAGCTATGAGCGCCGCACTGAGGTGAATCATGGCTAGATTTATTGTGGTGGTGCTCGATGGTTTTGGGGTTGGCGAGATGCCGGATGTGGCGCAAGTTCGCCCGCAAGATTGCGGAGCCAATACCGCCAATAAATTGCTTGAACACTTTCCTTTAAAACGCTTACCCACTCTAGAAAAACTCGGCTTACAAAATGTGGTGCAAAACCCACACACTGTTATGCAAGCCAACCCCGAGGCGAACACCGGCCGAGCTTGGCTTGCCCACCAAGGTGGCGATACATTTATGGGCCATCAAGAGATCATGGGGACAAAACCCAAGCCGCCGTTGACTCAGCCATTTCAAATAGCCCTACCGGCGATAGAAACAGCGCTGTTACAAGCCAGTTTTAAGGTTGAACGTATCAATCAACAGGGTTTGTCCCTGCTACAAGTAGAGCAAGGCGTGATCATTGGAGATAACCTCGAGGCCGATTTAGGGCAAGTGTATAACCTGACCTGTAATTTCAATCTCGTCAGCTTTGAGCAGTTATTGGCTATCGCGAATGTGGTTCGTCACGCTAACCCCGTCAGCCGCAACATCGCCTTTGGGGGGGATATTGATTTTAATGGTAATAAGCACAGTATGCAGCGCGTTTTAAACGCGATAGAAGTGAAGAATGATAGCGATGGAAATCCGGCTTACATCGGCGTTAACGCACCAGATAGCGGCGCTTACGATGCTGGATTTCAGGTTGTACACCTAGGTTATGGCGTCGATGCTAAAACTCAAGTGCCGTGGTTGTTACATCAGCAAGGCGTCACTACTCGACTGTATGGCAAAGTCGCGGATATCGTGCAAAATCCTGATGGTGAATCCTATTTATCGGTGGTGGACACCGATGAAGTTTTCCGGCTACTTGAGCAAGATTTACGACAATATCAACACGGATTCTTCTGCGCCAATGTTCAAGAAACGGATCTTTCAGGTCATCAGCAAGATCCCAAACAATATTGGCGAGTGTTAGAAAGAGCCGATATTGGGTTACAAAAAGTTATTGATTTGATGGCAATAGAAGACTGGTTAATTGTCATGGCAGATCATGGCAATGACCCATTCATCGGCCACACTAAACACACCCGCGAGCAAGTACCATTGTTGGCTTTTCAGCCGCTTAAAACCACAATTGACCTTGGCACCCGTACCACACTGTCTGATGTTGGTGCGAGTGTCTGCGCCTTTTTCAATGCCGCTTTGCCAGAAAATGGCACACCGATAACACCCTTATTTGCAACTTTACATCAAACAATCCTGACGAATTCAAAATCCTTGCTAAACTAAAGTTGTACTATCGCCTCTTTGCAGACTCCCCCTTTCTGCTGAGAGGCTTCTTTTTTTGATTTTTTCTTAGTCTCACACGAAAATCATATAAGTAAAAAGCACCGAACGATGACACGAACGGTGCTTTTATATCAGCTTCAGCTCAAATTAGATTTTACGAATCTGCTCAATTTCTTGAGCATCAATACCGAGTGATTCCAAGAATTTCTGATGTTCTTGTGGCTCCATTGCTTCAAACGTTTGGTGCCATTTCACCATGTCCGCTTCAGTGAAACCGGCCGCTTGCATAATTTCTACCCAACGTTGTTTCGTCACGCTTTTATCCTCTAAAAGATTTGGTTCTTGAAGTAACACCACGATCGCCTTTTGTTGTGCGCGCAATGTTTGGATCTCTCGCTCTAACTCTTCAAAATGGTCTTTCAAGATTTGTGCTTGAGATTGCCCTTGTCGATCCAACAAAGTGCGAATACTGCTTAAAGGCAAACCATAAGAACGATAAGAAGCGATCGTTTTAAGCCGCTCTATCTCATTCTCCCCATACCAGCGATAGCCGTTCTCAGCACGATAGGCAGGCAGGAGTAGCTGCTCTTTCTCGTAATACAGAATCGTAGTGCGGGAAGTTCCGCACTCTCTTGCTAGTTGGGTTACCGTTAACATTTTTTCGCCTCTTTGTGGTTCAGGTATTATCTTCAACCCTTGACTCATAGACGGGTCAATAGCTTGATTGCTTCTTTTTATTTAGTCACATAAACAAGCAATTAAGCGTGGCCCAGCAAACGAAAATTCCAGTTTTCCACTTCGCCTGTAGCAATCCGTTTTTCGACATTAGCACGCCAACTATTAGACAAGCGCTCTTGGGCAAGCAGTTCCTCTAGCCCCTGTGGGTTTAACGGATCACCAAAGTAACGCTCACAAACGGCAAGGATCGAGAGTGGATTTTTCACTCGCTCAAGCAAAATCAAGGGCTGATCTTGACTCACTTTACCCGCTCGTATCACTCGATATAGCCAACCGCAACGGCTGACATCTTGTATATCGACAGAAAAATTTTCGACACCCCAGCGCTGACTCAGCTTCATACAAGGTGAGCGTGGCTGGCTAACTTCAATAATTGCTTCACCCCATTGGTAACGATCCCCAATGCACACATCCGACTCAGTCATACCCATCGAGCTGATGTTCTCTCCCATCCCTGGCGCACACCATTGGGAGTCACTGCGGTATTTATTCGCCCAGTAGTCATAATGTTCCGCAGGATATTGATGCAAAGCGCGCTCAACGCCACCATGAAATTTAGTCTCAAAGCACTCATCTCCTTCTAACCCCGTCGGAGTAAGGTGGATTTCATCCGTCACTTGAGATTTATTCATAGCGGTTTGCATACCATGAAATTGTGCGACTTTACCGCGATATACTCCGGCAATAGGATAGATTGTCATGGTCATTGAAGCTCCTTACTCGTCAAGATGTGAAGAAAATATCGCTGAGTGTACCAGCCCAATAATGCAAGATTAAAGCCCAGCGTTCAGGATAAAATCACAACTCGATGCTAACCATCACACAACGGCATAAATCGACTACTTGCAGATGAACGCAACACGCCATTACACCAAATTTCACTATTTAACCAATGGAGTCGACGTTTGCTCTTCACCCATCGTGCTTGCACGCAGAGCGTTTGTCCAATAGGTATCGGCTGATGAAAGCGCACCTCTAAGCTAGCCGTCATAGCAGTAATATCTAAATTGAATAGACAATGCAGCATGGCACTATCGTGCAACGTCGTGATCAAACCGCCTTGCATTACGCCGTCGTAGCCCTGCACCTTTTGTGTTGCTACAATCAAGGCTTGAACGCTATGGGTGTTTGTTGGGATGAACTCAATACATTGTTCAGAAAAGAATGGTTGGCAACACACCGCGCATTGGCAGTGTGATTTGGCTGTAGATGACACCATTGTTTACCCTTATTTTTGAGAGAGAAAATCGACATGGCTCGGCCTAAAATACAACGCAAAATCTGTACTCGCGCGCCTTACTCTTGCTTTAAGCCTAATGGCGTACCGATGACAGAGCTGCAACACATCGAACTCCAAGCGGAAGAGCTGGAAGCGTTACGTTTAGCCGATCAAGAAGGGCTGAGCCAACTCGATGCCGCCGCGCAAATGCAGGTCTCTCGCCAAACCTTCGGCAACATCGTTAAGCGGGCCCGAGCCAAAGTGGCAAATTGCTTGGTCAACGGTCATGCCTTGGTGCTAACAACTGATCAAGATACGCCTGTGCAAACAGGATCGGCTGACTGAGCAGCTAAGCAGCTAAGTAACTAAGCAACCAAGTAACCAAGTAACCAAGCAACCAAGCAACCAAGCAACCAAGTGGCTCACCTGTGTTAAGTATTGGGCTCACTAATTTGGTACAAGGTTTTACGATGTTCATCGCACACTTCTTCGCAATTGCATTCACGCTCAATATCGATATTGGCTAACCCGCCACAACTGCCTGCAATGGATTTACGAGAAAAAAGCACACCAATAGCCATCAGACTAATCACCGTAATAAAACCAATCAAAGCGAAGACAAAGGTCATTTGGCGATCCTTTTTATCAAGGTAAAGCCTTTTTTCAGTGAACTCATCAAGGGTGATGGGGTGTTGGCGGCTGATTGACTACCGCATGCTTTTTTACTGCCACAACAACGGGTCGACTTTTTAGGTTCCTTACCATAATCCAAACAGGTTACTGGCATTAGCACAGCGTAATCCAACTGGCGAATATCCGCTTTTGGCGGCGCAGCAAAAACCTCAAGATTAAGATCAAACAAAGCACTCAGCATTTTCTTACCGATTGAACGCACGACGACCGCGTTGACGTTTTGTGCGGCCATTAATGCCATCCACTGCTTTTTCTTACCACAATTCGAAGCCGTTTCTTCAAGAGTGATGAGCTGATAAGTGCCAGTAGTTTGATTGAAGATCACCACTTGTGGCGCACGAGAGAAGTGATTGGAAACAAGATTATCAAGACAAGGAATTGCGTAGATCATAGTGGCTCCTGCCCTATAAGAACAAAAGCACACTATATTGCCAGTTATTGGCATATGCCAATAACTAATTTGAAAAATTAGATTGTGAAAGTTATCGCAATCAGTGTGTCACTAACGGCTCACCTTTCTTAGCAGAGTATCAATCGATGCCTTAGGCGTTTTTGCTATCTTCGTCATTAATTCAAAACTTGGCTGCGAAATTCCATATTTATCGCGTAAGGTCGCCAATTGAACACGCCATAACTTTGCCGTCATTTCCGCATCTGCTAATGCTCGGTGAAATACGCCATCATTATCGATTTGGTGATAACGAACTAAATCCCCCAACTTGTGGGATGACGTTTCTTGATGCAATCGGCGTGATACCAATAAAGAGCATGCAAATTGGCCATTGTAATCGCGTTTAATGAGTGCAAGTTCACCATCTAAAAAACGTTGATCGAATGATGCATTGTGCGCCAATAAATTACTGCCTTGAATAAAGTCAGCAAATTCATCCATCACTTCTGCACAGCCCGGAGCACCACTTAGCATATTGTTGGTAATACCGGTATAGCCTTCAATGAAACTGCTCACTCGAAAACCTGGATTCATCAAGCGTTGAAATCGATCAACCACTTCTCCTTGATGCAATTTCACGGCACCAATTTCAATGGCTCGATCACCTTGTTGAGGAGAAAGTCCCGTGGTCTCGAAATCGAGCACAATTATTGAATCCGCCATAGAAGGAATAGACACACATCACCTATATCAATGTAAAAATACCCGCGCAGTGTAACCACACTTACCGGTTAGCGCAAAGCGCATTGAGCGCTGTTTTTTTGCGCAAAAAAAAATTTGACCTATCTCATTAAAATATCAAATTTTATCGCCAAATTTTTGGCTGTTACATTTGTTCAATAAAGAGAATCGGCTTTAATCTGGTTAAGCTAAATTAAATTAAAAACAATATTAACAATAACTTATAGCAAAATAGCTCTCACTCAATTATCACCGCCAAACGCCAAATTTCAGACTGGTCACCAAAGTGATTCATAAGCGATCTCTTACTGTTCATATTTATCTATTTTGTAAAATATTGCGTTCAATTGTTATCGCTATAATCAGCGAGATTTCATAATTAACAATAACTAAGCACGTACACATTCATAAGGGTATATGAACATGTTCAATAGTATTCGCACGCAAATTGCTGTCGGCGCGGGGGTGGCGATGGCCTTTACCCTATTGATCGCGATGGGGATGACGACCAACGCTTTTACCAAAGTTAACCAACAGATTTCCAGCAAGGTTTCTGACCAGCTGACTGAAGCCACCACTTCTCACTTACGTTCTACCGCTTCAGAACAAGGCAAAACTATCGCCAATGAGCTGTTTCCCGTCACTCGTAGCTTAAGCCAATTACGCTCAATTATGGAGCAAAGTGCCCAAGATCATGCCGGAGCTGATGCGCTGGTTAATCATTTTACGGCGGCGCTAAAAGCCCAAGATGAAGCGGTTTTTGCCGGTTACATGGTATTTGAAGAAAAAACCTGGCCGCTGGAAAGTGAAGCAAAAGCAGGAAGCGCTTTCAACGAAAACGGCGTATTGGCGCCTTTTTTCTCTCCTAATAATCAAGGCAGTTTTGATGCTTTGGGCATGGCAAGCTTTTCCAACACGGCCATGAATGCTAATGGTGAGCGCGTCGACGATTGGCACCTAATGCCGTATCAAACGGGTCGCACCTTCGTGATGGAACCTTACATGTACCCTGTGCGTGGCAAGCAGGAACTGATCACCACCATCAGCCAACCAATCAAAGTCAACGGCAAGATCATTGGTTCATTGGGTTTCGATCTGGCACTGACCCAATTACAAGCGCAGAGCCAATCACTCGCGAGTGATCTATTTGAAGGCGAAGGCAATATCATCATCGCTTCTTGGAAAGGGGCAACGCTGGCTAACGCCAATCTACCCGCGACTGTCGGTAAAAAAGTCCCGAGCCAGCTATACAATCAATGGTCAAAAATCCAAAACCTCGCCTCAGGCACAACGATTGGTATGATGACGCAAAACGGCCAAGAGTACGCCATCACATCTGTTAACACCTCTGGTGCAGCATGGATTGTTATCGTGTCAGTACCAACTCATGTATTGCAAAAGAGCATTGCCGACTTCAATAGTTGGAATAGCGAGATGAATAGCCAAGCGATCCAGCAAGGTGTGACCGCCGGCATTTTAGCGATGCTATTTGGGGTGGCCGCAATGACCTTTATCGCACACTCACTAGGCAAAGTGCTAGGCAACTTAGTGGAGCGTTTCAAAGATGTCGCACAAGGCGATGGCGATCTGACTTATCGCTTAGAAGTGAAAGGCAAAGATGAAACCGCCCAGCTATCACATTGGTTCAACGCCTTCCTAAGCCGTATGCAAGAGATGCTACGATCGGCAAAAGAGACCGCGGTTCAAGTGGATTCAAGCGCTCGCAAAGGCCAAGAGAGTGCAGACATATCGAAAGATAAGCTCAACGGTCAGCTAAATGAAGTCAATTCACTAGCAACAGCCATTAATGAAATGACCGCGGCCGCACAAGAAGTTGCCAACTCAGCGGTACAAGCTGCGACAGCGGCAAGCCAAGTCCAATCTAATAGCCAAAATGGTATGACACGCATGGATAATGCAGCCCATGCCGTTGAGGCATTGGCGCAGCAAGTCAACAATGCCCAAGTGCAAACACTGAGTTTGGCGGAATCGAGCGCAAGCATTCAAGGTATTCTGTCTGAAATTGGCGGCATTGCTGAACAGACCAACTTATTAGCGCTCAATGCAGCGATTGAAGCGGCACGCGCAGGTTCTGCTGGCCGTGGTTTTGCCGTGGTTGCGGATGAGGTACGTAACTTAGCCAACCGCACTCAAAGCTCTACTGAAGAGATTCGTAGCATGCTGGCACTTCTAGAGCGTGATACCCAGACAATTGTTGAATTGATGGAGCAGAGCCAAGAACAGGCGGCCGATACCAAGGATGAAACCCAAGCAGCGCAAACGGCCTTAGCAGAGATCAACCAAGCGATTGATGTAATTAACGACATGAACAACCAAATCGCCTCTGCTGCTGAAGAGCAGAGTTTAGTCGCAGAAGAGATCAACCGTAATGTAGTGATCATTAACGACACCGCCGTTGATGTGATGGACACAATGACGACGTCTGTTGATATCAGCAATGAGTTGTCAGGACGCGCCTCTGATCTTCACGATGAGTTGAACAAATTTAAGATCTGAGTTTAACCCTCATGCTACAAATCGCAGCGCCCAATTGGGCGCTGTTTTTTTATTTCGCTATCTCGAAGGAAGCAAAGAACGTGGCCTCAATATACTCACCACTAAGGCTGACCTTCGATTATTTTTACCCCTGCCGGAATATCAACCCAAGATTGTTTTTCTTTCACCCACACGTGTACTGTTGGTGCAAATAGTGAGTCATCGGCCAAATTCACCGGTTTAAGCTTGAGTTTGATTAACTGCGGATGCTCGGGATCAAAATGATAAATGCGGTTACCACACCCGCCACAAAACTTGGCACAATTGACATTGCCACTGTCTGCGGGCCGGCTCCAATCTGACATCTCACCATCAAAATCGATATCTTCCGCTTTCACTACTGCTGTAACGCTAAAAGGCGCTGTCGAGAGCTTCTGGCATTCTTTACAATGGCATGCCGCCACCATTTGCGGTGCCGCATTCAATTGATAAGAAACTTGGCCACATTGGCACTGTGCTGTAATTGGGTAAGTCATATCTATTCCTTTATCTATGACGATCATTTATCGCTTGTAGCACACAACTATCGCAATAATACCCAGTAATTTTCAAGCACAATGATGTTTTATATGACGTAACTCAAACGAGTCATTCTTAAACGATCTGTTTCCACCATCGCCTTCCCGCTTAATGTTTTTGCTTTGTTATCAACATTAAAAACCGCATCAACGATGTTTGTGCATCACGATTTAATAATCGGCAAGCGGCGGTTAAATCCGCAGTAGTTGTGGGCTGGATGCCTTTGATATCGAGTGCAACATCAAGCTCTGTTATGTGTAGGGCACGAGTAATGGCGCGAAACTGAGACAATTTCATATCCGATTCGCCTCGTTCAATACGCTGATAAGTTTTTAAGCTCATACCCGCAATCTCGGCAATTTCCACGCGCGTCATACTGGCTGATTTACGTCTGTTAATTAGAACCATCACTATAGGGTCAATCATCACAAGCTCCTAAAAAGGACAGATTTGACCTATCTAACGCAATAAGCAGACCATGTTGACCACCTCATATTTACCCCCTATTCCACTGTTCGCACAATGCGCTGATTTTTAAACAGTTAGCATCGAACCGTTGGTATTAAATGAAGAAAAATAATGAAATTTTTGATGCAGAGTGCAATGAGACACTTCGCAATTTGCGACTCCTTATAGCAAAATTAATTAACGACATTGAGCAAATTGCGATGGATTCACGAGGTGAATCTTTAACGAAAATTAAGCAGTCTCAGTACCGCTTATTAAAATACAAAGAGCTATTATTACACTTACCTCACATTGATGAGAGTGAGCTGCTTTTTGCTCGTACTGAACTGTCGAAAAACGAAAAGCAAATAGCAAAACTCGGTATTGAAGCGCTGACGTTTGCAATTGATGAACTAGACAAACAACTGACTTAGCCATTAAAACAAAAAAAGCCGAGTAAAATCGGCTTTTTTAAACGATAGAAGATTTCGCGTTAGTCGATCACTAACGAACCATCGGCATTGAACTTCCAACAATCACCATAAGCCACTTCCCATAGATGGCCATCAGGGTCGGCAAAATAACCACTATAACCACCCCAGAATACATCTTGAGCAGGCTTTTCAATTGTGCCACCAGCCTTCGCCGCTACGGTTAGAATTTCATCAACTTCACCGCGACTACGCGTATTGTGTGCGATCGTTACTCCCGTAAACCCTTCGCGATAACCAACGTATTTATTAGAAATGTCACGAGCAAGAGCATTGATCGGATATAAGGCTAAGCACACGCCACCGGTTTTGAAAAATACAATGCCTTCAGCTGGAGAATAAGTGGTTGGGAAACCAAGTGCTGTATAGAAGTTATACGATGTCTCTAGATCTTTTACGCCAAGCGTAATAATACTAATACGAGGTTCCATTTAAGCTCACCTTATTTGAATGGCGCGAGGTCATAGATGGAAAATATAACCACCATATTGGAGGTAAATTCATCTTATGCACGCCAATGTTTATCTCAATTGTGTGAAGTATAACCATATTTAATTCATGTAAAAACCAAATTTTGTTAACAAAATCAAAATTCCAGCTTATCTGCGACATCAAAAACACATAATGATGCAGCTCATCGTTTACAGAAGCCTCTCCACGCCTATCTGTGATCTTCGACACGAGAATTGAATACTGATCTCATTTTTTTGTAAAGAAATGCAACTACATGTCGATATCTTAACCGTGTTGGACATCTCTACGAATGGAAGTCATCGCCGAATAGGGTAAGCAGGCGTAAAACCTCACAATAACGACATGCTATAAAAAGGCAGATCAACCAATGAAATTAAATTCAATTAGCATCAAGCAAAAGGTGGTGGCGGGTATCACCTTAGCCGTGCTTTCATCCACAATTATTATGGGCGTCATCGCCCAGAAACAGTCTCGTAGCTTACTTGAACACCACCTTATAGAAATTGAGCTTCCGTCAATCCTTGACGACATTAGTAATCAAATCGACCGTGAAGTAAGCGAAATGCTGCTGGCGGCTGAACAGATTACCAATAACGAGTTTATTAAACACGCTGTCGATGGCACTGAAATCGATGCCAGTGTACAAGCGATGTTAGTCCAAGAGCTCAAGAACGTTCGTCAGCAATACGACCTGAATGATGCCTCGGTTGCAAACCGAGAAACGGCTTATTACTGGAACCAAGACGGTTTCTTACGTCAGCTAAACCAACAACAAGATGGTTGGTTTTTTGGCTTTACTCAATCGGGTAATGCAACCTCAGTCAATATCTTTCAAGAGCCAAATGGCGATGTGAAAATGTTCACCAATTTTCAGCTATTGCACGGCTTAACCATGGCTGGTCTATCAAAATCAATGGACGACATGGTGTCGCTACTTAACAATTTTAGAATTGAGCAAAGTGGCTTTGTCTTCCTTACGGACGCGAATGGCAACATCAAAATTCATCGTGATGGCAACGCAACACGCAGCTCTTTGGATAATCTTTACGGCGTTGGTACTGCGAAACTACTTAATAAGTCAGGTTTCAATCTCATCGAAGCGGAATACCAAGGCGAACAGGTCTTTGTTTCGAGCACCTACGTTCCATCCATGGATTGGTTCGTTGTCGGCGTGGTGCCTGTTGAAGAAGTGTTTGCTGATCTTGCCGCAGTAGCAAAACAAATGATGCTCACCACCGCCTTTATTGCGGTGCTATTTATCATCATGGGTGTGTTATTAGCCAATAGCATTACTCGCCCTATTCGTGCTATCGCAGCGCGTTTTAGCGACTTAGGCAAAGGGGATGGGGATTTATCACAACGTATTGAAATTACGAGTAGTGATGAAATCGGCCAATTGTCAGAAGGCTTTAACGGCTTTATTGAAAAGATCCACCAATCGATGAAAGAGGTCGCATCCACCAGTCATGCACTGCAATCTGCGGCGGATAATGTTTCTAACCGTGCCAACTCAACCTACGACAATAGCCAGCTGCAACGCGACCAGACGATTCAAGTGGTCACTGCGATCAATCAGATGGGCGCAACCATTAGTGAAATCGCCTCAAACGCTGCAACCGCCGCAGATACCGCAGCGCTCGCCTCTGATAATACTCAGATGGGGCAAAACGTCGTCAACAAGGCGAAAAATGTGATCAGCCGTTTAGCCGCAGACATCGACCATACTGGCCAAGTCGTGGGGCAGTTAGCGTCAACCACTCAAGAGATCGGTTCAATTTTGGATGTCATCCGCGACATTTCAGATCAAACGAACCTACTTGCACTGAACGCAGCGATTGAAGCAGCACGCGCGGGTGAGCAAGGCCGTGGATTTGCGGTTGTTGCAGACGAAGTTCGTAATCTAGCAAGCCGCACCGCATCTTCTACCGACGAAATTCAGAAGATGATTAATCAGCTACAAGGTGACGCGAAAGATGCGGTGACCGCAATGGAAGCGGGCAAGGCGCTGACTTATGAAGGCGTGTCATCGTCTGACGAAGCGGCCGAAGTTCTGACTCATATCTCGGAGCGTATTCACGATATTACCGATCGTAATACCCAAGTTGCGACGGCAACCGAAGAGCAGTCAACCGTGGTTTATACCATCAACAACAATATCGAAGAGATCAACGCGATCAATGAAGCAACTACAGGGACAGCAGAGGAATTGGCTTTAGCGAGTGGAGAACTCAAGGAGCTTTCTCAACGTTTAGATACCATGGTGGGCAGCTTTAAGCTGTAGCGCTTACGATACAACGCTTTTAATACACCAGAGCCTCGCATCGCGAGGCTTTTTAATGCTAATCAGACTAAGAAGATAATTAGCAACGCGAGCATCCTTTCCCTTTGTGCTGGTAATCGACCACATTGCCATGCTTATCCAGAGTCAGATCGCAGCACTCTTCAAACAGTTTTTTCAGCTCCATTCGGCTTTTTTGCACGCGAGATTTCAGGGTGGAATAGCTGACACCTTGCTGCTCGGCCAACTCTTTTTGACTCATGCCATCAAGCTCAACGTGGCTAAGCAAGCTTGCACTCGCCTCAGGCAAAGCGTGAATAAACGGCGCGATACAGTTTGCCAGTTCTTGCTCAACACTTTCAGGCAATTGTTCAAACCATAAATCATCCGCTTGTAGATTATTATCGCGTTGAGTACGAGCACGCTTGCGATAAAAATCGATAATGGTTCGCTGCGCCAATTGAAACAACCAAGACTTCACGCTTGATTCATTTTGTACATCCGACAAGCTTTGGTAGGTCTTGATCAAAATCTCTTGTTGTAAGTCTTCAACGTCTGCCTCATTAGCGACTTTACTATGCAAAAACGCTTTCAATGAATGCTGGTATTGGCGCCATACTTCATCAAGATTAAGTGAGTTATTGGCATTTTTCATCAGCGCAACATTCCGCTTGTAAAAAACCAATCACGCCTTCTAAACATTGATATTCAGCCACACAATACAGAGTTCGCCCTTCGCGACGTTGACTGATCAAACCGGCTGAAGCAAGGCTGGCAATATGATGAGATAACGTCGAGCCTGGAATATCTAATTGCTCTTGTAATCCACCCACCGCAATGCCTTGATACCCTGCTTTCACCACACTTTTGTAGATAGATAAACGGGTTGGATGGCCAAGCTCTTTTAACGCTTTAGCAACAGCTTCGAGTTCCATTGTATTCACCGATTAGTTTGCTCCGATTTACTATACATTTCCAAAATAATCGAAATATTACTAAAAAGCAATCTCGTTACTTCAAATCGCGTGTGTAGGGAAAAGTTTCATTGGAACTATTTCCACTAAGTTGAAATTCTGATGGGAACCGATCACACAAAAAATCGGTATAGTAAGAAGGCATTGGATAAAAGGTTCATGTCAGCGGCTATAATGTGGTTACGTCATGAGCGTAGACATTGGTTCTTAAAGCACCTTTTTGAAAGCTCCTTTTAGAACAAAGGTATAGTTCCAACGCTTAACCTTTGTCAACCATCTGAAATCCCTCAAACTTGTTGAGGGATTCGGTTCTTGATTCGATTAAGAATTAACGCTCATTCGATAGACGTTCAAGCAGCATCTCAATCTTGTGGTTACGGTATTCGTTCAAAACTTCGATTTCTGAATCGTATAACGCACCGCTGAAAGAATCTTCAAAACGTTCGTTCAACTCTTCGCCTTTCTCTAACAGCGCTTCTAACATTTCAACCGCGTTATTACGGTCTTTGCGCGTGAATTCTTCAGACTGTACCCAGCCTTGAATCACTCGGAAATTCAGCCAGAATTCACGTAGGTCCAACTGTAGAATATAGTGAGAGAACTCTTCTTCATTGATCGTAGGAACGATCTGTTTCAATTGAGCTTGTGACTCTCTCACTTTATCTAGTGTTACTTGTGCTAATTGACGTTGTTCTTCAGTTAAACCTTTAACGCCCGACAATTTAACAGAACCCACCACCACTTTGTTATTCATCACTTCAGAGCTCAGAATATTCCAAAGTTTTGTTGCTTCTGGCGCTGTCAAACCGAAACGCTCTTTCGCGTATTGACGAGTAAAGCCTTTGACCTTGATTGGCTCTTCTTGCTCAATCGCGGTAATAAATGCAGATGTACTCATGCGGAACGCATCGTTAGGGTATGAGTGAGGATAAACCTGACGAATTGGGTAGATTTCAACCGTTTCAACCTCACCACTGAACCAGTTATAACCATATTCACCTGACGTTGACCATGAGGTCAGTACCATACCTGTATATCCTGCTTTTTTCGCTTCAGGAATATAATCAGCCATGTTGTTCAGATGTTTTTCCCATGAGTTGCTATGGTAATCATCTGGGCCCGAACGAATCGAAGGCGCCCCCCAAAACTGAAGATCGTACTGTTTGATTAGATCGCGAGGATCCGAGCCGAAACGATCAAAGTCCCAACCGTAGTTCCAGTCGATGTAGATCACATTCTTAGGCATATCTTTGATAGCTTCAGGATGTTTTAGAATCATATCAGCCCAGATAAGTGGCGTTTTTCCGCGCTCAGTAACGATTTCAGCAATCATCTTCATGTAGTCAACATAGATCTTTGACTTTCCAGCTTCTTCGCCCAAATCCCCCCAAGCATCTTGGCAGTTTTTACAGTCAAGAAGACGCGTTTCATCACCACCAATGTGTACGTATTCAGAGTTGTGTGTTGAGAACATATCATCAAATAGTTCTTCAAACAGATCTCTTGCTGCGTCTAGTCTTGTTGGATCAATTTGAGAAAGCTGTCTTGCGTCTGCTCGTAGGTAGGCATAACGCTCATGCATTAAGATATATTCAGCATGGCCAAAGTTCTGCTGAAGTGGGATAACATCAAGACCTAAGCCTTCACTGTACTCAATAAACTGTTTTACTTCTTTACGTGAGTAAGCATATTGATTCGAGATTATGCTGTGCTTCTTGTATGGGTAAGACGCTTCCCATTCCATGATAATCGTGTTGAAGCCTAAAGAAGCGACCTCTTTTGCCATCGCTTTTAACGCTTCAATCGGCATCACTTGGACACGAAAATCAACGTGATAAGCAACAACCGGCTCTTCGTTAGCATTCTTCTCAACTTGCTCATTAGCTATAGCGCCTTGAGAAGCACAAAGTAACATGGTTCCTAAAATAGAAAGACGACTACGTTTAAACCAAGAGAGTCCAAATTGACTCCGTTTATTACGTTTAAGCATGTTTGTATTCCTTACAAAACTAGTCAGTGAAAAAAGCGCGTTTTAATCCCAGTTCAAGACCTCGAACTTCAGCTAATCCTTTAAGGCGACCGATCGCAGAGTAGCCCGGATTGGTTTTTTTATTTAAATCGTCAAGCATTTGATGACCATGATCTGGGCGCATTGGGATCTTACGTACATCACCAGTTTGCTCGCGGCGTTGCTCTTCTTTAAGCAGAGCCTTAACCACGCCATACATGTCGACATCGCCTTCTAAATGCGCCGCTTCATGGAAACTTTTCGCATTTTCTTCGCGTTGAGTAGAACGAAGGTGGGTGAAGTAAATACGCTCGCCGTGTTTCTCGATCATGCTGACTAAGTCGTTGTCGCCACGTACACCATAAGAACCAGTACACATGGTTAGGCCGTTTTTCGGGCTAGGAACGTTTTCAGTTAGCCAATCGATATCTTCGATGGTTGAAACAATGCGAGGAAGACCAAGAATCGGACGGGGTGGATCGTCTGGGTGTACGGCCATCTTGATGTTTTCTTCTTCACACACTGTCATAATTTCATTTAAGAAATACACCATGTGCTCACGCAATTTGTTTTTATTAATCCCTGCGTAACGATCTAATTGCGCTTGGAACGCTTCAAGCGTGTAACCTTCTTCCGCACCAGGTAGACCCGCGATAATATTCGCGGTTAATTGCTCAATTTGTGCCTCAGTCATCGCATTATAGTAAGCCAGTGCTTCTGTTTGCTCTGCTCCGGTGTAATCTGCTTGTGCACTAGGGCGCTTAAGAATGTGCAGTTCAAAAGCGGCGAATGCGATTTGGTCAAAGCGTAATGCTTTTGAGCCATCCGCCATCTGGTATTCAAGGTCAGTTCGAGTCCAATCCAGTACTGGCATGAAGTTATAACAAACGGTATCAATGCCACATTGAGCAAGGTTGCGTAGAGTTTGCTTATAGTTATCAATCCAAAGTTGGTAATCACCACTTTGTGTTTTGATTTCTTCGTGAACAGGTACACTCTCCACAACAGACCAACTGAGGCCTTTTGCTTCGATCATCGCTTTACGTGTAAGAATTTCTTCTTTTGACCAAATCTGACCATTTGGTATGTGGTGTAAAGCGTTTACAATTCCAGTGGCTCCAGCTTGACGAATATCATCCAATGATACTGAGTCGTTAGGGCCATACCAACGCCATGTTTGTTCCATAATTTTCTCTCTTAATAAGACAGTTGTGTCGGTGATTAAAGTAGTCGGATTCGGTCTTTAAAGCGGGTGATGAACTGTTGATTCCACGCATCGCCACCGGTCGCATTACCGCTTTTCCAAATCGGTGGCTCAATGCCTTGTTTCGCCAGTAGGTTTACGGTTTCAATCACAAGCGCATTCAAAATGAACGAGTTGGCGAAAGTCGACATTGCCGCCACTTTTTGGCTAATCCCGTCAATTTCAACCACTGCGTCACCAACTTGCACTTTGCAATCCAGCACGATGTCTGCCACTTCAAATAGATTCTGCTTGCTTGGATGGCGTGCGGGGTGATCAAGCGGAGTCTGCTGAGCATGCTGCACTGACGTCACGGCAATAACGGTCAGTCCTTTCTTTTTCGCTTCGAGCGCAATATCCAGAACCGCCGCATTAATGCCATATGCGTTGATCAGCAATAGCACTTCACCCGCTTGTAAATTGTGGTTACTTGCCACAATTTTGCCGTAATCAGGCAGACGCTCGATTGCCATTGAACGCAGTGCGCCATTGGTCAGCAATGTACCTTCATCAATGATTGGGTTGATATGCATCAACCCACCCGCGCGAAAGAAAATCTCTTGTGTGGCAAGGTTTGAATGGCCTCCAGCGGCAGCCACATGAATGATTTTATCTTGGGCGATTTGCTCGCTTAGCAATGCCGCAGATTTCAAAATCGCATCGTATTCCGTGGTTTGGATTTGCTCCAAATGCGCGGTAATACTCTGTAAATAGTCAGATGTTAAACTCATTATTTATTAAGCAGTGTACACTGCCTCTCCCGCTAGAATCGTTTTCGCTACGCTCAAGATGCCGTCGCGTTTCTCAAGCTCAACCAAATCAGCACGTTGGCCGACAGCCAAGTGACCACGTCGTGATAGATCCATAAATTGTGCAGGTGCTGCACTGGCTTTATTCCAGGCGCTTTCTACATCCAGCAAGTTCGCGCAAGTTAGGTAATTGATGCAATCCAACACAGATTTCGCAGAACCTGCAAGAAGCTCATCGTTGCTCGCGAGGTGCAGTTTTCCTTCTTCTGTCAAGATGACATCACCGCCGATATGAGTCTGATAACGACCCGGCTTCATCCCCCCAAACGCTGTGGTGTCACTGGTTAAGATCACTTGATCTTGTTTCGCTTTCAAAATCACTTTGATAACTGCAGGTGGAAGGTGGAAACCATCTGCGATAATCGCAGTCCATAAGTTGTCTTCTGCAAGTTGCTGCCAAATGTAGTTATGGTGACGGTGGATCTGTAAGTCGCAGCCATTACCAAGATGCGTTGACATTGTCGCGCCTAATTGTGCAGCGTGTGCGATCTGCATCGGCGTAGCAGCCGAGTGACCAATGGACACTTTGATG
Source organism: Vibrio sp. N418 (assembly GCF_000222565.1). Classification (NCBI taxonomy): domain Bacteria; kingdom Pseudomonadati; phylum Pseudomonadota; class Gammaproteobacteria; order Vibrionales; family Vibrionaceae; genus Vibrio; species Vibrio sp. N418. The sequence continues at coordinate 223,050 of NZ_AFWD01000035.1, forward strand.
TTATTAGCAACACAGTACTCAATGGTTTCTGCCAATCCCTGTTCCCACTCGGGAGACAAGGTCAGAATACGCAGCTGATCTTGTGACTCTTGGTGCCATTTCTTAATCAACTCAACGTTTGGCGCTTGAACATAATCACGATTGTGAGCACCACGAGGGCCGTCATTTGGTGAAATAAACGGACCTTCTAAGTGGTAACCAAGCAGACATTGATCAAGACGTGAGTCACTGCCTCTCAATGACTGGAATGTTTGGAATAATTTGCAAATATTCTCATCACTGTTAGTAATCACTGTTGGGTAGTAACCCGTTACGCCATTACTAAGCATTGCTTCGGTAGCGTGGATCAAGTCGGTTTTATTTAGGGGTAGCGTATTAAAATCCACCCCTGCAAAACCGTTCACTTGTAAGTCCAAAAGACCCGGTGCGATGTATGGCAAGCTACTAGTATTTTGAGTGTCTAATGACTCAATCGCCGTAATCATGCCCGCTTCTGTAATCAGTTTTACAGGCAGATCAGCAAGTGTTTTACCTTCAAAAATCATAGTAGATCCGCTCCTGAATCTTTATCTAGGAATAGCGCAGCGCTCGCATGATTTCTTAGAATTGACGCCGGTAGATCTTCGTTGATATCACCATTAATCATGGTTGTTATCGCTTGACGTTTCGTTGGTGCAGGTACGATACATACCATATGTTTCGCACTCACTAGCGTTGGAATCGTCAAAGTAAGTGCGAACTCTGGGACGCTCTCAAGGTCAGCAAAACAGCCGTCGTTCACTTGCTGTTGACGACATTGAGTATCAAGTTGAACCTTTTTAACCACTTCTTTGTCATTAAAATCTGCCACCCATGGGTCGTTAAATGCAATGTGACCATTTTCACCAACGCCTAGACACACAAGATCGATTGGCGCTTCTTGCAGTAGTGCACTGTAACGTTGACACTCTTCTGCGCTGTCTTTGGCATCAATATTGATGAAGTTTGCCGCGTGTGGTTTAACATCATCGAGTAGCGCTTGTTTAATAAAATGGCTGAATGCTTGTGGTGCGCCCGTTGGCAAACCAATGTACTCATCCATGTGAAATGCCGTCACTTTTGACCAATCAATTTGGCCAGAACGCTTCAGATAAGCCAGAAATTCGTTTTGTGATGGTGCAGATGCAAAGATAATGCGAATCGAATCTTGTTCATTTTGCAGTTTAACTAATAACTCTTCCGTGTATTTAGCTGCTGCTTGGCCCATCGCATCGCGTGTTTCATACACTTGGTAATTCAATTGATCTTTTTTATTGTTGATAAGTAAAGTCATGTTATTTCTCTAAAATTAAGTTAGCTAGCGCGAGCTTTAAACTTGTTTCGACCGTTTGATCAAACGTCGAAGGTAAATAAAAGTAGTAAGAAGACAAATCCGCTTCATACCCACCTTGGTTAATTTGTTCTGCGGTAGCGATATAGCCAATCATCCCGTTGCTATACCCTACTGCGAGCGCTTCAGAGTCTATGCTTTCGGTAATGTAACGCTGATACTCGTTGACGACTTCTGCGTTAATCGTGACCAATTTGATCACATCACAAATATTCAACCAACCAAGCTTCACTGAGTGTGTGCTTGGTGTTGTTGAATTGTCCTCTGATGCCTTTTCCAATCGAATGAGCTGCTGCTCTGCCCATTCAAAATGAATATCGTCCGGGGCAAAATCCGCTTGGTAATTCGTTAGTTGCTCTGCGGTGAAGCGGCGCGCTAACGGCAAATCAACCGTCTCTTCCCGGTAACAGCATGTCGCAGTTGGGATACGCTCAACACTGGTTGTCAACGCAGCTAAATAATTGTTTGCCAGCTGCTTTCCTAGTTGAACTACATCGCCAAAATCTCCGCGGTAAAATCGATTAGATCGACTTAAATTCGGCCGAATATCACCACAAAATCCTTGCAAGAACAGGCAGACCGCATTGGGGTAGTTTTGCTCTATTGCATCACTGACCACCCCTGGATATTCGCCAGATAAGGTGTTTTCAGCACTGATCGTCGGATGGCAATGGTTATGCACCATCAACGCTTTCACTTGCCCGCTAAGGCTAACGAATTGCCAAATGTGTGCGCTATTATCAAACGCCACATTTGGGTTTGGAGCCATCTCGACACAACCTTGGGCATTAACCACACGGCGATGCACGCCAAAATCACAAATACTACGTGCACTTCTGATTTGCACTGGCTCTTGGTTATTTTGCGCTTTGAGTAACGCCTCTATCACCCACTCAACCAGCACTTGGCAGTAATCATGATTGACTTCGCCAAGGCGCGGAGAGTGACCATATTCCGTTTGAAAACTCGAATGGCTGTGAGTGGCACAAATTTGTACATTTAAATGCTTTAATTGCGGATGGGAAGCAGCACGTTGGCGAATCTCGGTTGTCACTGCCTCACCGACAAATAGCAACTCCAAGCTAACGATCGCTACCGACTGATTCAGCACCAAACACCGGCAATGAATCGGCATTGCAACACGCTTATATTCGCCAACTCGAAAATCAAAACCACCAAGGGGCATAGGATCGACTGGCATAATGTAAATTTTGCTGCAACCCACTAACATTGAACTTCCTTCTCTATTTGCGATTCAGAGGCAAACAGTGACACCATCAATTGCAAGTTACGCATAATGTGGAACGGATCTTTAACTGGTAAGGCAACCACTTTATCCAGCGGCTTACCTTGGCGGTCACGAATCTGTGTCCACTCACCAAATTCAGCATTTGGGAAGGTCGACAATACATAGTGTGCCGTTTGCTCATACATAGAGAACAAAGCTTCATCACCACTTAGCTTGTAGGTTAAAAGCAACGTATAGAGTGCTTCAGAATGCACCCACCAAATCTTGGTATCCCAAGTATCCAGCACTAAATTCTCATAAGGATCGTCACCTAATAAATCGCCACTAGGCTGGGTGCCTTGTCGCGAGGTATAACGGTATAACCCTAAATATTCTTTATCCCACCCCAGCGTCCACATCATTTTGGTGATAGTGACAATCTTTGGTAGGTAGTCTGGTAACAGACCTAACAAGCTTGCCGCTTCAACACAAAACCACATGTTCTCCAAGGTGTGACCTGGCGTGACATGTTGTGCCAGCAAAGTTGTGTGATTCTCTTTCGCGGTGCGCATTTCGAAAGGAATCAGTGAATCCGAATCATGAAAGTCGTTAAAAATACGCTCTAAGCTCGTTTGACACGCGGCTTTCAGCGCTGCCAATTGAGGGTGTTGATATTTGATGGCGTAGCGCAGTAATTCATTGTTTACGCCAAGAGTAATCATTTCAAATGCATAGGGCTCAAAGCCCTCTGCAGCTGGATAAGGTTCACTACGAACCTTACCGCTATTAAGACGAGCTCTAATGCTCTGATAAAGCGTCATTGCCTTTTCAAAATATGAAGCTTCACCAGCAACATAGGCATACTCACAAAATCCCATTACAACAAAACAATCGGCATAGAATGAAGTATCAAAGCCTGCACCTGGTACTTGTTCTTTTTTGTCACCTTGTTCGGTGAGAACAAAGCTGCAGTGCCCGTTTTCAAGAAATACATGATTATCAAGAAACTCAGCAGTTAACTTTGCATGGGCCAAATATTCGTTTGCATTTCCTGCCAGCTGACCTTGTTGAATCAAATAAGCTTGTCGACACCAGTTCCATAAAAAGCGACCTTGTGACCACGTGAACTTATCGTGACTTAATAACGATGAACCCTCGTTATTAAAGCAGGTGAAAACACCACCATGTATTTCATCAATGGCAGCCTGCCAGAAAGGAAGAACATTATTGACCAACTCTTCGTGCCATTGGCTTGCGACCGTGTGTAAGGAATTTTGTGAGCAATTCATCTTATTTACTCTCTGCTAGATCTAGCTTCACTTTCGCTTCGACTTCTACGTCATCACGGCTTAGTTTCACCATCAATTCTTCGATTTCTGGTTTCACTTTAAACTTACGATTGTAAACAGCAGCAAGGCTGAAGAATGTAAGCGAGCAAATTACTGGACCACCCACTGAAAGTGCCATTGATGGGTCTTCAACGAAGAGACGAGTGAAGACAAATACCGATAGACCTATAGCCATTGAGCCAAGAGCTGACTTAGGACCACAGTGTTTGTAGAACGGTAGTAGACCTAATACCATCGGAATTGACGCAGGACCGATCAAACCACCAAACCAAACGATGATCAGGCCGATGATGCCGCCAAAGTAGTCTTTATTAAGCGCGATTAAGATAGTAGCGAGGGTAAATGTGAATGTTACAATACGAGCCACTTTTAGTGGGGTTTCGCCATTCTCATTCTTAAATTTCTTACTGATTAGTGGCAAGATATCGCGAGATAGTACAGAGCTGATTGCGTTTGCATCTGATGCTACCATTGAAAGCGTTGCAGCAAACATTGAAGCTAGAACCACACCTACGGCACCAGCTGGTAAGTATTGTACTGTCATCATCGAGTAGACTTGAGTTTGGTCAGCAACTGCTAGATCTGGGAGCAAAATTGGTGCTGCCCACATAGGTGCAAATAGCAACAATGGCCAGATTAGGTAAAGAACTGATGACAACACCATTGCTTTACGCGCATGACGACCCGTTGGAGAAGCAATAAAGCGTGATGCAAGGTTCCAAGTCCCCCCAGTGTAGCTTAGGAAGATAACCACACTGAAACTGATGAAGAACAATGGTGAATATTCACTGTTAAACCAGTTGCCGTGACCTGCAGGCAGTCTGTCCCACATTGAGATATAGTTTGTACCCACTTCACCTAATTGCTGTTGAATGATGAAGAACATCGCCAAACCAGCTGCAACTTGCACCAAGAATTGGAAGAAGTCATTCATTGTGTCAGCCCATAGACCACCAACTGTCACATAAAGCATTGCTATAAAGCCAGCAATCAAGATTCCGTAGTGAATTGGCACACCAGCAAAACCGTATAGCAATACACCGATCGCTGCATATTTACCGGCTGTATCTAGAAGTTTTAGTAGCACACCTAACCAAGCAATAACTTGCTGAGTTTTCGTATCATAACGAAGGCGAAGATATTCCGTCGGTGATTGAATATTAAGAGCTTTGCGTAAACGAGCCCAACGAGGTACAACTAACCAGGCACCAACAAAACATGCAAGTGCAACGTTTAATGCCCACCAGATATAAAGGTTAAAACCAGTTGAATAGGCAATTGCAGCGTAACCTGTGAATACTACGCCTGAGTAACCTGATACGTGGTGTGAAACCCCAGCTAGCCACCAAGGCAAGCCACCACCTGCCACGTAGAAGTCATTGGATCCTTTAATTTTCCGATAGGCGTTTAGGCCTATGCCTATCATAACTAAGAAAAAAGCTACCAGAGCTAACCAGTCAAGCCATTGCATAGTGTCATTCCTTTTCCATTAATATTTATTCATTTCTAAAATCGATAGAAATGAGCGTTATTTCAACAACGCAAACATAATAACACTCAGTGTAATTATATATAATTACACACAACGTAATTATATGATAACGCTCACGAATAATATTACAAAAACAATTGAAATCAATTGCTTAAGTAAGTAAACACAGATCACAAAACCAAAGTGACGGTCAATAAGTGAACAACCTCATTGGTAGGTAGAGCAGGTAAATGATTGAGTAATCACGTGCGAGTGGTTATCATGATGTACGGATATTGTGTGCATTTATGAATTTGATGGATAAACAGCAAAGCCTCTCTCTAGAAAGAAAAATACTGCTATTTGAACAGATACTTAATGGGTACCAGACGAGTGAAATTGTTACGCGAAAAGGGTTAGTTGAAGCGAATCATTTACGCCCTGCAACAGTCACTAAGTTGATTGGTGAACTCTTAGATTTTGGATTGGTAAAAGAGGATACGAAAACGCATGTATCGGGCCCAGGTAGGCCTGAAGTTTGCCTTATCCCAAATAAAAACCAATACAATGCAATTTTTGTTTATGTTGATTCTCTTACGTTAACAGCATCTCTTGTCAACCTGACAGGAGAAATCCTCTATAGCTCAAGTTGTGAATTTGAGAATCGCTCAGCAACGAAAGAGCAGTTAATTTCTGTTATAGAATCGCAGGTTAAAAACGCTTATGAAACAATAGAAGCAGGCACTACCGTTTGTGGTGTGATTCTATCCTTACCCGGTATTGTTGACCGTAAAAACCAAGTTTGGAAATACTCGAATCGCTGGCCGAACGCCACCGATATCTCTTTTGCCTCTTTAGAGGAAACGCTCGCTTGTAAAGTTATTTTGGTTAAAAACCTACAGGCTGAGCTGAATGCTTTTATCCTTGAAAACAAGCAGCTTAAATCTCGTAATACTCTCTATATACACTGGGGTGAAGGGATTGGTGCTGCCAGTTATGACGCCAACCGTATGGTACGATTTCGTCAACAAGGTTTATTCAGCGAAATAGGACAAACGATCATCGATAACGACGGCTCAACACTAGAACAAATTGCTTCTTTAGCCTCGCTTCGTGACACGTTAGGTCAAAATTTAAATTGTATTATTGGTAATGAGAAACAGTGCGCAGAGCAAATCAAAGATCTGCCTTTATCCTCATTACCTTGTTTGGAACAAGCACAGCAGGTATTTTCTCGCTCCTTAGTGAACGCCTATTTAACGCTCTTTCCGGACACCATAATTTTGACCGGACCGTTTATTGAAAACACCTGTATATTTGAAGAGATTAAACGGCTATTTTTTGCGAAATTACCTAGTTATTGTCCATCTGACATTCAGCTGTTAGTTAACTCGAACACGGTAATCAATGAACTCCAAGGGGCTGTGATTCCGTTTTTCTCTAATTATGTCAATGATAAAATTACTCAAGCTCATAATTAGTAATTCGCATCAACTCCATCTTCAGTAAACTTGTTTAACACCTTAATTATGGCGTAACTCTCCCCAACTTGAGTGTTGTAGTGACGCAGAGTCGGCAAGGCTCCGAGTAACAACTTCACTCAAAACATGATGGTTTCACATAGTGAGCACCTATGATAGCCATACTTTTTTCTACTTTTTGTTCGAACCATTGAGCTTTTAACAACCATCAGTATGATTACTAGGATGTCCTTTTTCCCAGAAGGCTTCACCGTCTAGTTGGGGGGATTAACGGAGTTACTTTCTTTACTGCAATGGCCCTATGGTAGTTTCTTGTATCATAAGCGACATATTCCAATACCACTTTGGCGGTTAGACGAACTTGCTTTAGAAAGCGAGGAAGCACTTCCGCATTCATCACTCCTGGCAATGTTAACTCGGCAACAAACAATTTCATAAGTATCAGTATCAACGGTTCAATAGGGGTGGTCTTGTCTTTTGCTCGCTCAATAAATATCCAAAGATAAGTTTGCACGCGAAAAGCGCCTTTCTGGTTACTCTTTAGCAAGGCAAAAAGTGACTGGACTACTTAAAGCAAGAGCGGAGAAATCAACAGACTGATAAACGGGACATACCAGTCAGTTAGTTGCAACCAAAAACAAAAAGGCGAACCCATTCGATTCGCCTTGCATCAATTAAGCAAAATTTCTACTTCAACGGGTCGTTATCCGGTAAGGCGCTATGAATCCAAAGTGCTAGCCTGTGTTTGATATTTGCACCATCAAGCTTACTTTCAGGGAGTGGCATGATCTGTTTGGCATCAACCAAAAATAGATAAATCGCTTTTACTCTTAGTGGTTGTGGGGATTGCGGAAGTTCAAAACCTTGCATTTTTGCCATCTTACCGCCAATCTCAAGTGCCTTTTTAACCAGTTTATCTTCGTTATGAAGCTTGGTGCTTTTTGACATTAATAGAATCCTCTTCTTCACTTGCACTTAGAATACCTTAACTGCCACAACCCGCGTGTTAGTAAGCTCTCATATTGATAAGTTTGGGCTATATTCCATCACCCAGCGCGTTTGATTAGGTCCAAAGTAATCTGCTTCTTCCGCAATTTTACTAAAGCCAAGTGATTGATATAGACGCAGTGCCGCGGGGTTTTCAGGGTCTACCGTTAAGCGCACGCGAGCGTAACTCTGCTGCTCCAGTAATTGAGTCAGTAGCTTGCGTCCAATGCCTTGACCTTGCAGTTCCGGCGACACTGCCACAGATAAAATCCAACCGATATCTTGCGTTTCACTTTGCGCGAGGATCAAAAACGCCTGCATCTTTTGCTCTTGAAACGCAGCAAAGCATCCTTTTGGCCAGCAATCGTAAGACTGACGAAAAAAGAAATCCGGCAGAGCATGCTCGCCAAAGCATTGCTGTTCTAGCTGCGCCATCATGGCAAATTCATCTTGTTCTATTGCGCGATAAGTCACTGTCATATTGTCGTTAATCAGTATATTAGGGGTCATTCCATGCGTATTCGGTATGTTAACATCACATACGCTAAAACGAGAGGCGTATCGCAGGCCGTGGGGGCAGAGGCTGTCATTTAACCTGCAATGAGTTTATCTCGTAGGTTACTTCGTCACATGATGATTGTAACTTCACAAGAAGATAGCCATCTTTTCCTGTCCGCGAATTCTAAACAACCCCTCTTAAACTCCTCCATAAGATACTGATTTAATAGTATTTAAAGTAAAAAACCAAATTTAGATCGCACTGTCACTAAGCCTCAAAAATATCATATCACCCAACGTATAAAGTTGTTCCACACAATCATTTCGACATTTATCGAAATAATTATTGATTATTCGAAAAATATTTCTATAATTCGAGAATATTCGAAATTAAAGGTAACGAGGCTCACATGAGTAATGAATTGATGACAATGGTACGCGACGCCCTAGATATGTTTGCGTTTTTAGCAGTGGAATTGATTATTCTATTTCTTGCAATCAGCTACATCGTTGGTGTGTTGCAAGAGTTTTTAACCCCAGAAAAGATCCAATCGATCTTAAGCTCGCGCAACGGTAAAGGGTATTTTATTGCAGCCTTACTTGGATCTATCACGCCATTTTGCTCGTGCTCGACTATTCCTTTCTTAAAAGGGTTACTTCGTGCTCGAGCAGGTTTTGGCCCGATGATGGTGTTCTTGTTTGCAAGCCCACTGCTTAACCCTGTGATTATTGGTCTATTTGTGGTGACCTTTGGTTGGCAAGTTGCCCTGTTCTACTTCGCTATCGCGATGACAGTATCGGTCATTTCTGGCTTTGTACTAGAAAAGTTAGGCTTTGAGCGTTACGTAAAACCGGAAGCGTATGAATCAGCTAATACCTCTAGCTGTTCGAGCCAGTCAAGCTGTGGTGATACTGCAAAAGTAGCAGAAGCAACATCATGCTGTACAAAATCAGAGCCTGTTGCTACACCAACAAGCTGCTGTACCAGTGCTAAAAAAGAACCAGAAATCGCGGTTTCTTGCTGCGCTTCAGATGGCACGGCCACGGCAACAATGACAGAAACAAAACAACCAAGCCGTTGGATGCGTATTTGGCTGTCAACTTGGAAAGATTTTAAACAGGTACTGCCTTACCTAATGCTGGGTATTGCAATTGGCTCATTCATTTACGGTTTTATCCCAACTGAATTGATTGCTGAATACGCCGGTGCTGGCAAGTGGTATGCAATCCCTGTTGCTGCTGTGATTGGTATTCCATTGTACATTCGCGCAGAAGCGGTTATCCCACTAAGTGCAGCCCTAGTACAAAAAGGGATGGCATTGGGTTCGGTAATGGCATTGATCATTGGTAGCGCAGGCGCAAGTTTGACAGAAGTGATCTTGCTTAAATCTATCTTCAAAAATCAGATGATTGCAGCATTCCTGGTTGTAATTTTAGGTATGGCCATCAGCGCGGGTTACCTATACACCGTAATATTTGGCTAACAACAAACACGTTACACAATAAAAAAGCGAACCAGGTAGGTTCGCTTTTTCGTTTGAGGATACAATTACTGCGGCGATAATCGCATGTGCAACTTTAGCCATTCAAATAACTTTCCAGACCAAAGCGATATATTGGGCATGGCAGCGTAAACCAAAGCAATAAATAGCACCGAACCCACTAAATCAATCGGTCTATGCATGCCAAGCCATAAACGACTATAAGCCACGCAAACGCCCCACAGCAATAGAATACCCGTCAAACCATAGCGCTTATGTTCCACCAACAATCCACCGAAACACACTAAACAAATCGCGACAAACATTGTGTGGCCTGATGGAAAGGAATAGTCGGTTTCACCCAGCCAATGTTGAGTTCGCCAAGGGCTAACTTGAGTTGAAACCTGCTCGATCAGTTGATCTTGTTTACTGGTCGTCAATTGGTAGAAATGTGATGGTTTCGGGATCAGCAGTTGATGGGTGAGAACTTCAGTATAAGGTCGCGGGCTTTCCGTAAAATGTTTAAGGCCCGTTTTGGCAGCAAAGCCAATCACCAGAATGATGCCGAGTTGTAATAACTTTTCCCAACGTTGTTTCGGCGTCAAAGTAAGCGTCAAACTACAAAGCAGTAGTACCGCAAGAGTAATCAAAAAACCTTGGCTACCAGCAGAATTGGTTAGCACACTGTAAAACAGCCCCTCACTGTCACTCACTGAATCTAATAACTCAATGTGGCTGACTAATAGAGTCATCGGCGCTATCAGTAAAAGGAATACTGCCAATACAGCAAGGCCATAACGCTTGGCATAAAGATACTCTTTCATAAAATTCTGCTCAACGATTACCAACAACCACTCACGAGAACATAGACATTACGTCGGAGTCACGTTTCGACTGGCGAGGATATGGGGAAAATCGGCAAAGAGAAGGATCCTCTCCTTGTCACCGTTGCCGATATACTAGCCGAAGCCATGTGGAAAAATTATCAAATTGCTGTCAATTTGGCGAAAATTCCTAGTTTTGTGTGTTTATCGTTCGCGATTGTAAGCAAAAAAATGATGCACAGGACCATGCCCATGGCCAATGCTCAGCTCATCAGCATGTCCAATCGCTTGTGAAATATAGTGTTTCGCCTTTGCTACCGCGCTTTCTAACGATTCGCCTTGCGCTAAATATGAAGCAATAGCCGCAGAGAGCGTGCATCCCGTACCGTGAGTATTGTGGGTGGCTATACGTTTCGCATACAACACCGAAACGGTATCGGGCTGAATAAACAGATCATTACTATTTTCATCCCCCTCTAAATGCCCTCCTTTGAGCAATATAGCTTTGGCCCCTAATTGGCGTAGGGAGTGAATCATGCTGCCCATTTGTTCTTCATCATGAGGTATTGGTGACCCAGTCAGTGCTGCACCTTCTGGTAGATTGGGGGTAATCAGATCTGCTAACGGGATCAAACGTTGCTTAAGCGTCGCAATTGCCTCACGAGCCAATAATAAATCGCCGCTAGTCGCCACCATCACTGGGTCAAGAACGGTGAATTGAGGTTGGTATTGTTCTAATTTATCTGCCACGACATCAATGATGGCGCTATCCGCTAGCATACCAATTTTTACTGCCACAACATTAAGATCACTAAATACTGCATCCAATTGATGAGCGACATGTTCTAACGGGATTGGGAATATCGCTGAAACACCTTGCGTGTTCTGAGCCGTAATGGCGGTAATGACCGAACATGCATAGCTGCCCGTCGCGGAAATGGCTTTAATATCGGCTTGAATACCCGCACCACCACCGCTGTCAGAGCCAGCGATTGTCAACACTATAGGGGTGCAAGTATCAACATTGGCGGTAATGGATGTTGCGTGTGTTTGAGGCATGAGTCTACTCCTACGCGCAACGTATGGAACCGACTCACTGGATGGCTAGCGGGAAAAACTAGTAATAAATCAGTGAGGGTACTTTAGCCGTTAAGGAATATTCATAGAGAAAGGCTAAAGGACGCATAGTTCCCTACGTCAGTGCTAACTGAATCAGGTTCAACGGGTCTCGCGATGCGATCTCAGCCCCAAGGGCTCCCCGACTATTAGCGTCCATAATAACAGCAATCGCTCTTATAAGGTAAGTGAGAAAGGCCAAGAGTGCGCCGCAGCGCACTCTGTCGTTCGCTGTCGTGACTTGTTTGCCAATGAAACAAATCGCGATTAGAGTGGAATATGATAAATTATGGTTAGCTATTTATTAATAATTTTTTGTTATCACAAACTCGTTCTATCAATAACCCTGTGAGATACCTATGCTAAACCCTCTCTGGCTAAAAACATTTATCACCCTGATTGAAACGGGCCACTTTACTCGGACAGCAGAGCGCCTGTTTATGACCCAGCCTGGTGTCAGTCAGCATATCAAGAAATTAGAGCAAGCATGTGGACACCCACTGATTGAGCGTAATAACAAAAGCTTTGAGATTACTCAGCAAGGCAAAATGCTGTTTGACTATGCCAAGGAGTCTCAAAACCGTGAAACACAGTTATTGGCAAGTCTAGAGCCAGACTCAGCCTACCACGGCAACATAAAATTGGCGTGCTCAGGCTCACTTGCCTTACTGCTCTACCCTCGCCTGTTAGATTTACAATGTAAATGTCCAAAGCTTATTACCCACGTAGAAGCGGCGCCAAACAGAAAGATTAAAGCGGATATTTTAAGTGGGATGGCGGATCTGGGTATCGTTACGAGCCAAACGAACGATAAACGCATTTTTAGCCAAACATTGAGTGAAGAACCCTTATGCTTGATGTATCCAGCTCAATATTCATACCAAGATGATTTGACCAAACCGGATTTACAGCAACTCGGCTTGATTAATCACCCTGATGCCGAACACTATTTAGCTCGGTTTTGCGCTCACAGTGATGATCCTGATTTTGTTGGCTTACGTTTTGATCAGATCCCCGTCACGGGGTACGTCAATCAACTCAGCCAGATTTTACTTCCCGTGGCGAAGGGATTAGGTTTTACGATTTTGCCACTCAGTGCTTTAGATAACTTTGCTCTTAAAGAACAAATCGCAATCTATCAACCTAAGCAACCCATTACCGAGACACTATATTTAATCGCTAAGCAGCGCCCACGTATGCCAAAACGCTTCGTCACAGTGATTGACGAGATCGAACAGGCGCTCAAACGCTAATCATCTACCATGAGACAAGGTGAGATAACAAAAAGAG
>NZ_AFWD01000034.1:0-30025 GCF_000222565.1 Vibrio sp. N418
AACTTACTTACTTAACGTAACTAAACTAACTAACTAAACTAACGTAACGTAACCGTCCGTCGCTTTTTTTATATATACGCATTTAGCTCAGCAAGTCGATGAATTGTCGCAAGCGTTCCAGGGTAGGAACGTCGATTAATCCCTTCAAGCTGTATCGTTCTCATCCCAGCTTTAACGCCCGCTTCAAGCCCTTTAGGCGTATCATCAACGTACAGACACTCATTAACTCGAAATCCCATGCTCATTGCGCTGTAAAGAATCAAATCGGGTTCGGGTTTCCAGCTATTGGTATCAAATGCCGAAAACACTTTACCTTTGAAGTAACCATCTAACCCCGTGAGTTCCAGTGCATGAATGGTTTTATCTTTCGGGCCGTTCGAGGCGACACAGTAACTTATACCTTTACTGTCGAGAGCCGTTAAGGTTTCGACAACCCCTTCCATTGGTTTAAGTTCTTGCTCAAAAAGCTGCTTTAATGTCTTGCGATACAAAGGTTCCAATACATCCAATGACACATTAATCCCCAGTCGACGTTGAGTGTCGTTTAGGATATCGGCCAGCTTGCCGCCAACAAAATACGACATCGCTTGCTCAACTGACAACTCCGCACCAAATTCCCCAAACACCAATGACAAAGCACGGCAACACAAGATTTCACTATCGACAAGTGTCCCTTCACAATCAAAGATGACACACAAGGTTTGATCCATAACGAATCCCCTCTTCTACGTTATTTTTAGTCTCTAAAATAGTATGTCGATTATGAAATTGTGACAGGTTTGACTTAACAAAATGACCGATTTTAACCAAACGATGATAAAAAACTTAGGCTAGGTCACCCTCTGTATCGTTGATGCTGTATAACGCTATTCGCTTTTATCCGGGTAAGTATTACGGATAGCGACAAATTGATCCAAATTATTGAGTAAAATGGTGGTTAAGGTGGGATCAAATTGCGCTCCATTTTCGCGAGTAAAATGCGCGACGACCTCATCTAAACTCCATGCCTGCTTATAGCAACGCTCACTGAGCAAAGCGTCAAACACATCTGCAATCGCGGTGATACGAGAAAAGATATGAATATCTTCACCTGACAAGCCGTTAGGGTAACCAAGCCCATCCCAACGCTCATGATGCTCATGCGCTACCGTAGCGGCGAGATGGAACACTTCGCCATTGCTCGCATTCAATAATTTATAACCATACGAGGTATGCGTCTGCATTATTTCCCATTCAGCACTATCAAGCCTTCCCGGCTTTTCAAGAATTGACTCTGGAATGGCAATTTTGCCGACGTCATGCATTGGACTAATGATCTCAATTAATTCTACTTCACGATGCGTTAAACCATATAAACGAGCTAAATGAGATGATAACTGCGCAACACGCTTAACGTGATTACCCGTTTCCCCAGATCGAGTTTCGATCGCTTCGCCGAGTACGACGATCATATCTTTTTGTGTTTTCAACGTTTTTTTCTGTAACTGGACTATTTTTTTATTCTGTTTGTTTAATTCACGCTTTTGCCGAATAGTGACAGCTTGAGTGATTATCACCAGCGCCATGCAAAAAATGATCGAGGCTGCAATGCTGAGCACTTGCCAGTTAGATTTGAGAAAGCTCACTGGTTGATTAAGTATGAGCGTGTTTTGAGGCAAACTACTCTCATCAATGCTAAATCGTTCAAGTGCATTAAAATCAACAACAGGTCGGCTGGCGTTACCCACAGCAACTTGCTCAGAGAAATTCAGCGGGATGAATTCATCCAGAGCGACTAACATTTCCCGACCAACTTGCTCTGAGCGATTGACATAACCGCCAAAAACACCATCCGTGATATAAAACTCCCAAAAAACGAATACAGGAGCTGGACTATTTAAAGCTATCTCTTGTGCGACATACTGATAACGATGATAAATACCTCGCTCAATGTCGGTATTATAGTGAGTCAAAATCACTGCATCGTCTGGACTTATACCCTTCAACACTTCACCGACTCGCGCCAGAGGTATATCGCGAATCTCTATCACTTCGACACTGGTATTACGCGCTAGAACCTCTAGTGCTTTTTCACGCACATATTGCGATGTTGTGCTGCGATCCGAGATGTAGTACAAGCGCTGTAAGTTCGGTCGAGCCCGCATTATCAGCTCGACAGTCTTTTCTATTTCGTCACGTTCAAAAATGATGCGATAGTCGCTGGTTACGGTCGACAACGTCGCAGCTTGATTGTTAATTCCAGCCGCAATGATTGGCAATCCCATGAAGGGGTTGTCAGGCCACTGGTTAATAAGCTCAAGCGCATTATCATCCGTAACTAAGATGGCATCAAATTGATGGTGTTGATACTTAGTCTTAAAGTAACGAATAAACTCACTGTAGTAAGTATCGTTATAGACGCGCTTAGTATCTAAGTATTCTAAGGAGAGTTTCAGTTTGGTATTGGATTTTTCAATCGCCTGCTCGATGCCAGCTTGAAAATCCGCTGTCCACTGATACGACGGCGAGTAAGAATGTAGGACCAAAACGTTCTTGTATTGCCATTGATTTGCCAGCGAAGACGACGACGTCACGCAAGCTACAACTAATAACAAAGTTCGAAATAGATAGGCCACGGAATTCTAAATGTCTACTCATTGATAAGACAAGAATAACACAGCCATCAATAAAGGCTTAGATAAGCATCAGATTTCAAGAACTACATCACCATTACCTACAGTAATTGCACACTTAGTAAGGAGTGATTTAACAAAGTTCATTTTAGTTTCGCTGCTGCCATCAGCCACAGTGATATCGGACACTAAGACTTGTTCGCTACTACGCGTTAAAATGGCCGTCGTTATCGGTTCTCCATTCTGGAAACCGATGTACAATTCACAAGGTTCGGAATAAATAATTTGAGTCAAAAACTCAATCATCATTTGCTGATCTTCGTCCGATGACCACTGCTTAGAATACAGCAGTGCGAACATGACTGTGAGGCGGTGAAAATCAACCAGATAGATGTCTTCCGCAGCAAATGAGTCTCTTGCAGAATCTAGCGTTGCTGTTTCCAAAATTTGATATTGCTTGTGCTCTATTTTTGCTTGGTAAAGATCACGACCAACTAGACTTTCTTTGGTAGGAAACTCAACGTCAACTTGTGCGTAAAGCCAGTTGTTTTTAATCTCTGCGATAGCAAAATGTTCTATTGTCATAATTTATTAGCCGTACCTAATGTTTCTATGCTGAGCTTAATCAGCACCCTTCCCGAATACAAGCAATAAACCACTTCAACTCAAGAAATGTTGTGAATCTTCATCACTGACCAGACAATGAATATGTTAAACTTTACAAAAATCGAACAATGGAATTGAATAATGTTGAAAAAAATTTCCGTCGTTTTGCTAGCTAGTGCGGCTCTGGCAGGCTGTGACAGTGGCGAAGTAGGTGATGTCAGTCTAGGTATCTTTACGATGAAGGATATTAAGATCTCCCACTTAGATGACGACAAAATACCAGGCGTCACCTGTCATATCGCCTCTATAGAAGCAAATTTTTCACTCGCAGACCCAAGCGATAGCTCGATATCATGTCGTCAGACTGGTGACATTACTCCAGAAATGATCGCGTCTATCGATAAAAGCGCCTCTGGCGAGGTGGTATTCAAACAATCTAAAAGCATCTTTTTCAAAACAATGAAAGTTAGACGCATCTATGATGCTGAAAATCAGACACTGCTTTATTTGTCTTACACGACCAAAGAGACTGAGGGCAGCTTCAAGCACAGCCTCTCAACCGTGCCTTTGTGGGGAACAAAAGCTTACGGCTCCTATACTCCTGAGAAATAGATTAAAAAAGTGCCAATCGCTCTCGGTTGGCACTTTAATGTCACCTAAATGAAAGAATATCTTCATTAATGTGATATGATGCAGAAAATTTCCTACTCCCTTTAAATGATGAAGTTTCCTGGCCAGCGTAAATCTCAGCACTACTTTCCGACACATGCTCGTGATCCTTTGATCAATCAGGCGAAGCAACCATCAAAACTCTACCGCCCAATTATTGTTGGCGTGGGACAAACTATTGTCGATATTGAAGCTCGCGTCGATGACGAGTTTTTGTCCAAATACAATTTGAGTAAAGGTCACTCTCTCGTTCTTGAAGAAAGCCAAGCTGATGCGTTATACCGCGAACTTGTTGATCGCGAACTGATTTCTCACCAATACCCTGGTGATACAATTGGTAATACGCTACACAACTACTCCGTGTTAGCAGACAGCAAGTCGGTTTTACTTGGCGTAATGTCACGTAACATCGAAGTAGGCTCTTTCGCTTATCGTTATTTATGCCGAACTTCAGCGCGAATGAACCTTAACCACTTGCAAACGGTTGAAGGTCCTATCGGTCGTTGTTACACCTTGATCACGGAAGATGGCGAGCGCACTTTTGCCATCAACGAAGGCCACATGAACAAGCTGCAGCCAGAAAGTATCCCTGATGATGTTTTCGACAAAGCATCGGCACTGGTTGTCTCTTCATATTTGATGCGTGGTAAACCTGAAGACCCGATGCCAAAAGCAGTCGCTCGAGCGATTGAGATTGCCAAGTCTAAAAATGTGCCAGTGGTACTAACCCTAGGTACTAAGTGGGTAATCGAAGGCAACGCAGAATGGTGGCAAGAGTACTTAAAAGAAAACATCACGGTTGTAGCGATGAATGAAGAAGAAGGTCAAGCACTGACTGGATTTAGCGATCCTCTTCAAGCAGCAAATCGTGCATTAGAGTGGGTCGATCTTGTTCTTTGTACCGCGGGCCCTAACGGTCTTTACATGGCTGGTTATAGCGATGAGAGCGTGGCACGTGAAACAGAACATCCAATTCTGCATAGCACAATTGCGGAATACAACCGCTTTGAGTTTAGCCGTGCTATGCGTAAGCAAGATTGTGATGAAGCGGTTAAAGTGTATTCTCATATTGGCCCTTACCTTGGCGGCCCAATGGAGATTAAAAACACCAACGGTGCTGGCGATGCAGCCCTATCTGCACTTCTGCATGACATGGCGGCGAACAGTTTCCATGAAGTTACCGTGCCTAATTCAGCGAAGCATGATCATAGCTACCTGACGTATTCTTCACTATCGCAAATTTGTAAATATGCAAACCGAGTAAGCTATGAAGTGTTGACCCAACACTCTCCTCGTCTTTCTCGTGCACTTCCAGAGCGCGAAGACAGCTTAGAAGAAGCATACTGGGATAGATAAACAATTCAATTAGATAAATAATTCAATTAAATAAGGCCGCTAAACTAGCGGCCTTATTTTTACATACCTATCAATGCTTGGTTTTCACAGCTTGGTTTTAATCGTTCGTAATATATGGATAAAATACTAATTTGTTCCCCTCAACCATATAGCAATCCATCTTAGCCGCATGGGCCGCTTTTTTACCTAATTCAGTGTCTTCAAATACCACACAAGCACTTGGTTTGAGGTTTAATAGCTTTGCCGCCTTGAGAAAAGTGTCTGGATTAGGTTTATGCGCTTCAACCTCATTGGCCGATACTAATACATCCACTTTATTAAATAGACCTGAAAGGCAAAGTAGACGCTCTGCTAATACACGCTGGCTCCCCGTCCCTATCGCGATAGGTTTTTTACCTGCATAGGCTTGTAATACTTTGTTTGTACACTCAATTATCTCGATATCCGTTGCTATCTCATCAAATGTCGCCATCTTAAATCGAGCAATTTCTTGAGCATCCAATTGCAAATCAAATTCACGATTGATTTCAGCGACAATCTTGTAGCTTGGCATTCCACCTAAACCATTTAGCCAATCTCGTGAAAATGGAAAACCAAACTTCTTTGCAGTTATTTCCCATGCATTTAGATGCTCTGGCATGCTATCAAGCAACGTGCCATCCATATCAAATATAAATCCTTGGTATTGCTCGTACTTTTCCAACATAATGTTTACTTTCTTCTTCTAACCAGATAATTAGGAATATCACTATTTTTATATAATCGCGTTTAAAAATAGTGATAACAGCATAATAAGCCCAACGAAAATAAACGTAGTAATCTTCGGAAGTCTTTATGAAAATTAAAACTAAGCTCTATTTATTAGGCGCTATCGCCATTTTGGGAATTGCAACATTACTGTTAACAACGGTCCATTTTGCAGACACTACCCGACAACTGACTCAAGCGAATCAACTGACCAAAGATCTTGAGATCCAGCTGCTTAACCTTCGACGCAATGAAAAAGATTTTTTGCTACGCAGTGACCTAAAGTATCTCAACAAGTTTAACGGTAATCTTGAAACATTTCTCGATTTAGAATCACAGCTTTCCATCATTTTGTCCGATCGCGGGCTTGTCAGCAGTCGTGAACTGAAAGATGGGATACGAACCTATCAAAGCGCCTTTGCACAGCTCACTACAGCATATGAGACTTTAGGTCTAAATGAAGAGCAAGGGCTGCGAGGTCAATATAACCACGCTTTATATGATTATAAATCCAAGCTTTCTGTGGCAGAGTTAGTTAATTTGATTGCCTTTGACGATCAAGTACAACAAGGCATCATCAAGCCTGAGCTTCTTCCCGCTCAAGCAAGCGATATCTTGGCATCCGCGACTGCGCTAGCGAAACAAAAACAAGTTATTGGTCTTATGTATAATCAAGGCCTGTTAGGACAAACACGATCAGCCTCACACGCTATTGAACAGCAGTTTGATAGTTTCTCATCAGCACTGACGGAAGAAACCAATCAAGCAATTGAGCGCCAAACTTTACTCAAACACTCTGTTAGCCTCATTATCGCAACGATTATTTTGGTGTTTATTGCCCAGATAGCACGAACCATCATATCCAAAATCAATTCACTGCTTGTCGTGATTCGCAACATCGTTGATACCAATGACGTTTCCTTGCGTGCAAAACTGCAAGGTAACGACGAATTGGTCATATTAAGCCGTTACTTCGATGAATTATTAGAAAAACTTGAAACACTAATTTCCGGTTCACAAACCAAATCTCATCAGCTCTATACCAGTACAACCAACATGCACAATGAACTGGAATCGGTTATTCAGCAATTCCAAGTACAAGCAGATCACACCTCAAGCATGGCAATTTCAGTCCAAGAGATGGTCTCAACGATTAGCGAAATCTCGGAGAGCACCTCGGTCGCGGTTGAAGGCGTTCAACAAGCATCGGAAAATGCGGATAAGGGGCGTAAGGTGGTGGTCGATACCGTTTCTAACATTACCCAACTCTCTGAACGTCTGGCCAATAGCCAAACTTCAATCGGATCACTAAACCATCATGTCGCTAAAATAGGCGATGCGGTAAACATCATTCAAGAAATTGCCGAGCAAACCAACTTACTGGCTTTGAACGCAGCGATTGAAGCCGCGCGAGCGGGTGAACAAGGCCGAGGCTTTGCCGTGGTGGCTGATGAAGTACGTGCGCTTGCAAGTCGTACACACCAATCGACCACTGAAATCACTAACGTAGTCAACGCAATTCAAGCACAAATGAGTACCGTAATAAGTGATATCGACCAGTGTAACCAACAAGGGCAACATACCTTGAATGGCTCTGAGCAGTTAGATCAAAGCTTGCAACAAATCCTCTCGGATATGAACAACATTCAAGCCAACTCCGAACGCATCGCTTCGGCGATTGAAGAGCAAGGCGCCGTAATGGTGCAAGTGAGTGATTCGATTAGCGAACTCAATACGATTTCGGATGGCAACACTCAATCAGCGAAACACTGTTTGGTTGAAGTTGATAAGGTTGCTGAACAAGCGTGTGAAATGGATCATGCCGTAGCGGAATTTAAAACCTCGCAACGAGCATAAACAAACACATTAGAAACAAATGAGCCCGTAAATTTCCATTTACGGGCTAATTACAGAACGCTATTTGTTCCTGACTTAGCCTCAAATTTATGGGCAGAGCTTCCCTTGTTGAGGAATACTATCAATCAAATAATCACCGCGAGGGTTATGGTGAATTGTTCCATGCCAAACCTCACCATTCTTCAATTCCACCTCTAACGCGATATATCGGCCATCCTCATTTAAAGCACGGACCTCTAGAACCTTTTTAAGTGGCGAGGAAGAGTTGATATTTTGCATGAAGCGATTAAGAGCCTGATGCACATCAGCAGTTATTTTTGTTACTTGCCAATTGGCATACTTCGCATCAGAGTCACACTTGCTCATTGCTTCCTCAGGCATCGCTTTTTCCGCCGCATAGCCCAACGAAGCAAAGATGCTTATGCTCAAAGCAAATAATAATTTCACCATATTTCTCTCCCAACAAATGATTCAACGATAAAAATATCTTTCAACCCACAAGGATCAATGTGGTAGCTATCTTTAAAGTTGTCAAAAAAGAAAAGCAAACCTAATCGATATAGCATCGCGTTAATACGAACCACTCCGCTTTTATGTTTATTCTAAACACACTAAAAGTCACTATACAGAATAGGCGCTTGAGGCGGATACTCTATCGGTTGCCAACGGTCATTAAAGGTGAACTTTGCGTAAAGCATAAAATGGTTAGGGGTATAAAACTCTGAACGTTGTAAATCAACCAACGCACCGAGATACCAACGTTTACTTACCCGTTTTTCTACCGCCGCTTGTAATGAAGCCCCAAACCCGCCTCCTCGCTCGGATTGACCATTTTCTACTAAGTATGGCGCATCTTGCTCAGTCCAAGAGTTAGACACGGAGCCACTTAATAGATATGACCACGTATTGTCATAACGCCCATAGTAATTAATCGGTAGCGACACCGAAATATAGCTTTGTGGGCTATAGTAGCCGCCGTGATAAAGCGTGTATTCCCCAAGGTTCTTTTCATAACTCAAATACATCAGATTGGAACCAATACTCAAACGCTGATTTTCTGTCGCGATCAGTTTGTAATAGCCCCCACCTAAAAGGCCTAAACGCGAATTGTCCTCGACGTTTTCACCAGTTAAAGAGTGATATTGTAAGCTGCCCCAAAAACCAAAAGGACCACCGCGATCCCAGCTTGAGTTAAGCTTCACCCCAGTGCTGACAACTCCACCCCACGTAGTTCCTTCACCAGCGAGTTCTTTTGTTTGACTCGGAACTCTCAATCCAGCGTAAGAAAGTGTACTGCTAGTTTCCGGACGGCGAGAAGCATCGATTGACCAGCCAAAATCCGCTAAGTCACCATCAAAACGGACACCGCCAACCCAAGTAGAATGGTCAAAACCAACAGGGGTTGTGCCGACATCGATCTGCCAATCTTGCGCTTGCCAACCAATGCCTAAAGCAACACCTGACGCACTGCCCTCTACGAAATTGTTACTTGGATTATCTTTAGGATCTTTTTCAAAATACTCTAACTTACCCGAATCTACTGAGACATAATCCGCTCGCAACAAGAGATGCCCATCCCAGCTTTCCACTGGAATGCGCGCCTCAATCGGAATTTGGTTGGTGGTATTATTGCCATCACGAGCACTGTAATCCCAGCCAATCATCACATGCCCATCACTACGATCCCGCAGCGCATCAATATCCGCTTTAACATTACGAGTAAGCCAATAATCGTTTGCACTCTCATAGAGTTCTCTCAAACTTAGAGGGGCTTGTTCTGGCTCGCTTAGTTGAGCGCTGTTTTCAAGTCGATCGCGATTTAGCGCTTGATATGCTCGGCGATCGGCGAGTTCCCACTGTTGGTTTTCCATCGCTAACGCCATGCTATTTCGATACGCTAGAGCGTCCGCATCTAACGCTTTATCTAACGCATGATTGAGTTCATTAGCCGCTTCTCGATCACCTTGCTGGTTGAATACCTCTGCAACGGTGATTAATTGCTGAGCGGTCAAACTCGATTTCTTTTTGAGCAAACTCTGATATGACTCATCGTAAGTGACTTGATCACCAACTAAGGCACTCGCTTGCAACATGCCAATTTGCGCTTGAGTTGAAAAGGGCTCGCGATTTGATGGAACTCGACGGAAAACCGCAAGCGCTTTCTTTGGTTGTTGCTTTGCCAGTAAGGCATCTCCTTCAGCTAAGTCTCGTCGCGCGTTTAATTCTTCAAATTGCAGCAGTTGAGAAACGTTGCGCGATGTATACTCCTGAGTCGATAATTGCTGGCTGTACCAGCGGTCAAAATCGACGAAACGCTGCAAGCTCAACATTATCTCCCCATAAGCCAACTGATCATCAAACGTCCAATTTTGCAAAGGGGATATACTGCGATAAATAATGTTTGCCTGCTCAATGTGGTCAATAGCAACCCAAGCGGCGACAATGCGTGACAGAGGCTGTACCTGATCGGCATATTTGCCAGACAAGCTCTCGAGCAGTTCAATAACAGGTTCCGGTTGAAGTCCATAACGTTGCTGCACGTCTCTCAGCTCATCATCCAACTTCAAGCGTGTTAAGTTGCGCTGCATCGCCTCCGTACGCTTGCTGGGAGCCACACTTTCTAGTTGCATGATTGCCGCATTAAGATCCTCTTCTTGCGCAAGATAAAGCGCGTAAGCGAACTTCATTTCAGGATCCTGACTTGAACGGCTCCAACCTTGCATCAAATCATCAGCACGACGCTTGTCACCTAGGCGTACGACCACATCTGCAATATCGCGTCTTAGCCAGGGCGAGGTCGGATTCAACGCAATCAGTCGTTCCGTCTCCTTTCCCATTACTAAGCGGTCATTGTTCTCAATCGCTTGACGCAGGTTCGCTAAGATGATTTCAGATTCAATCACCTTAATTTTCTCGGCGACCTGCAGTCTCTGCTTAGGCGAATAACGGTTAGCGATTGATTGAGCCCCAGACCAATCTTGCTGGGTAACATAAATATCCAAACGTCCGCGCAATGCCGAGCCATTGGTTGAATCCAACTTTAGCGCTTGGCGGTAAGCTTTATCCGCGGCGTCATACTTTGCTTGGCTTGCTAGCGATGCGCCTAAATCGGTAAAAGCATACGGTTGAGAACGATCCAATTGAATCGCTTGGCGATAGAGCTTCTCTGCTTGAGACCATTTGCCTTGCACCATCAAAGCGTCACCTTGATCTAGATAACTCCAATAACGGGAGGTTTCTACCAGCGTTGCCCATTTGCTGGCACTGTCTGGGTCATGATCCAACTGTTGTGCACGCTCAAAATACGCTAGCGCTTTCTGCTGTTGACCTTGGCGCAAATAAACCTTACCCATTCCACCCAATATTTCCGGATCATTAGGGCGAGTAGTTAAGGCGTAACGTAATTGAACGACCGCTTGTTCAGTTTTGCCCTCATCAAGCAATCGTAGACCTTTCAACTTTGCCAAATAAGTTGGGTCTTTGCGTAACTGTTGTTCTGTGTTCCAACGACTGATCGCACCTTGATTAGCACGCTGAATCTCCAAATCGGCTGGATAATAACTGGCTAAAATGGCGTACTGTTGTACAACTTGGGCTGAAATAGGTAGCTGATCTAGAGCCCTCAACCAAGAGGTTGCGGCACTCTTTCCTACCGATGGTACCAAAGCGAGCTTATTATAGGTGTCAAGAATCCACCGATCGGCAGGGTCTTGTTTACGAATATGATTCGCCAACGCTAACTGAAACTGGGGTACGCCGGGATAATCCGCGTTTAACCGCTCTAATCCTTGCTTCACCTCTTGCCAATTTGGGGACAGATTACCTTGTAGCTGTAAGAATTCTAACTGCAACGTAGCTGAAGGCATACCATCAGGAAACAGAGCCTTGTAAGCCTCAATTGCCTGCGGATAGCGCCCTGATTTCGCCAATAACTTCGCACGCTGATACTCTGAACGTTTATCAGTGCGAATAGCGATTATCTGAGCAAGATCGCGTGCTTGCGATGAGTCAGGCGCCACGTTTTTTAATCGTTGATACGTCTGCTTCGCCTCAGCCAATTTTTGACGTTTCAAATACATATTGGCCTGATAAAATAAACCTGTAGGATTTGCATCTTCTATCGCAAATAGCCTTTCTAGCGTACTTTCAACAATATCATCTCGGCCAATAGCATCCGCCAGCTTCAACTGCTGAACCAACCAATCCACTGAATTAACTCTGGTTGCCAAGGTTGAAAACTGTACAAGCTCTATAGGTTGATAAACGCCCGCAAGTTGCTCTTTACTCAAAGGCTTAGTGCTAAAGCCAGCGGCGTGAGCGGTACTCACTCCCCCTGCTATACAGCATAATGAAACCAGCCATGAAACTCGTCCTTTTACTGGCATGATTCACCCCAAGCTGGGGACAATTCACCATTCAAACCAAAACGATAACGGCCTTCATTCCAACCTAGACCAAACAAAGCCAACACATTATCGTAATAATGATCATTGCTATCAGAAACCAAGGTACTACTCGCTCGTGTCGCTTGTTGCTTGAGTAAATCAGGATTATTGGTGGCATCAATCAGCGGCAGCGCTGCTGCAGAAAAGCCAGCACTCCCCACTTTGCTATACTTGCCAGTCTGTGTATCCACTTCTCGAGGTGGGCCGCCAAGTACACGCGTTGCTTTAATAAAAGGCTGCATCGCGCTGACCAACTCACTCTTATGCATCACGCCATCATCAAGCATTCCCGCCCACAGATAAGTTCGGATCGCGTTATAGCTGCCAATTGGCCCCGTTTCGGGATCCACTTTGTACTCACCATTGCTCTCTAAGGCCCAATCAGGGCTGAAACCCGCTGGCATAGTGTTAACAAGCATATTTAGGCTGCTCTGATACAAGCTATCCCATGGCTGATGAGGAAACAGCGTATGCATGCGAGCAATTAACTGTAGCGGTACATAACTCGGGTTCACTCTATAACCCGCTTTTGTTTCAAAACCATGAGGAGCAGGTAATAGCAGAACCTCCCCATTCGTTTGAGTGACTGTTTCTTCACGTAAAATGCGACTAGCAAGTAGATAACCCAAGGACTGATAATAGTAATTATCCCAAAGACGCCCTGCTTCAATGAGCGAATAGGCAATCCATAAATCCGAATCAGAAGCGGGATTATTATCTAACACTCCCCATTGACCATTGGATCGTTTTCCCCATAACCAAGCCGGCAATTGAGCGGTTAAGTCGCCCCCTGCTAGGTGTTGTTGAGTCCAAGACAGAACGTGAGAGAAAGCCTGTTTATCATTGGCCACCAGCGCAAAAAACAGCGCATAAGATTGTCCTTCCGAAGTCGTAATATAACGCGAATCACTGCCATCAACCACACGGCCTTGCTCTATATAAACCGACTTAAAGGTTTGCCATTGTGGCCAATCACAGTTATTTGCCAGCACTGATGAAGAGAGAAAAAGGCTTATGAACACCATCAGCTGTTTCATTCTTGCTCCTCATTTTTCTCCAATCGCTTAGTCGCAACCTTTCGCAATACACGCCAAAGCACGATAGTAACAATCACAACCAGTAGCGCGGCAAAACATGCGACAACGATCGGATGATTAGAAAAGTGGTACCAAACCAACTTCCAAACCGGTAACTGACCAACGTAATAATGGTCGCCAACGTTGTAGCTTGCTACTTCATCATTTCGCAACGTCACCACTGAGCCGAACATATAGTCAAGCTTGCCTGAATCAACCAGCGCTCGATCGACGACCGCAAAATCACTCGGTTGAGCAGCCATAATGGCAATAAGACTGCGGTTACTCGTAAACGGGCTTTCCTGACCGTAAAGCGCCGCAAAAGGACCATTTGCTTCAACTGAAACAAAGTCAGCCGGTTGTTGACCGCTCGTAGTGGGGTTCATCCAATTTAAGCCAAGTTGCTGCTCATTTTTACTCGGCAAGCGAATTTGGCGCTCGCCAGCCTTTATCACCAGGTCCACTTGATCAGGATCACTCGCAGCTTGTAATAGCGAGCTATCTAAGCCAATGCTAAGGATGTCTTTATCTGCAAGTTTCTCCGCATCCCATTGATTGGTTAGCAATACTTGAAAACCCGGGTAACCTGAATCCCCGCCAAGTGATCCCATCACGTTCAAGAAGGTTTGCAGCACCTCTACTGGTGCATTTTTTGGTATCACCACAGCCGTTTCAGATAAATCGGCCATACGCGTATACGGGAAGCCCGAGGTCGCAAACGCGCGCATATTCGGCATTTCGATATAATGAGGAAAACCACTAAAATCGATGGTTGAATCGCCATCAACCACTGCATATTGTTTGCTTGGTTGAGTCACTTGGCACTGCCCATCCGTGACAGAGGCAAAACCAAATTCGAACTCAATTAGGTTTTTACTTCCCACTTTAAACGCCGGAATTCGGACCCGATCTTCGCCGCCTAATAACGTATCATCAAGTAGTGGAACGCGAATTCGGTTTGAATCTCCACCTTGACCATCTGTCGTCAAATTAAATGCTTCGATAAACTGGTCATTGATACTTAGCGTTAGACGAGAACCCGAATGGTCTTCCGTAGGGGGGGAATAACGGTAGTTGAGATCCATCGGAATACCACGACTTTGCCATGTAAACAGATCTGGCGGTAAACGCAAACTGACACTAATTGGTGGTGGTGTTCGCCCTTCAACCTGAAGCATTGCTTTTTGTTCAACTAATTCCGAAAGAGCAACCGGTCTCTCAGTTGTCACCCAATTAGGCGCATCGTATGCAGTTCGCGGCTTAATTTGCTCTACAGAATTAATCTTGGCAATTGGTCCTGTCAAAATCTGATTACCGAGCGCTAAACCTCGGACTGCAGTATTTAAATCAGCACTATCACGGCCAATGACCAAAAGTAATTTAACGAACGGATCGGTTGGATGAGTGATGACTTGTAAACGTGGGCCATCAGTATCTGGAAAATCGCGCAAAAAGTCAGGCTTATTGTCATTAGTCACAAAGACGATCGCATTACGCTCAGGCATAGAGTTAAAACTCAGAGGGAACTGTGCTCCACGCCAACCCGCAAGTGAACCAAAGTATGAACTCGCGACACCGGCTGCTTTTATCTCTTCCAGATCGTATTGATCCCCCATCACGAAAGGTAAATTCAATCGGCTAAAGTCACGAACATCAAAAAACGGTGCCGGCAACAGGCTTAAATCGCTCTCCAATCGTGTCTTTTGCACCAACATTTCAATCCGGCTAGTCTGACTAATTTCAGCCCAAATACTTGCATCATTAGGATTGGCACAATCTTTTTGCGTATTGCCAATCAACTCAAAGCGGATCTGATTGTAGTTACTAAAAAATCGAGTATCCAAAGGCATAGATAAACTCAGTTTCTTGCCTTGCTGGCCATCAACAATCGGTGTGACACCCATGAGTTCATTATTCAAATAGACTTTGATATGAGAGACCAATGAGAGCAATGCTGGAGACGGTGTAATATCAAAATAGAGAGTTGCTTGCGAAACGACCTCATCCAAACGAGAACCAAATCCGATGTAAGCACTGGTTTCGCTACCTTGAATCGCGATCGAGCGGTTATAGCCAAGTTGGCTAAAAGGCACAACTCGCTTAAATACCGACGAATCCTCAAGATCTTGAGAGGATGCTTGAGAGACAATGACTGACTGATTTACTTCTTGTGCTGCGAGACTACCCGACATACTCATTAGAGTTATGGCCGCCGTCAAAGCTGTTAGTTTTTTATTTTTGAGCATGACTTAAGGTCCTGGTTGGGACATAGCGAGGTCTAAAAGACCAAATAAATTTAATACAAATTATCAGTGCGGTCACACAGACTCTAATCAACTTAGGACTATGTTTTAGCAAGCGTTTGTATCCATTAAAACCGACATGAAGAACGGCGTGCATACTAGATAGAGGCTTATCAGATTGATAGCCTTGTTGCCATTTCGCCCATGTATCTGCACGAGCAAAAGTACATTGAACGTATTGGATTTGTTGTTGATGAGATAACGCATTAAGTTGCAAGCCAAAAATGCCTTTATGAGCATAGGCGACTGTCATAGGAAAGACGAAATCTTGCCCCCCTCGATTCAGTACAACTTGTAAAACTTGGCCTTTTAGGTACTGACACACGTCATCATCGAGGCCTTCAATTTCGATCCGCACACCGCCTAGTGAAAAATCTTTCATCACGGCTTGAATTAGGTGCCCGGAATTAAGCCTGACTGTCATTGGAATGGACACTTCAACTCGGTGATCTTTTCGCACTTGTTTTGCCTCAACCGCAACCGCGACCGCTGCACCTAAGATCAACAAGTTATACATCGTCCAAACCAAGTTCACGATGACCGTGCCAATCTCATCTTGAGGTCCCCAACCTAAGCGATAAAAGCCAACGGCAAACCCGAGAATATTGAAAGCAACCAAAATCAAATATGGTCGTGATATCACCCAGTCATAATGAGATTTTTCGACTAAGCCTCCCTTAGCCGTTACATTAAACTCCCCCTTGTGCGGAGCAAATAAGGCGACGGTCGTTGGTCGGGCGATATACCAAGCGAGGACGGTTTCATACACCTCGCCCCAAAAGGAATAACGGTAGTCTCCCTGCATTCTGGAGTTGGTCATGCTGGCGTGAATCATATGTGGCAGCACATACAAGATAATGGCGAGCGCTGGTGCATAAATCACATACGAATGAAGCAGCAAAAATGCCAACGGAGCCACCAAAAAAACAATCCGCGGTATACCAGATAAAAAGTGCAACATCGCATTGGCATAGCAGAGCCGTTGCGACCATTTAAGACCTTTACCAGTTAACGGATTATCCACTCGAAATATCTGCGCCATACCGCGCGCCCAACGAATCCGTTGGCCCACATGAGCAGACAACGTTTCTGTCGCTAAGCCGGCTGAAATAGGCTGCTTTAAGTAAGCAGAGTGGTAACCTAGACGATGCATACGCAAAGAGGTATGTGCATCTTCAGTAACGGTTTCGACTGCAATTCCACCCACTTCTTCTAAAGGCTTGCGACGCAAAATAGCGCAAGAACCACAGAAAAATGTTGCGTCCCATAAGTCGTTACCATCCTGAATTAAGCCATAAAAGAGGCTGCCTTCGCTCGGTACATTGCGAAAATTGGACAAGTTTCTTTCGAACGGATCCGGTGAAAAGAAATGGTGAGGCGTCTGCACCAAAGCCAACTTGGGGTCTTTAAGAAACATGCCCATGGTTAACTGGAAAAAAGCTCGAGTTGGGATATGGTCGCAATCAAAAATGGCGACATACTCACCATGCGTTTGCTTTAAGGCATAATTGATGTTGCCCGCTTTAGCATGTTCATTGGTAGGTCGACGAATGTAATTCACACCCACACTTTGAGCAAACTCGCGAAAACTATCTCGCTTACCATCGTCCAACACATAGATATTGAGCTTATCTTTTGGCCAATCGACGCCTAAGGAAGCATATACTGTCGCCTTAACAACATCTAAATCCTCATTGTAAGTCGGGATCATCAAGTCGATGGTCGGCCACGTCGACGTATCTTTCGGCATCTCTAAAGGCTTACGACTAAGTGGCCAAATATTTTGGAAATAGCCAAGAATCAATACAACCCATGAGTAGGATTCAGCGATAAGTAATATGCCCCCCAACACTAATGCTATGGGATCATCCCAGTTCAACGTAGATGAATAGCGCCACCAAAGGTAACGACAAGAAGCGGTCACCGACATAATGATCAGCAACATTGTCGGAAAGCGTCCCGGTAAACGACGCACCATCATCGCCAGCGCCCAAAGCAAAACCACAAACACCAGTTGCGCTTGATAACCAAACGGCACGGTAAAACAGATCAATGCCAAGAAAACAACGCATATCAATAGTAAGTAATTGAGCACTAGAGCGGACTTGCTGGATCGGGCGGCTTGGCGCAACTCCGGCTGGTTAACCTGGCTAGCTTTTTTTTCTAGCCAACCCACTATTTTTGCAACCGATTCAAAAGGTAGATAAAAGATGTGGCGTAGTTGAATGATTGCGCGCGAGAGAAGTCTTCGGACAAAATCAGAGCCCGAACGGGTGATGCATTGCTTGAATAAAATCAACCAAATACTTTGTACAACAAATCTAATGGAATCAAATAGACGCGGAGCGGCAAAATTAACTTGCGGGAAATACACTAACGGCAGTTTCCAAGAGGGTACGCCAGCAATCACAGGTTGGAGAAAAACAAAACTAACGCAAAACCAAGTACTTAAAATGAGCTGCCCCATCCAGTTCGCACTGCATTGCCATTTCTGTTCATAGACTTTCTTTTGCGTTTCAAATCGTTCAACTATCCAACGCTGAAAAATTAAGTTTAGCCCCTTCATACTTAGCCCTGTTCTGCACTAGAAGAGAAAGCAGATACACACCAAAACGCGAGAGCTTGGTAATCTTTCGCTGCTTGGCTAATAGGAGAATAATGTTGAATTGTCGTTAGATTAGCAGCGCATTCTATTAACGCGGTATCTTGATGCATCAATACTGGTACCAATAAGGTTTTTAGTTCTTGCTTGAGAACCAACGCAAGATCGCGCCCAATTTCAGTTTCCGGTTGGTATTGATTGAGAATAAAACGGATTTTATCGTTATCCATGAGTTCACGTAGGACATGGTTGTGCTCAAAGAGCGACTGGAGTACTGCGTAATTCATCGCATCAGCCTTAATCACCACAAATATCATATCCATTGAAGCAATAAAATCTTGCCATACTGGCGTGGAAATTTGCCAAAATTCACCGTGAAATAACTGCCACTGCGATGGCTCAAAAACGGAAAGCAATCCCTGATTCAAGTCGTTGATCGGTTGGTTATTTGTTTGAGTAAAACTCTGATGTAGGATTTCATTTGATTGGCCATATGGTAAAAAATCCACACCTTGAGGGCTTGAAAAACCAGCCTCATTCCACAGCGATCCCCCCATCATACGGACCGCCCAACCATCATTTTCATCGTAGGGAGTACCAAAATGAAGGCGTAACAAGTTCTCCGCAGATACATCTATAGCGAGCACAGGTTTATTGATCTTCACTAATGACTGAGCCAAATTCGCAGTCACTGTTGTCGAGCCACATCCTCGTCTTAAACTGACGACAAGAAGGCGTTTCATGCTGTTTCCGTTGTAAGAACTAATGATTTCGAACTCCTGTCCACCGCGATAGAGCCAACATGATGGCGCTGACTCTGTAACACTAGCCACTTATTTTTCACTTGTATGTATGATTCATTTTCAGCGGTTTCAACATATTGATGTTGAACCAAGTCATATGAAGAGTAGATCGAATTGATATCTTTTGCGGGCTGTGACAAAACATCTTTTCCACATTACAGGCACATTCGTTTGGAGTGCGGACTTCCTCGTCGAGCACTATCAATCCAAATAAATGACGCTAATAACGACCGATGCACCTAACCTGCGCATCCAAAGCGATACAACACGATTCGATATCACAATGTAAAACATTGCATATTCGTGCTGTGTCTCCTTAAGTGATGTTTTTCAGAACTGAGTTTGAAAGTAAGTTGTAATTATCCATTTACGACATATAAGCTAAAATATCATTCACCAACATAATTAATACATGCGATATGAATGCGAATTTTGCTTATAAACATCAAGGACAACAATGCTATATGTAATTTTACTTTTGATCAAATTGGTTTAATATCTTAACGTCATTTTTTTGTCATAATCGACTAGCATTTCAGAACAAACAAGCATAAGCGTCTGGATTATGGCGCATACAAACCACATTAAACCACTGAAAGAAAGGCAATTATCATGTCATCAACAATCGGATTACCGGCAGAGACCAGTGAGTTAGAAAGTAAGTCTACCTATGTCAATTTATTTACTAACAAGCACATGACAATTGAGTTTCTTTTAAATGTTTTGAATAAAAAACAAACAAACATTCTACTCAGCTGCATCGACAAACTGTCGATTCTATCAGGACTTGATACCACTCAAACCGCAACGTTCAATGCCTTACAAAATCATTATTTCAGCTCAAGGTATTTTATTAACGAGAGAAGTCAAAAAAAAGCGGTCAGTCCTATCGCTTTAACGAAAGACATTCAAGCGATCAATGTCCCACCACAAACACATGTCATTTTATTGCTTTCCGACGCATCACTTGCCCACTACAGCGATGAAGAAATAGACAATTTCTTAAACAACTTAGCCGCTTTCGCTAGCAAAACGAAAACCAAATTAAACCTGTGTATTTTTGGTCATTTAGCCACCTCAGTTCTAAAACCTAAACTGTTAACTCACAATCGCACACTTGCAGGGCTAGCAAGCATGACCGCTCTTGATGAATCGCGCTTTAGCTACTGGATTGACTTTTGGTCTAATCACCATGGCGTCATCGCTGCACAAGAATTTGTGTTAACTCGTCAGAATGAGGCATCTCTGTTAGCTAGCCAACACAACCATAGCCCTATTCAACCGTTAAGTGAGGATAAGTCTGATAGCGAGCGTGTCTATATCGTAAGAGCAGCTTTAGGTGATACGTCAAAAGCCCCTGCAAATATGCATGTTGCCGAGAGTAATCAGCATTTAATTGGCCTATTAGATAGCCCTAGAGCATCAACCATCATTTTTAGCTGTTCAAGCCAAGAAGAAGTACAGCAACTCGCTATCGCTTGTTACCAAATGAGGGTAAAAGCAGGCTCACAATTAAAGATCATCATTAGAGAAACGCAGCAATGTTTGCGCTATGCCGATGAAAAATACCTACTGCGATCGGGAGTCAATCTTATTTGTCCTGTCCAAGTTCCCCCAATGCGCTTTATGACTCAAGTAGAAGCCATTCAAGGGCAATTGTTAACGCGCCCTATTCCCTCGAGCCTAGATGCTTTAACCAAATACGACTTATCATTTGGCAGCAAAGGCTATCTACGCAGTAAAGAGTTTACCCGCTACTGCAATGATGTAATTTCCGTTTCGGCGCAATCAAAGGTCAACTTTGCCTTAATAAAACTCACTTTTTTACCGGGGATGCAAGCGGAGGAATGTTTACGACTTTGCCACGTTAAGCGCGATGGTGATGTGGTTACCGCCACGCAAAAAGCTCTGTATGTGTTATTCAGCGCCATACGTCATAGCGACATTGATATTGCACTAAACAATATTTTCGAATTCCCCGTTCGCGATTTGTTTTACTCAATGCGTACATTTGAAACCCAGTATGACATTGACTCTGAACTAAAATACATCCTAGAGGATGAAGCTTTGATCTCAAAAGAAGTCACGGATCTGACGACTGAGACGCAAATTTTTCCCGAACAGAATCCAGCGATAACGGATGTACCAACTCTCTTTGCCATCAAAAAAACGATCGCGCTAAAAGGATAACTATGAACATCAACGACTTCTTGCTCACAGTCGGTATTAGCTTATTTATTGGTATCTTTGTTGGGTTTTTCCTACGAGATATGTTGCGCGCACTTCGCACCCTTTATAAGAAACGATTTAAACGCTCTGCCTATTTTGAACTTGACACAAAACAAGAAGAATAACCCATGACATCGAAAACGCTTGCGAACTCCACACCGTCAATCGGATTGGGTTGGTGGAACATCTATTTCATCATCAAAATCGCCCTATTTTCACAAGGGGTGATCGATTTTCATCCTCTGTATAACTTCGCATTATTATTCGCTATTTTGCTACCAATTAAGAGCAAGGGGCTTAATCGTACCCGTCATGTTCTGGCCGCGTTTATCGCAGTATGGTTACTGCACTTTGACTCTTACTTACCCCCTCTCGAGCGATTGTGGGCGCAAGCTGGGCAATTAATGCAGTTTGAATTAAGCTATCTAATCGAACTGCTTGGGCGCTTTGTCACGCCTCATGCAGTGATAGCGCTGTTTGTCATTTGTGCGGCTTACGCAATCCTCAGCAAGTACCTACGTGTATCCGTACTGGTTGTCATTGCGACGTGCTATATCAGCTTTCCAAGTATCACTACATCCAAGCCTGAATCGCTCACCGAGAACGAAGAAGCCGAACAATCACAAGTACAAGTTACTGACAACGCTCCTGTATCCGTTACTGAAATCAACGACAACACGCTTAATGCTCTAACCGCAGATTTTTTTGCCCAAGAGGCGTCACGAAAGGTCGATTTCAATCGTCAAACCGCACAAGATGCCCCCTTTGATTTACTGCTACTGAGTATTTGTTCGGTCGCTTGGGATGATATCGAAATTGCAGGACTCGAAAATCATCCACTCTTTAAAGAATTCGACATTATGTTCGACAACTTTAGCTCAGCCACCTCTTACAGTGGGCCTGCTGTGATCCGTTTATTAAGAGCAAGTTGTGGCCAGCCAGAACATAGTCAATTATTCGCTCCTGCACCAAACAAACAGTGCTACTTGTTCGATGATCTCAAACAATTGGGCTTTGGTGAAAATTTGGTCATGAACCACAACGGCGTATTTGATAGCTTTTTAGAGCTGATCAAAAAAGATGGTGATATACAAGCAGACTTAATGTCACAACAAGGGTTCACGCCTTACCAAAAGTCATTTGACGGCTCAAACATCTTTCGCGATAAACAAGTTCTCGAAAGCTGGTGGCAAGAGCGACTAAAAAGCGACGACGACAAAGTTTTCACGCTATACAACTCAATCTCACTGCACGACGGAAACCGAATCATCAACGCCAACTCAACTACATCGATGGTGAGTTACAAAAAGCGCCTCAAGAATTTACTAGACGATTTGTACGCGTTCTTTAAAACCTTAGAAGCATCTGGAAGGAACATCGTTGTTGCGCTGGTACCGGAGCATGGCGCGGGAATGCGGGGAGATAGAATGCAAATATCCGGCATGAGAGAGATCCCAGCCCCAACGATCATTCATACCCCTGTCGGCTTGAAGATTTTTGGTAAAGATATCCAACGCCAAGGTGAAACCAAACATGTTGAAGCACCTTCCAGCTATTTGGCGCTATCACAATTAATTGCCAATATTCTGGATAAAAATATCTATCAAGTTAAACAGTTTGATCCTGAAAACTTAACCGCCAATTTGCCTGAGACTAAAGTTGTCGCGCAGAACTCTGGTTCGACCGTGATAGAAGTGAATGGTAAATACTACGTATCATTAGATGGTAAGAGTTGGATTGAATACCCTAATTGATATTGAATATCCCAATTGATAAAGAAGGCAGCCTACCCAGTTAATGAGCGCCTCACTCAAACACATCAAAGATAATCAAAGCCCGTCTGACTAGACGGGCTTATTATCGATAATATCTAGAACGACAACTTAACGGATGCTTAAGCTGCATACAATGCAGACTGTTTACTCGATATTACAATAGGTTAATGACCGACTGATTTAGATAGCAAATTGACGATCAATACCCCTGAAATAATAAGCGCAAGACCAATTACCGCCGGTAAATCAAGCTTTTGGCCATAGAGAAAGTAGCTAACGGTTGCCACAAGTACGATACCAGCCCCACTCCAGATTGCGTATACAATGCCGACAGGCATTGTTTTAACCGTAACCGATAGCAGAAAGAACGCAACGCCATAGCCGAAGAGAACAATTAAACTTGGTGAAAGCTTGGTAAATTGTTCCGTTTTCGGTATGAATGAAGTTGCTATCACCTCGGCAACAATTGCAATACTCAAGGCGATGCCAGCAGGAATAGACGTAATATATTGAAACATAAATCAGGTACAACCATTTAACAGAATAGGAACAGCTCATATTCTTAACGAGCGAATTATAATCATAAATCCCATCATTGCTATGATTAACTCAATGGTGTTGTTTGGGTTGTAGTACGCAAGGTAAGGACACGAAAATGCGGTTAAAAAAGCAGTTCACAAACCGATTTGATTACCATTACAAACGAAAGATACGCAAAAACACGTCGTTAAGCGCTTTTCGCAATTTGTTTCATATTATGGGAATTATGATGCCAATTGTTGAAGACTAAATTATCTATTTTCTAGATGTCAGGCCAAATTCACTATGCCCCCTCTATATGGCATGACATGACGCCCGCTTATCTCTATAGCGAAATCCCACAATTACAGTGTCGGATACTGAGTAAAATGATCCACCTAATCGGGGATTGCGTACAAATTGAAACGACAAAAAAATCAAGTAAATCAATAGCTCCACTGACGAAGTTTTAACTAAGGGATGTACACATTGTGCTAGAAAGAGATAGTAACGCTTGCCAAACATGATACTGAGAAAACATAACAAACAATCTATAGTAAGGCCTTTTAGACTACCCTCAGATTGATGCGGACGCAGCCAATACCATTTTGTATGTTTTAGGAAAACTACTGCTGGGTTTAGGTATACACTAGCAAGCATGGAACTTTGTAATGAACCTTGATACCCAAAGAGAGCCTTTATGTCGACAAAAGAAAGAAGTCTACCTACCCATCGCTTTTCAAGATTCAGTAAGTTCGCATCGCTCGCGACTCGAGTAGCCGGAAGTGTCATCACAGAAGGCACGAAACAGCTCGCGCAAGGAAACAAACCCAAAGCAAAAGACTTGCTATTAACGCCCCAAAATATTGCCCGACTCACCGATCAACTGGCGCATTTACGCGGCGCAGCGATGAAACTCGGTCAAATGCTGTCGATGGATGCAGGTGATATTCTTGAACCCGAGTTAGCCAACATTCTGGCACGCCTGCGTTCAGACGCCGATCCACTGCCAGCCAAACAACTCAACCAAGTGTTAGAAAATTCACTCGGAACAAATTGGAAAGCAGAGTTTATCTCCTTCAACTTCAAACCCATCGCCAGTGCGTCCATCGGTCAAGTTCACCAAGCCTACAGCGATGCAGGTGATAAATTGGCCGTCAAAGTTCAGTATCCTGGGATCAGAAAAAGTATCGATAGCGATGTGAATAATGTCGGTACTCTGCTCAAAATTGTTGGCTTGATTCCAGAGTCGGTCGATTACAAAAGTTTGTTGGAAGAAGCAAAAAAACAATTACACGACGAAGCCGATTATGCTCGAGAGGCAGATTACGCGACTCGATATTACAATGTACTAAATGGAAGTTCTCACTTTGTGGTTCCCAAAGTTTACCTACAAAGCTCATCCGAATCTGTGCTAGCGATGGATTTCATCGAAGGCTGTTCTATCGAAAAAATAGAAAATGACGACCAACAGACACGCGACTTTGTCATGCAGAGCCTGCTCGAGCTAATGTTCAAAGAGCTGTTTGACTTCAAAATGGTGCAAACCGATCCCAACTTCGCTAATTACTTGTATGTAGAGCAAACACGTCAAATTGGCTTATTGGATTTTGGCGCTACTCGTGAATACAGCGATCGATTCAGTGATGGTTATCGTTTGGCTTTCACATCTGTCGTTAATCATGATGAGCAGGGACTAAACAAAGCCCTAGAGCAAATTGGATATTTTAGCGAGACTATTCTCCCAGACCAACGCCAAGCCATTCTCAACTTAGTAAAAATAGCGTGTGAACCCATGCTTGTTGATGAAGATTACGACTTCAAAGCCAGTGGTTTAGCACAAAGGCTTCGTGAAGCAGGAACCATACTCAGCATGGAGCAAGAGTATTGGCACACACCTCCAGCCGATGCCCTATTTCTCCACCGCAAGATAGGAGGCATGTATCTACTGGCATCTCGCCTTGGAGCCAAGGTGAATATCAGGCGATTGGTGGAGCCCCATTTGCTCACCGATAGCTGATTCTTAGGCGATTTCGGTCTTTAAAGTGAATGCAAAGCAAATCCGCGCTAAGCGCTCTGCTAAGAGTCCGGTTATCTAGACAATACACAGATAAGAAAAAGTAGGTCAAACCACCTGTAAGTGGTTCATGAGCTTGGGC
Organism: Vibrio sp. N418; assembly: GCF_000222565.1. NCBI lineage: Bacteria > Pseudomonadati > Pseudomonadota > Gammaproteobacteria > Vibrionales > Vibrionaceae > Vibrio > Vibrio sp. N418. The sequence continues at coordinate 25,759 of NZ_AFWD01000034.1, forward strand.
GTACGGGCATGAAAAGGACATTTCTGAGCCCAAAAGCGCCCCATGAAGGTTCTGAACAAAACCTTGTTACGAATTTCATAAAACAGAGACATTTTGGATAACCTCAGCTAAGGGAAAGCATCGTAATTGCCTACAAAGTGATGGTTAGCTTCACTCATCCACTACACTGGGAAAGGAGCTAGAATTACAAAGCAACTTCCGACGCACTTACCTGATAAAACTCCAGTCACAGATCAAATAGTTGAAGACGGGTTAAGTAAATTAGTTCCTCTCATGAGAGGGTGGATCTGTTCATTGGAAAACGAGTTTAAGCAAAACAGCAATGGCTTTCACCGCTCTATGCAAGTTTGGCAAGCCTTGGCCGTGGTTACTCACGAATTGGCACGTAACAAAGCTCATACGAAAAGTAAGTTATTTGACGCTGGACAAACTCTTGGACGTTTAGATTACGACAAGAATGCAGATCACTGGCGAAACTGCAAAGCATTTAAGAAAGATGCGAACGGAAAAGGCTGGATCAATGCTACTGGTGGCGGGCGTACTTTTAGAGATAAAATAGCAGAATATTTTATCGATATTGTATGAGGCAACTTACTTTTTACGTTACAAAAGTTAAATTTTACATGTACACACTGCAAGAAGTTAACAAATTCCGCATTACGTAAATCACATAAATAATTTTATTTGTTAACAAAATTGACCCTATAATACTGTCTTTCACTTTTGTTCAACTGTTGTTATAGGGACAATTTTTTCTAAAAAATCCAATATCGAATTCAACTTCGTTTGGTCATCATAAGCTTTCTAAAAATTCATCTACTAGCTGCGTATTCGCTTTACACCACTTTTCTGCAAATATTTTCTCAATATATGCCAGCTCCAAAGGTACAGATCTAGCGAACTCCCTGAAGTAATCATGAAATTCAGCTCCTTCAGCTGCACTTCTAGCTACCGTAATTCGATTTTCTGCCAAAGATAACGCACTAGCAACTTCACCATCAGTTAAAGTTCTAAAGAAATCAAGAATTAGTTTATCTGGGGCATCATTTAATGGAAGATAACGAACTACCTCAGAAGTCCCAATTTGAGCAGTATATTTACCTCTAGTATCCCCATCAAATACAGCTCGATACAAATACCCATCAACGTTTGCTTGAAATATGGCACATCGTTTTAGTAGATCTCCCTCAGAGCCAGCTATTTCATATGAATAATTTTCAGCTCTGGTTCCTAGAATCGACTTTAACAATATCAAGGCAAATTCATCTTCAACGCTTAATAGACCAAGTTTGGTTGTAACTTTCTGCAAACCTAATTCTAGAACAGTATCCACAGCCTCTATGCCATGAATAAATTTTTTCTCTCGACCTGAATCAATAATGAGCTGAATTTGTTTATCATTTAAAAAAGACAAGACATGTTCAGAATGTGTAGATATTAGAACACTAACCCCTTTTTGAGCCGCTAACCAAGACACACAATTCATTAATCGCTTTTGAGTTTTTGGAGGGAGGTAGCTTTCAGGTTCTTCCATGAAAATGATAGCGTTTTCATTGATACTTGCAATTCTCTCCATCAGCCAGAAAAAATAAATCAGAGCAATTTCACCTAGCCCCATATTTTTGCTATCGTAAGTTACCCCATTTGATTCAACTTCAAAGTATGGAAGAAGGGGATGAGATTCATACTCACCTTCGATATTCCACACCGTGACTCTCTGATAGTTTGAGTTTGTCAAATAATTAATATTATCTAATTTACTTGCATCATATTCAAAGGAAGCAACTTGATCTAGCTGTTCATCTAAATTTCTTTGTTCTCTAACAAAATCGAGATATTTAGGGATATAAGAACAAGGATCAAATAAATACGCAGTTACATCACTACTATCTATTGTCGTTACACATACATCTTCATGCTCACCAGTAGCTGTTTTTTTCTGCTTTAATGTAATTGACGCATATGCGGAATCTAGTAATGTATTGATTTCACATCGATTACTATTATCATTTCTTATATTGTTATACAAAGAGCTAATAATCGTACTTTTACCGACACCATTTTTACCTGCGATTGCATTGATACCTTTATTTAGTACCAAATTCGCTCCTGCTAAAATCTCGCCTTGATTAACTCTGAATATATTGACATAAACATCATAGTTCCTTTGAGCGCTAGTTCGCCAATAATCATTAAATCTCGCTTGCTTAAAGTCCATCATCACAGTTCTCTCCAACCATGTTTTTTCGACAGAGACAAGAGTGCTTCTTCAGTAATTTTCCCCCTATTTAAATAGTGGGATACCGAATCTAAAAGTGCCATCACATTATTTTCTTTCGAGATAAAACCATGATAAACATAATAAAATGAAACTAAGACAATATCTCTCAGAATAACTGACGAAGTATCCGCAACCCTTGAAGCAGATCTGTCAGAAAATATTTTTTGCGCTTGGTACAATCCTTCACTTGTAACTCTAAACTTAGAGAGCGTTATAAAATCATGATTATTCGATGTTCTATTTTCTTCAAAGTCGGTAATAAAATCCGATAGATCTCCTGAAGAAATATCATTATCGATCAAAAAGCATATAAAAATAACCCAAGAATGAAAACTTGCTTTATTAAGTTTAACTTTTCCGCTACCTGACATAATTGCATGAATAAATATCTCTAAGGCTAATTCGAGTTTGGTAACATGTTCTGAAGAAAAGCCAAGATTAGAACGATATTTATCAGTAATAGTAGAAGAAGTGATTTTTTTGGCTAAAGTTCCCTGATCCATTGTTATCAGAATCTTTGCAACTACATCATCATAGGCCATTCTTGAGTTTGTAAAGCCTATAGTTTCTCTACAATATCCAAGGAAAACCATCTTCTCTGCTAAATTTTTAACTTGTTGCCTTGATTCTCCAAAGAATGCATTTCTTTGCTCAGCAGGTGTGAGGTTAGTCGGATGATTGAGCCTATGAAAAAGTTCTCCAGGTTCACCAACCTTATAGTCACTAATGGTTAGAAATCGAATTGTAAACAATTCAATTTTATCTTTATAGACATCTTTAAGGTCATCCCAATAAATACCATCTAAAGAACTAATTTCATCGTCAAGTGGCTCTAAAAAGCCATGAATTGGAAATTCATTATTTAGAAAATCCCTTATAGATACAAGTCGCTGCTGTCCATCTAGGACTTCCAATCTATCTGCGGCAGGGTCGGAAATGAGATGCACTGGTGGTATATGCCAACCTCTTAAAATACTATCTATCAATCGTTGTTTTTTAAGAGTCTTCCAGACCTCCCCGCGCTGAAAGTCAGGCTGTAAATCAATAAGCCCACGTTTTATGCGATTGTAGATACTATAAATATCTGGATCTGATGTTTGTATTCTCATGGCTAACCAAACTTATATGAATAGTTGAGTTAAAATAAATCATAATATATACCATAAGCAACTGAATTTTATGTATTTTGACTACTCGCATATAACTTTGTTGAATAATCATCCACAATTAAAAGATTTCACAAAGATCACTAGCGGTAAGAATTTTACTCCTATCTACGGTAAGCTGGCATTCAACTTATGCTACACCTTTAGTTCTTTACTAACACTAGTCCCAACAGTACGATATCGAAAAGATGTCAAACAAAAAAAACTTAATGTACTCTAAAACTGTAAACATCTAATTTTTCGCCGATAAGTTCTATTAAACGTCAAAAGCAAGAGATATCATTACTCTACGAGCAGAAAGGTCATTGATGGGTATCACTTTACTTACCAAAATCTTACTACTCTCTAATAAGTATTCGATAAGCAATTGAAAAAGGAGGAGAAAATTTGGAGCGTACTGCGGGAATCGAACCCGCATCATCAGCTTGGAAGGCTGAGGTAATAGCCATTATACGAAGTACGCACACTGTGTCTCGAAGACCTAGCTAATATGCCACAGTTAATTGAAAATGAAAGCTATTTTTATCAAACCTAGGTTTGTTTGCTTGGTATTTGTTCAGCTTGCTGGTTAAAAGCACAATCTGGCAAGTCATCGGTGAGTTGTACTATTGCGTTATTGGTTGTAATGAATCACTGCCCTGCTCTACAATTTCCATCACGACCTGATCTTTTCCTTTCATCTTCGCTTGATACATTAATCTGTCTGCCTCTGAAAGTGAGATCGCATCGCTACTCTTCTTATAGTAAGCACAGCCGAGACTTATCGTTACATGTTGGGCATCATCAAACACTTTAAGTTTACGTACAACATCACACAGTG